>JBDSMR010000136.1:0-32483 GCA_039915735.1 Usitatibacter sp. | reverse complement strand
ACTACGTCGCCTCGTGCTCCACGCGCATCGCGGAGCTCGATCCGAAGATCCAGGCCTGGGAGTGGTTCGACCCGCAGCGCGCGATGGCCGATGCCGAGGAGCGCGCCGGCGGCATCCTCGCCGACCTTCCGCTCTACGGGATTCCCGTGGGCGTAAAGGACATCATCAACACGCGCGGCATCCCGACGCGCATGGGCACGCGCATCTTCTACAACAACGTGCCCAGTCTTTCAGCGTGGGTCGTTCGCCGCCTCGAAGCGCTCGGTGGCCTGGTGATGGGCAAGACGGTCACCACGGAGTTCGCCTATCGCAGTGCCGGCAAGACGCGCAACCCGTGGAACCTTGCGCATTCGCCGGGTGGCTCCTCGAGCGGATCGGCCGCCGCCGTTGCCGCGGGCTTTGTGCCGGTGGCGATCGGCACGCAGACGCTGGGCTCCGTCATTCGGCCTGCCGCCTTCTGTGGCGTCGTGGGCTACAAGCCGAGCTTCGGCGCCATCTCGCGCACCGGCGTGCATCCCTTCGCTCCGACGCTCGACACCATCGGCGTGTTCGCACGCTCGGTCGGTGACGCTGCTTGGTTTGGAGCCTGCCTGATGGGCCAGGACGCGCGTGATGAGGCGACCTCGGTCCCCGGCCCGGTGCACATGCTGCGCGTGCCGCTCGAGCCGATGGCCGCGATGCCGCGCATCGCCGTCATCCGCACGCAGAAATGGAACCTTGCCGCCGAATACCAGCGCGCGCACTTCGACGAGTGCGTCGGTGCCCTGTCGCAGGCCGGCGCGCAAACCAAGGAGGTCAACCTGCCGAAGCTCTTCGACGACGCGTGGGACAACGCGATGGTGATCATGTCGCGCGACGCGGTAAAGAGCTTCCTGCTGATCGAATCGCGCCATCGCATCCGCCTCTCACCGCCGCTGATCGAGATCCTCGATCGCGGCCACAAGGTGACACCGGAGCAATACACGCGCGCGCTGGCCAGGCGCGAGGCCTATCGCGACTGGTTCGAATCGATGTTCGCGCGCTTCGATGCGATCGTCACGCTGCCCGCGGCGGGCGAGGCGCCGGAAGGCCTTGCCAACACCGGCGACGCTGCGTTCTGCTCGCTGTGGACCCAGACCGGCATGCCGGCAGTGGCCATCCCGACGGGCCGCGGCCCCAGGGGACTGCCGCTGGGACTGCAGATCGTCGGGCGCTACCGCAATGACGAGCGCGCGCTGCAGGTTGCGGCGTGGTGCGAAGCCACCCTGGGATTCAAGCCGGGGTTGGCCGGCTGAGTGTCATTCCCGCGAAGGCGGGAACGCCGCACAAGGCTGCCCTCCGTCTATGCCTGGGTTCCCGCTTTCGCGGGAATGACAATTGTTTTTTGCGTGAGGCTCACCACCAGCAGGTCCAGCACGCAGTAGAAGGCCCCCGCGGCCAGCGGTGGGTTGGTCGTGGCCAGATCCATCCAGGGCACATCGCGCGCCCATACCCAGTTGCCCATCCAGGTGCCGTAGAGCTCCATCGAGAGCGCGAGCACGAACATCGTTGCGTACAGCCGCCGCGAGGGCGAGAGCCACAAACACGCGATGAACATCGCGTAGAGCAGCGGGCTCAGCGTGTCGCGCCCGGTGAATGCAAAATACGCGACCACCGGGAGTGCGAGCGCGGCAATCCACCATTCCGTTTGCACCGGCAGGCGCTCCGAGATCTGCATGCCAAGATAGAAAAGCAGCACGTGCCCCGGTGGCACGAAGAGCGGGAGGTTGTCGAGGCGATAGGTGTAGAGCCCCCATACCAGTGACAGGAAAACTTCTCCCGCCGTCGCGATCAGCAGGCATGCAATCAGCGCCGGGCGCCTTTCGCGCGGGCTGCGCATCCACAGCGCGGCCATCACGCCCCAGGCGAAGAGGTTGACGGCCCACTGGCCGTGCGGGAGCCAGTGCTGGTCCACGTACAGGCCGGCGGCAACGGTTGCAACAATCAATACGTTCACGAGGCGATTTTCCCATGTTCCCGCGTGAATCGTCGCGATACCGCAGATCCGCGATACCGCAGATCGCGGCAATCCATGTTTCAATCGATCCTGAACTGGTAGCCAAGGGTCGCGAGCGATGCAATTCGAGGGCTGGGTAATCTGGGCAGTGATGTCGGCCGTTTTTGCGGCACTCACCGCGGTGCTGGCGAAGGTGGGCCTCGAAGGAATCAACCCGGATTACGCCACGCTGGTGCGCTGCGTGGTGATCCTGGGCTGCCTGGCGGCATTTGTCGCTGCAACCGGCAAATGGGTCGATCCGCGCAGCCTCGCGCCGCGCAACTGGACGTTCCTGGTGCTGTCGGGCCTCGCGACGGGAGCTTCGTGGGTCTGCTATTTCCGCGCCCTCAAGGTTGGTGATGCCTCGCGCGTGGCGCCGGTGGACAAATTCTCGGTGGTGCTTGTCGCGGTGTTCGCCACCGCTTTCCTGGGTGAAAGGCCTTCACTGCGCGATTGGGGCGGCATCGGGCTGGTGACGGCCGGCGTGCTGGTGCTCGCGTGGAAGCGATGACTTGAGCAGCGTCTTCCTCAAGCGCCGCTGGGACCTGGCAGCCTTGCTTGCGGCCGCCGCGATTGTCATCTGGCTCGCATTGCGAATGTGGCTGCTGCTTCTCGTGGGACTTTCCGCTTTCACGATTCCCCAGGTGGCCGCGGCTTTCGCCGTGGGAGCGTGGTTCGACCTCGCCACCATCGCCTACCTGCTGGCGCCCGTGCTCCTCGTCGGCGCGCTGCTGCCGTCGCGCTGGCGCGCCTCTCGCGTGATGAACCTGGTGCGCTGGCTGGTGACGTGCGCAGCGATAGCGTTGCTGCTCTTTGGCGCCATCTCGGAGATCGTCTTCTGGGATGAGTTCACGACGCGCTTCAACTTCATCGCCGTCGACTACCTCATCTACACCAGCGAGGTGATCGGCAACATCCGCCAGTCCTATCCGGTCGGGTTGATCCTCGGTGTCATCGCGGGCACCGCGGCGCTGGCGACGTGGCTGCTCTCCTGGCGCATCCGGTTCGACGATGCCCCACTTGGGCCCTGGCGCCGAATCGCGCTGCTTGTGGCGGCATTGGCACTGCCCGCCGGGAGCTACTTCGCCGCCAGCGTCGATCAGATGAGTGGCGCGGGAAACGAACACGCGCTCGAGATTTCCGGCAACGGATTGTTCTCGCTTGCGGCGGCGATGCGCCGCAACGAACTCGACTACGACCGCTTCTACCAGACCATCCCGCAGGAGGAGGCCGACACGATCCTGCTGGGCCTCGGCGTCGAGCGCCTGCCGCTGTCGAAAGCGATCGGGATGAAGGACGATGGGCACGAGCCGGACGAGCTCGGCCCCTTCAAGCGCAATCCGAAGAATGTGGTGCTGATCTCGGTCGAGAGCCTGTCCGCGGAATTCGTCGGCAGTTACGGCAGCGACAGGAAACTCACGCCGCGCCTCGATGCGCTGGCGGCGCAAGGATTGAAATTCGAGACCGTCTACGCCACCGGCACGCGCACCGTCCGCGGCCTCGAGGCGCTTTCCCTCGGCACGCCGCCCATCCCCGGGCAGGCCATCCTGCGCAGGCCCAACAATGACCACCTCATCGCGCTCGGGCAATTACTGAAACTGCAGGGTTTCAACTCGTATTTCATCTACGGCGGGTACGGCTACTTCGACAACATGAATGCGTACTTCGCCAGCAACGACTACAAAGTGGTCGACCGCACCGATTTCCCGCGCGCGTCGATCCCGATGGAAAACGTCTGGGGCGTGGCGGACGAGGCGCTGTTCGACAACGCGCTGCGCATCCTCGACGAGCCGGGGGCGAAGGCAAGGCCGTTTTTTGCCCACATCATGACAACGACCAACCATCGTCCCTATACCTACCCCGATGGCCGCATCGACATCAAATCGCCGGGTGGACGCGACGGCGCGGTCAAGTACACGGACTATGCGATCGGGCGCTTCATCGACCAGGCCAAATCGAAGCCCTGGTTCAAGGACACGCTGTTCGTGATCGTCGCCGACCATTGCGCTTCGGCCGCGGGCAAGACCAAGCTGCCGGTGCCGGGTTATCGCATTCCGTTGATACTTTACGCACCCGACATGCTGCCCCCCGGCGTCTTTCGCAAGATGACCAGCCAGATGGATCTGCCGCCCACGCTGCTCGACCTCCTCGGTGCCAGGGGCGACGACCATTATTTCGGTGAATCGATCTTCGAAAACCAGGACAATCCCGCGCGCGCCTTCATCAGCAACTACCAGGAGCTGGGCTATTTCAAGAATGGCCTGCTCACCGTGTTGTCGCCGCTGCAGAAGTCCGAGGCCTTCCGGATCGATCCGGCAACCTACGCGGCGACCCCGGTGGCGACCGACCCGGTGCTGCTGAAGGAAGCCATCGCCTACTACCAGACGAGCTCGCGCGCGTTCAAGCGCAACGCGCTGAAGAGCCCGAAGGCATTCTGATCCGATGGTTGCCGAGGCCGCGATGAGAATCGGCATTGACCTTGGCGGCACCAAGATCGAACTCGCCGCGATCGACGCGGGTGGCAAGGTGAAGCTGCGCCGCCGCGTGCCAACGCCGGCCGGTGATTACGCGGCGACGGTGGAGGCGGTAGGCCAGCTCATTGATGAAGCCGAGCGCGAATTGGGCAGGGGCGCCACGGTGGGTGTTGCGATGCCTGGCGCGCTTTCGCTGGTGACGGGCCTGGTCAAGAATGCCAACTCCACCTGCCTCAACGGGAAGCCGCTGCAGCAGGACCTCGAGAAGCGCCTCGGCCGTCCGGTGCGCCTCGCCAACGACGCCAACTGCTTCGCGCTTTCTGAATCGCTCGACGGCGCGGGTGCCGCAACGGAAGTCAATTTCGGCGTGATCCTCGGTACCGGCGTCGGCGGCGGGCTCGTGGTCTTGCGCCGCGTCCATGGCGGCGCCAATTCCATCGGCGGCGAGTGGGGGCACAACCCGTTGCCGTCGCCGCAGCCGCAGGACCTTCCGCTGCCCGGCTGTTATTGCGGCCGCGCGGGTTGCATCGAGACCTATCTCTCGGGGCCGGGCATGGTCGCGGATCACGCGAAGGTGGCGGGGGAAAAACACTGCGCGGAAGAAATCGTCGCGCGCGCGCAGGCGGGTGATGCCGCTTGCGAAGCAACACTCGCGCGTTACGAGGAGCGGCTCGCGCGCTCGCTCGCCAGCGTGATCAACATCCTCGATCCTCATGCCATCGTGCTCGGCGGCGGCCTGTCCAACGTGAAGCGTCTCTACGAAAACGTGCCGAAGCTCTGGGGCCGGCACGTGTTCTCGGATGCGGTGCGCACGTTGCTGTTGCCGCCACGCCATGGTGATTCGAGCGGCGTGCGTGGCGCGGCCTTTCTCTGGGAGCCGGGCGAGGTGCCGACGGCGATCGATGGCGAGGTGGCGCTGCGCGACGTCGACGAAACCAACATCGACCTCGTGGGCGAGCTGCGTGTGATCGGCGAGCAGCGATTCCACGTTGCCAGCATCGCGAAGTCCTTCTGGCAGGTGAACGGGCGTGCGGCGTTCCGCTCGCTTGCGATCTACGCGGGCACGGTGCCGGTGGGCTATATCCTCCTGAGGGAGCGCCAGGACGAGATTTACCTGAACCGCTTCCTGGTGGATTTCCGCCACCAGGGTCGCGGTTACGGCAGCGCGGGCCTGCGGCTGGCGATCGAAATCGCGCGGGCGGTGCCGAACTGCAACCGGATGACGCTTTCATACGTACCTGCCAATGAGAACGCCGCACGCCTCTATGAACACCTCGGATTCCGCCATACGGGCGGGGTCGACGAGGACGGCGAGTGCGAAATGACCCTCGAATTCACGGAGAAACAACCATGAAGAAGATTTCCCTCGCTGCCGCGCTGCTGCTGTCCGCTGGCGCCGTCTTTGCTGCTGCACCCGTCGTGCCGCCGGGCCAGGCCGTTGCAACCTTCGCAGGCGGCTGCTTCTGGTGCATGGAGCCGCCGTACGACAAGTTGCCTGGCGTGTCCGCGACGATTTCGGGCTACATCGGTGGCCGCACGCTCAATCCGACCTACCAGGAGGTCTCCGCCGGCTCCACCGGCCATGCCGAGGCGCTGCAGGTGATCTACGACCCGAAGAAGGTCAGCTACGAGAAGCTGCTCGAGGTGTTCTGGGTGAACGTTGATCCGACGGTGAAGGATCGCCAGTTCTGCGATAGCGGCAACCAGTACCGCACGACGATTTTCTATCACGACGATGCACAGAAGAAGGCCGCGGAAGCCTCGAAGGCCGCGCTCGAGAAATCGAAGCCCTTCAAGGAAGCAATCGTGACGCCGATCGAGATGGCGGGCACCTTCTACCCGGCCGAGGACTATCACCAGGACTACTACAAGAAAAATCCGGTGCGCTACAACTTCTACCGCAGCGGATGTGGCCGCGACGCGCGCCTGAAGCAGCTCTGGGGCGACAAGGCGAGCCACTGAGTTTTGCCATAATCCGGGGATGACGAATCCCCAACTGCCCTTGGCCGAGGCGATCGAGCGCCTCGACTCCATGCCGGGTTACCTCGATGCCGCCATGGCGCAGGTGGGCGCGGATGCCCTGGGCCGCCGGCCGGAGGCGGGCAAGTTCTCGCTGCGTGAGCACGCATGCCACCTGCGCGACCTCGAGCGCGAAGGCTTCCTGGTGCGCGTGCGGCGCCTCGTCTCCGAGCAGTCGCCGCGCCTCGAACCTTTCGACGGCGGCGCGGTGGCCGTGGCGCGTGACTACCCCTCGCAGGACGCGCGTATCGCCGCGCGGGAGTTCGCCGCGGCCCGGCGCGAGCTCACCGGCATGCTCGCGCCGCTCACCGCGGACATGATGGAGGCCCACGCGTTTTTCGGGGACCAGCCGGTCACCTTCGGCGAACTGGTCTCGATGATGGTGGGCCATGATCGCGAGCATCGCGAAGACATCGACCAACTGCTCGCGCATCTGGCGCGGCAAGGAGCGTAGCTTTGGAAATGAAGCGACTGAACGCCGCAGGCCTGAAGGCCGCGGGTTATGACGAGGGCAACCGCAAGCTGGTGATCGAGATGGCGACCGGCACCTTCGAGTATTCGAACGTGTCTCCGGAGATCTATCGACGGCTGATGAATTCTCCCAGCCCGGCGAGCTACTTCAAGGACGCGATCGAGGAGGAATTCACTCCCCGCCGGTTGAAGTAGCCGCTACTTCGCGTCGCAACGGACGATGTTGGCGAACGGCGCGCTTGGGTCCTTCGCCTTCGACTGGTCGCTGCAGAAACAGGCTTCGTTCCAGTACCAGCGCCCGCTCTTGCCCTTGCGCATGATGTGTTCGCAGGTGAGTGTGTTGCCGGCACCCACGCCCGAACCGGCGATGCGATGCGGACGCATGGAAAGCGGCGGCGTGGCCGGCGGCTGGCTGTCGGGACGCGCGGGCGGAATTTCATTCACGCTGTCGCAGATCGGCATCAACTTGCAAGCGCCCTCGCCATTGCAGAGCCAGTCCCAGGTGCAGTCCGCGGCAGCCGGAGTGGATCCGAGCAGCAGCAGCACGGGTGCGAGGTACTTGAGGTTCATCCTTGATTCTCCTTGCGTCACGATAGGAGAAGTTTGCGCCCGCATCGTCGGCCGAGACAATGGCGAGGGACTTGCCGTCTGTTACGGTTTGTCACTCCGGTGACCCTTCACGACGCGAGCGCGTGAAGGAAAAAAAACAGGGCCCCGAAGGGCCCTGTGGGTGATTGCCGGCTAGCGGCGTTTCTTCTCTTCGTCGTCCTTTTCCTTTTCGTCGCGCTTCGGCGCCTCGCGGGCGGGACGTTCCGCGGGCGCAGGGCGTTCCGCGGGAGCAGCGCGTTCCGCGGGAGCGGGGCGTGGCGCGGGTGCGGCTCGCTCCGGCCTCGGTTGCTGCGCGGCACGCTCCTGCTGTGCCTTCTGCGCCGCGGCGGCGCGCTCCTGGGCCTTGTTCTGCTGCTCTGCAGCGCGTTGCTGCGCCTGCGCTTCACGCGCCTTGGCCTGCTCTGCAGCGCGTTGCTGTGCCTCTTCACGCGCCTTGGCCTGCTCCGCAGCACGTTGCTGCGCCTGCGCTTCACGCGCCTTGGCCTGCTCCCCAGCACGTTGCTGTGTCTCTTCACGCGCCTTGGCCTGCTCCGCAGCGCGTTGCTGCGCATCGCGCTGCTGTGCCTCGCGAACCTGCTGCTGTGTCTCGCGCGCCTGCTGCTGCTGTTGTTGCTGTGCTTCACGCGAGCGATCCGGCACTTCACGCGCGGGTGGGGCTTCACGCGTGACCGGCGTGCGCGGTGCCGGCGCTTCGCGTGCCGGGGCTTCCCGCGGCTGCGCTGCTTCGCGCGCCGGCGGCGCTTCACGCGTCACCGGCACACGCGGCGCAGGCATTTCGCGCGCAGGCGGCGCTTCACGGGTGACCGGCGTGCGTGGCGCGTTTTCCTTCGCCGGCGGCGCTTCCTTGGTCAGCGCTTCACGTTGCTGCATCTCACGCGGGGGCGGGGTCGTGCCCGGGCGGCTCACACGCTGCACCGGCGGCGGCTCGGCGCGCGCCGGTTGCGGCGTGGCGGTTGCAGCAGGCGGAGGCTTGCGCACGAAGTCCGGACGGGCGGCAGGGCCCGTGGGGCGCTCCGCGCCCGGCACTCGGCCAGCGGGGGGCGGGCCCGGACGAGGAGTGGGCGTGCCTGACTTCTGCGCCTCCTTCGTGCGCTCGCTCACGCGGCGCTGCACCACTTCATTGCGCGGCGGCAGCACCTGGGTAGGCGTGGTGGCCTGCGCCAGGCGGATCTGCTCGGGGCGCACCTGGATGCGAGCCTGCTGCACTGGGCGGCGATCAACCACGGCTTCGCGGCTGACGACGGTCACGGCGCTGGTGCGGTTGTAATCGCGCCATTCGCGACGATCGTTGCGCGGTGCCTGGTTGATCACGATCACGTTCACGCGATTCACGTAAGCGGGGCTGGCGCGATACCACGGCTCGTAGCGATCCCAGGGCGACAGCGGATACCAGCCGACGGAGGGGCTGTTGGACACACCGACGTTGAAGTTGGAACCGCCGATCCATGCAACCAGCGCGGGCGCCCAGGTCGGGCGCAATTCACGCTTGCCCGGGCTCCAGGCCCAGCGGTTGCGAACGTTGACCCAGCGGCCGTAATGGAACGGCGCATAGCCCCAGGGCGTGTCATCGACCCAGGTCCAGCCCCAGGGGCGCACGTAGTCCCAGCGGCCGTAGCGGTAGGGAGCCCAGTCGTTCTGGACGCGCGTGGGGTACCAGAGGGCACCGTACTCCGGCTCCTGCTGCCAGTTGCCGTAGGAGTCCAGGTCTTCGTAGCCGGTCATTTCCGGCGAGACGTATTGGACCGAGCGTGTTTCTACCCAGCGCGCGTCGCGTGAGGTAGCCCATTTGTCGAACGGGTCTGCATACGCGTTTTCCACGACGTACGAAGAGTTGTCGCCCCCGAAGACACGGATGGTCTGGTTGGCGCGCACGCGCAGCGAATTGCCGCCAGTGCCCACGCGCGCGTCGCCGGCGAAGACGGTGATGCGGGCTTCTTCGCGTTCCGGATCGACGTCGATGCGGTAGCGGCCATTCGCGCGCAACGAGAAGCGCGCGTAGGGCGTGTCGAACACCAGCTCGCGGCCGCTCTGGTAGTGGCGCACGCGCACGGAGACGACACCGCGCGGCACGAAGGTTTCCAGCGTGTCGTCATCGAGGCGAGCGAAGTCGATCTGGGTGGTCTGGTCGATCCTCAGCGCGGTGCCGCCGACGCGCACTTCAGCGCGGGAATTCTCATCCGTCCAGATCGAATTCTCCGAGGTGACGGGCGAGTTGACGTAGGCTGGCTCCCAGCCTTCATCGGGGTCGAAATAGACGGACGCCTGGCCTTCGATGAAGGCGACGCGCCCGACGCGCCCCGGAATGTCCTGGGCGACGGTGGGCACGGCCGCGATCAGCGGCACGATGGCGAGCAACAGCTTGGCGATGATGCGCATGGTAGTTTTTACCTTCCTCCGGGCGATGCTTGCGAATTGGCTTGGTTTCGAATTAACGCATGATGCCGTCTTCGGGACGACATCATGAACTTAGAACACCTTGAACGCGAGGGGGTTCATTTTCCAAGGCCCTGAATTCATGCCATTATTGGGCACGGAAAAGCGAAGTCAAAACCACCGCGGGGAGTCGGATGGACCGTAATACCGTTTTCACCAAGACCGCGAAGGGCATCACGCAGGTCAACCAGAAATCCGCCTCGCTTTCGAAGGACCTGATGAAGGTCCTCAAGCTGATCGACGGCAAGTCCAATTTCGGCCAGCTCCTCGAGAAGGCCGAAATCGACAAGGGGGTCCTGGAAAAGGCGCTCAACACGCTGGCCAAGGACGGCTTCGCCCGCATCTTCGAGACGCGCAAGGAAGAGATCGATCCCTTCGCGAGCGGCAACGAAGACGACTTCGACTTCACCGCCCCCCACAAGTTGCCGGCCTCCACGCAGCGCGTCGTCGCGGGCGCGGCCAACGACATCAGCGAGCTCGTCCGCCAGCAGGAAGCGGCGGGCGCCGACAAGAAGGCGCGTGAAGCGGCGCACGAAGCCGCGCGCATGAAGGCGAAGGTGGAAGCGGAAGCGCGCGTGCGCGCGGATGCGGAAGCCAAGGCGCGCCAGCAGGCCGAGCAGCAGGCGATGGAGCAGGCCCGCAAGGCGAAGGAAGCCTCGGAGCGCGCTCGTCTCGAGCTCGAATCGAAAATGCGCGAGGAAGAAACGCGCAAGCAGGCGATCGCGCAGCAGCAGGCCAAGCTCACCTCCGAGCAGAAAGCCAAGGAAGAGGAAGAGGGCCGCAAGCTCGCGGAGCTGCGCGTTCGCGCCGAGCGCGAAGCCAAGGCGCTGGCTGAAGCGCGTGCGCGCGCGGAGGCGGAAGCCGCCGCGATGGCCAAGGCGCGTGCCGAAGCCGAAGCCGCGGCGAAGAAGCAGGCTGCGGAAGCGAGCAACGCCGAAGCCGCGATGAAGGCGCGCCTGAAAGAGGAAATCGAGGCGCGCATCCGCGCGGAGATGACCGAGCTGCTCAAGAACGAGGTCGACGAAAAGACCCAGACTCGCGCCGAGATGCAAGCCGAGATCATGGCCGAGGCGCGCCTGGCCGCCAAGGCGGAGCTGGAAGAGCGCCTGCGCGAAGAGCGCAAGACCATCGCCATGGCGGAAGCCGATGCCCGCGTGGGCGCGGAACGCGATGCCATGGCACGCGCCGAGGAAGAGTCGAAGAAACGCGCCGCTGCGGAAGCCCGCGCCGCCGCGGAAACCGAAGCGCGCATGAAGGCCGAGGAAGAAACGCGCCAGCTGCGCGCCCAGGCCGAAGTGCAGTCGAAACGCGCGGAGGAAGAATCGCGCAAGCTGCGCGCGCAGGCCGAGGAGCAGAACCGCAAGGCCGAAGAGGAAGCACGCCGCCTCAAGGCCGAAGGTGAGGAGCGGGCCCGCAAACTCAAGGCAGAAGGTGAAGAGCAGGCACGCGTGCTGAAGGCGCAGGCCGAACAGGAGCAGAGCAGGCTGCGCGCCGCCGCGGAAGCCGAGGCCAGGCGTGCCAAGGAAACGGAAGCCCGGGCGCGCGATGCGGAAGCCCGCGCGAAGGCGGAATCGGACGCCGCCGCGCGAGACCGCGCGACGGTGGAAGAGCGCGTCAACGCCGAGCGGCAGGCGAAGTACGAAGCCGAGGCGCGCGCCAAGATCGAAGCCGAGGAAGCGGACAGGCGCCAGCGCGAACTGTCGGCCACCATCGAGGCCGAGCGCAAGGCGAAGGAAGAAGCGGAGATGCGCGCGCGCATCGAGTCGCGCGCCCGCGAGACCATCGCCGAGGACACACGCGCCAAGGTGCAGGCCGAGATCGAAGGCGACATGGTCAAGCGCGCCGAGATCGAGGGCAAGGCGCAGGCCAAGGCGTACATGCAGGCCAAGGACAAGGCCGAGCGCGACGAGGACGATCGCATCCGTTCCGAACAGGCCAGGAAGGCGCGCGACATCGCCGACATCCTGCGCACCA
This sequence comes from Usitatibacter sp., assembly GCA_039915735.1. Lineage (GTDB taxonomy): Bacteria > Pseudomonadota > Gammaproteobacteria > Burkholderiales > Usitatibacteraceae > Usitatibacter. The sequence continues at coordinate 20,489 of JBDSMR010000136.1, read as the reverse complement.
AGGTCACGCCCGACAACGAAGCGCCCGAGTTCACGCCCTCGCAGCGCCGCGCGCGCCGCAAGGACAACCACCTCGTCCGCAACATCATGTTCGCGCTGCTGGGCGGCGTGATCGTCGCGATCATCGCGGTGCACGTGATCCCGATGCGCAACCTCGCGGTCAAGGTCGAGAAGGCGATGTCCGCCTGGCTGCACGACGACGTGTCGATCGCATCCACAACCTTCCGCCTGTTGCCGGCGCCGCACCTGCGGGTCGAGAACCTTGCGGTGGGCAAGCTGCTCGATGCGAAGGCGCAGACCGGCAAGATCTTCCTCGACGTTGCTTCGATATTCAGCGACAAGCTGTCGATCAGCGCCATCGAACTGGACGACGTCACCGTCAGCAACGACGCGGTGCGCCGCATCCCGGTCTGGGGCCGCACGGAAGGCAAGGCGGAAACCGGCGCCATCAGCTCGATCTTGCTGAAGAACGTGAAGATCGACGTCAAGCCCACGCTGGAGAACTTCGACGCCGCGCTGTCCTTCGCGCGCGACGGCAAGCTCACCGATGCCAACATCACCGCCAAGTCCGGCTGGACGCTGGCGATGAAACCCGGCGAAAAGGGTGTCGACCTCGATTTCTACGCGCGCAACTGGGCGCTCCCCTACGGCGCCAACTTCCCCATCAGCCTGATACAGCTGAAGGGCGTGTGGTCGGGCACGGAAGTGGTGATCCCGGAGTTCGAGGCCTCGACCATGGAAGGCAAGGTCCAGGGCACGCTCAGGATCAGCTGGGCGCAGGGGGTGAAGCTGGAGAGCGACCTGTCGCTGTCGCGCGTCAACGCCAAGGAGCTGGTGCGCGCCTTCACCAAGGACGTCTCGGTCACCGGCAAGCTCGACGGCAACTTCGCCTTCGTGGCCTCCGGCCCAACCGTCGACCAGATCTTCGCCGAGACCAAGACCAACGGCAAGTTCAAGCTGGCCGAGGGTTCGGTTTCCAACGTGGACCTCGTCGCCGTGATGCAGTCCGATGCGGCGGGCCAGCGTGCGGGCGTGACCAAATTCGCCGAACTCACGGGCGAAGTCACCATCTCCAACCGCAACCTCTCCTATCGAAACATCAACCTGCAGGGCGGAGTGCTGCGCGGCACCGGCGGGCTCGATATCGGCGCCAACAGCAACCTGACCGGCCGCCTCAATCTCGAAATCCGTTCGCAGGTGGCGCAGGACCGCGGCGGCTTCCCGGTCTCCGGCACGGTCGCGCGCCCCATCATCCGCCGGGGAAGCTAAGGGGCCTGCCTCGCGTCGGCTGCTGCCGCTTTTCCGGCTTCTCCTCCCGTACCGCGCGCGCATCGCGATCGCCTTCGTGGCGATCGTGTTGTCTGCCGCCATGGTGCTGGTCATCGGCGAGGGCCTGAAGCAGGTCATCGACAAGGGCTTCGCCCGCGGCGGCCAGGCCGAAGCGCTCGACCAGACCGTGGCCTACATGATCGGACTGATCGTGGTGCTGGGCGTGCTTACCTGGTTCCGCGTCTACAACATCTACTGGATCGGCGCGCGTTTCACCGCCGACCTGCGTCGCCGCGTCTATGACCACATGCTGAAGCTCTCCCCGGGCTTCTACGAGGAAACGCGCACCGGCGAGGTCGCTTCGCGCGTGACCAACGACGTGACGCTCATCGAAGCCGTGATGGGCGGCACGTTCCTCTACGCGCTGCGCATGCTCTTCACGATGATCGGCTGCGTGGCGATGCTGTTCTACACCAGCGTCAAGCTCACGGCGCTCGCCCTGGTGTGCATGCCTTTCGTGCTGCTGCCGATCGGGCTGCTCGGCAGGCGATTGCGCAAGCTCTCGCGCACCGTGCAGGATCGCGTGGCTGATGTCTCCAGCCATGTCGACGAAACCCTGCACGAGATCCGCACCGTGCAGGCCTTCGCGCACGAGGACCTGGAGAGCAGCACATTCGCCGGCGCGGTCGAGGCGGTGTTCGGTGTCGCGGTGCAGCGCTCCAACTACCTGGCGGCGCTTATCTCCGCGGTGATCGTGCTCGCCTTCGGCGCCGTGGCGCTGCTGCTCTGGCTGGGCGCGCACGATGTCTTCGCCGGCCGGCTTTCCGCCGGCAGCCTCACCGCGTTCATCTTCTACGCGGTGATCGTCGCCAACGCGACCTTCGTGCTCGCCGAGGTTTATGGCGAGTTGCAGCGCGCCGCCGGTGCCTCGGAGCGACTGCTCGAGCTGCTCGCGACCCAGCCGCAGATCGTGGCGCCCGCGCAGCCGATGGCCTATCCGCAGCCGGCGACAGGCGCGATCCGCTTCGACTGTGTGACGTTTTTCTATCCCTCGCGGCCGCAATCACCCGCGCTCGAGGACTTCGCGCTTGTGGTGTCGCCCGGGGAAGCCGTGGCGCTGGTGGGCCCCTCCGGCGCCGGCAAGACCACGGTGTTCCAGATGCTGCTGCGTTTCTACGACCCGGCGTCGGGGATCATCTCCATCGACGGTGTCGACTCGCGCTCAGCCGATCCACGGGAACTGCGCCGGCACATCGCAGTCGTAGCGCAGGACCCGGTGATTTTCGCCAACAACGTGCTCGAGAACGTGCGCTACGGCCGGCCCGAGGCGACGGACGAGGAAGTGCGTGAAGCGTTGTCCGCCGCGTTCGCGCTGGATTTCGTGGAGCGGTTGCCGGAAGGCATCCGGACGCCGCTGGGGGAACGGGGGGTCAAGTTGTCGGGAGGGCAGCGCCAGCGCATCGCCATCGCGCGCGCCATCCTCGCCGACCGTTCGATCCTCCTTCTGGACGAAGCCACCAGCGCGCTCGACGCGGAAAGCGAGAAGGCGGTGCAGTTGGCGCTGGAGCGGTTGATGCAGGGACGCACGACGCTGGTCATCGCACATCGGCTGGCCACCGTGAAGTCGTCGAACCGGATCGTTGTCATGGACCATGGACGCATAGTTGCTACGGGCACCCACGCTTCGCTGGTCGCGGAGAGCGGGCTCTATGCGCGCCTTGCGGCGCTGCAATTCACCACCGACTAAACAAAACGGTCCGCCGATGAACGCCGATCAACGCAGATGAAAACCAAACGTTTCCTTGATCTGCGTTCATTTGCGTTCATCTGCGGACTGTTTGCGGTGTTCGCGCAAGCAGCGGAAATTGACGACCCTTTCCGCTATCTCGAGGACGCCTCCGATCCGCAGACGCAGGCGTATTTCGCGCAGCAGTCCGCCGCGGCGCGTACCGCCCTCGATGCGATACCCGGACGCGCGAAGATGCTGGCGCGCATCCATGCGCTCGCCGCATCCACCACCACGATCACGGCGCTCGAAGTCACGCCGGCGCGCACGTTCTACCTGAAGCAGGAGCCCACGCGCGCGCAAGCGGTGCTGTGTATCCGCGATGGCCTCGCCGGCGCGGAGCGCGAGCTCCTCGATCCGGCGCGTTTCGACCGCAACGGTGTTGCGGCTTCGATCGACTGGTATTCCCCCTCGCCTGACGGGCGGCACGTGGCGTACGGGATTTCCCATGGCGGCAGCCTCGATTCAGTGCTGCGCGTGCTCGCGGTTGATTCGCGCCGCGACCTGCCCGGTGAAATCCCGCGTGCGCGCTTCAACCGCCAGCTGGCCTGGCATCCCGACAGCCGCTCGTTCTACTACGCGTCCTATCCGGAGGCCGACGAGGCCGGCAAGCGCTACGCCCACATTCGCCTCTATCGCCACGTGCTCGGCCGCGACGCTGCCAATGACGAGATCGTCTTTGCACCCGGCGTAGGCGGCGCGCGCGACGTGCCCGAGTACGTGTTTCCCTCGATCCACGCGCCGGTGGAGTCGCGTTTCGCCTACGCCATCGCGCGCGAAGGCGTGCGCCGCGAGATCACGGTGCACGTGACGGAGCAGAAGGACCTCGGCGCCGGCAAACCGCGCTGGCGCAGGATCGTGGGCCCCGAGGACGAGGTGCTCGCGATCGAGGGATGGAAGGAAGAGCTCTACCTCCTCACCTACCACAAGGCGCCGCGCCATCGCGTGGTGCGCATGAAAGGCAACGCGGATTTTTCCAGCGCGCGCGTGGTGGTGCCCGAAGGCGACATCGTCATCCAGCAGATGGGCCTGGCCAGGGACGCGATCTACCTGCGCACGATGCTGGGCGGTGTCGACCGCCTCGAGCGCGCCCCGCTCGGGCTGCTCGGCATCAAGGCGCCGGAATTCCTGCGCATCCCGTTCGACAACGCCATCTCGCAACTGGTGACCGATCCGCGCATGCCGGGCGCTACGCTGCGCTTGCAGGGCTATCTCGAGCCCCCGCAGGTGATCCAGATCGACGCCAGGAGCGGCGACGTGCGCAAGACGCGCATCCAGCCCCCGCCGTCCGTGGACCTCGCCGACCTGGACGAGGTGCGGCTGTATGCGCCGGGGCACGACGGCACGCGCATTCCGGTGACACTGGTGTATCGCAAGTCGACGACACTCACGGGCCGCAATCCGACGCTGCTCGTGGGCTTCGGCGCGTTCGGGGAAATGATCAACCCGGAATTCGATCCGACGCGCCTGGCATGGCTCGAGCGCGGCGGCGTCTTCGCGATCGCGCACGTGCGCGGCGGCGGCGAATACGGCGAGCCCTGGATACAGGGTGGAAGGCGCGCCACCAAGATGAACACGGTGCTGGACTTCATTTCGGCGGCGAGTTTCCTCACCAGCTACGGCTTTACCGGCCCCGGATACCTCGCGATCCAGGGCACCGGCGTGGGCGCCATTCCGGTGGCGGGCGCCTTCGCGCGCAAGCCGGAGCTTTTCGCGGCGATGGTGGGCCGCAACCCGGTAGCCGACATGCTGCGCTACGAGCGCATGCCGATGGGTCCGGCGCAGGTTCCCGAGTTCGGCTTCGCGGCGATGGGTGATGGTCCCGAGCAGCTTCGCGCGATCTCCGCCTATCACCAGATCAAGGATGCGACGCCGTACCCGGCCGTGTTGCTGACGGCGGGGGCGATGGATCCGGATGTCGATTCGTGGCAGGCGGCCAAGCTTGCCGCGCGCATCCAGGCGGCGAGCACCAGCGGCAAGCCGGTGCTGCTGCGCGTGGATCCCGCCGCGGGCGACGGCCCGGGCCGCGCGCGCGCAAGCCGCGAGGAGGAACTCGCCGACATCTATTCGTTCCTGCTCTGGCAGATGGGCGACGCGGAGTTCCGCCCCCAACCCTAGGGAACGTATTCCCGCAGCGACTGCTCTATACGGCTCATGGAGACACGAGCGAGCAGGCCTCCCAGGAGCGGCAGTACCGTCGGTCGCGCGATCGAGATCGTGCTGCGCGTGGCGGCTTATGTCTTCTGGCTGCTGCGCTGGCGCCTGGGCCTGGCGCAGAAGCCCACGCCCGCGCGGCGCTTCGCGATGCTGCTGGAGAACCTCGGCACCAGCTTCGTGAAGCTCGGCCAGCACCTCTCGCTGCGCAGCGACCTCTTTCCTCCCGACTACCTCACGGAGCTGCAGAAGCTGCAGGACCGCGTGCAGCCTTTCCCGGTGGAAGAAGCCATCGCTTCCATCGAGCAGGCTTTCGGCAAGCCGCCCTCGCAGCTCTTCATCCGCTTCGATTCCGTGCCGCTTGCGGCCGCGTCCGTCGCACAGGTGCACTCGGCGCGAACCTTCAGCGGGCGCGAAGTTGTCGTGAAGGTGCTGCGGCCCGGTGTCGCCATCCAGGTGGAGCGCGACATGCGCATCCTCACGGCGGTGGTGCGGTTCATGACGCAGTTCTCCGCCACGCTCGCGCGCTACAAGGCGGAGGCGGTGGTGCGCGAAGTGTGGATGAGCCTGCGCCGCGAGCTGGACCTTCGCGAGGAGGGGCGCAACGTCCACCGCTTCGCGCGCGAATTTCGTCCCTCGCCCTGCATTGACGTGCCCGACGTGGTCGAGGACATGTTGAGCGAAACCGTCATGGTGCAGACGCGATTGCACGGCAAGCGCATCGACGAGAACCCGGGCTCGCGCCACGGGCCACAGCTGGCCCAGAACCTCATCGACGCGTACGTGCACATGTTTTTCGTGGTCGGCGCGTTCCATGGCGATCCCCATCCGGGAAACATCCTCGTCTCCGATGACGCGCGCCTGGCGCTGCACGACTTCGGCGTGGTGGGCAGCCTCGACCGGCCCACGCGCCATGCGCTCGCCGCCTTCATGCTCGCCTTTACCGAGCAGGACACCGAGTGGGTGCTCGACAGCTGGTTCGAGCTGGGCATGCTGGCGCGCAGTGCCGACCGCGAACGCATGCGTGCGGTCGTCTCTGCGCTGATGTCGGACTATTCGCGCCGCCCGATCAGCGAATGGTCCGTGGGCGAGGCCTTCAGCCAGATGGTCACCGCCAGCCGCGGCTACAACTTCGCGGTACCGCTGCACCTGCTGGTGCTGGGCCGCACGCTGCTGTTGCTGGAGGCGACCGTGCGATTGCTCGACCCACATTTCAGCCTGCTGGATTCACTCGCCGCCCGTTCGCGCGAGGTGATGCAGACCGCGCTCGGCTCCGGTGAGCCGCAGACCAGGCGCCTGCAATACGAAGCCGCCATCGCGTCGACCGAATGGCAGCGCCTGCTCGCGGGCAGCCTGCGCCGCCTCCGCGAGGATGGCCTGCGCTTCCAGATCGACCACGAGGGCTTGCCGGAGCTGTCGCAGCAGATCGCGACAGGCGCCAATCGCGTGGCACTTGCGCTGGTGACACTTGGCCTCTACATGGCGGCGAGCCTGCTGATGCAGTTCAAATCGGGCCCGCAGATCCTCGACTTTCCGGCGCTGCCGGCACTCTTCTACGCCGTGGCCATCTGGTTCACGGTGCGCCTGGTGCGCGGGGTCAGCCGCAAGACCTGACCCCGGTTTGACGCGGGTCAAGCCGCGCCGGCGCGGCGGGCGAACAATGCGGGATGCCCAGTCCCGTCCGGCTTGCGGAAAGCCGCTGCAAACATTGCGACCTTCCGGCGCCCGCGGGCAGCCTCTTCTGCTGCGCCGGGTGCGAGGCGATCTCGCGCTCGATCGACGGCCTGGGGCTCGGCGACTATTACCGCCTGCGCACCCAACCCGCGGCCACCGCCGCCATGCCCGCGGTGGCGACCGCGCTCGAGGCGTTTGATACCCCCGAGGTCACGCAGCAATTCGTGCGCGTGGGCGCCGATGGCGTATTCGAAACCGAGCTGCTGGTGGAGGGCATGCGCTGCCCCGCGTGTGCGTGGCTCCTCGAGCACGTGCTGCAGCGCACGGCGGGCGTGGAGCAGGCGAACGTCAACTATTCGAGCCGGCGCGCGCGGGTGCGCTGGAATGCGCCAAGCCCGGGCTTGAGCCCGCTCCTGGCCGCGATCCGCTCCGTGGGATACGCAGGCTGGCCCTACGAGGCGGGGCGCATCGCGCTCGTGGAGCAGCGTGAGAGCCGCTGGCTGCTGCGCCGCCTCTGGGTCGCGGGCCTGGGGATGATGCAGGTGATGATGTATGCCTTCCCCGCGTACATCGCCGGCGCGGGCGAGATCAGCGCCGGCATCGGCGCGTTGATGCGCTGGTCAGGCCTGCTGCTCACGCTGCCGGTGGTGGCCTACTCCGCAGGCCCCTTCTTCTCCGGCGCGTGGCGTGAGTTGCGTCGCGGGCGCCTGGGCATGGACGTTCCGGTTGCGCTCGGCATCGCGGTGGCCTTCGCCGCCAGCACCTGGGCCACCGTGGCCGGATCCGGCGAGGTGTATTTCGACTCGATCACCATGTTTGTTTTCCTGCTCCTGGGCGGGCGTTGGCTGGAACTCATGGCCCGCCGGAAAGCGGGCATCGCCTTGCACCACCTCGCGCGGCTGCAACCGCGCATGGCCCAGCGCCTGCGCTTCGCCGACGGCGAAGCCACGGAAAGCGTGCCCGCCACCCAGCTTGTGCCGGGAGACCGGGTGCTGGTGCGCACCGGGGAGACGCTGCCTTGCGACGGCGAGCTGCAGGGCGATGGTCCCGCGCTGGTGAGCCAGTCATGGCTGTCGGGAGAGAGCCGCCCGCTCGAGCGCCACCCGGGCGACGCGTTGCTCGGCGGCTCCGTAAACGCGGGACGCGCCTTGGTGATGCGAGTGCGGCGCGTCGGCACGCAGACGGCGCTTGCATCGATCCAGGTGATGATGGAGCGCGCGCTCGATGAGCGCCCGCGCTGGGCCGAGGCGGCGCAACGCGCCACGGGCTGGTTCGTGGCCGCGGTACTGATGGCGGCGGCGGGCGCGGCGATTTTCTGGATGCAGGTGGATCCGGCGCGCGCGTTGTGGATCGCGGTGTCGATGCTGGTGGTGACGTGCCCGTGCGCGCTGGCGCTGGCCACGCCGGCGGCCCTCACCGTGGCCAGTGGAACGCTGGCGCGGCTCAACGTGGTGGTAGCGCGTCCCGGTGCGATCGAGCGCCTGGCGGGGGTCACCCATTGCGTCTTCGACAAGACCGGCACGCTCACGCAGGGCAGGCCGCGCCTCGAGGCAACCGATGCGCTCGGCGACGAGGACGCGGCGCGCTGCCGGGTGCTGGCCGCGACGCTCGCGCGTATCTCCTCGCACCCGCTCGATCGCGCGCTGGCCGCGGCGGCCGGGCCGCTGGACGGCGTTGCCGCCACCTGGCACCGAAATCACTCGGGTGACGGCGTCGAAGCGTGGATCCGGCAGCGCAGGCTGCGCCTGGGCCGCGCCGGTTTCGTGGCGGCGCTGCATCGCCTGCCGGTGCCGCAAACCTCCATCGATCCGGCGCTCACCGTGGTCTGGCTGGGAGACGAACGGGGCTGGATCGCCGCGTTTGGCCTGGGCGACGCGCCGCGTCCCGAGGCCGGGGCCGCGATCGCTCGCCTTCGCAACACTGGCATCGAAGTCCATTTGCTGTCGGGCGACGGAGCCGCCGTGACGCGCAACGTGGCGCTGCACTACGGCATCGAACACTTCGAAGGAGAGGCCACGCCGGCGCGCAAGATCGAATATGTGCGCGATCTGCAGGCGCGCGGCGCGCGCGTGGTGATGGTGGGCGACGGCATCAACGACGCGCCGGTGCTGGGCCAGGCCGACGTGTCAATCGCGATGGGCGGCGGCGCGGACCTGGCGCAACTGCGCGCGGACCTGGTGTTGCTTTCCGATTCACCAGCCGATCTTGCCGCCGCGGTACAGGTTGCCCGGCGCACGCGGCGCGTGATCCGGCAGAACCTGGGCTGGGCCCTGGGCTACAACGCCATCGTGATCCCGCTGGCCTTCGCGGGTTGGGTCACGCCGCTGGTGGCGGGGATAGCGATGGCCGCCAGCTCGCTGCTGGTGGTGGCCAACGCGCTGCGCCTTCGCCGCTAGCCCGCAATCATGGACATCCTTTTCCTGCTGGTCCCGCTGAGCGTGGTGCTGGCATTCGTGATCGGGGTGGCATTCTGGATCGCGGTCGACAGCGGGCAATTCGAGGACCTCGACGGCCCCGCGCTGAGGGTGGTGGCCGACGACGATCGCGCGGCGGATGGCACTGCACAGGGGCGCTCCACGGTCGAGTGAGCGCGGCACCTGGTGCCGGCATATCAGGCTAGCGAACCACCATGACGGGAACTTCGAGCACGCAGATCAGCTTGGTTGCGACCGATCCCAGCGCGAGCCCGGCGAGCGCGCCGTGGCCGCGAGATCCCATGACCACCAGGTCGATGCCGTTTTTCTTCACGTACGCGGCGGTTTCCGCAGCCACGTCGCCGACGGCGAAGGTGGCGGTGGTGGCAATGCCCGCGGACTTGAACTCCGCTTCGGCAACCGCGAGGGCGGTGTCGGCTTCGGCCTTGTAGTAGGCCTCGATCGCCTTCTTGCCAATCACCGCCGCCGCGCCCGTGTAGGGGATGGGCTGGTGCACGTGCAGCACATGGATCTCCGGCACATCCTTCAGCATGTTGGCGTGGGCGGCCAGGTAGCGCGCGGCCCTGCGGGTGTATTGGGAACCGTCGGCGGCTAGCAGGATTTTCATCGGGACCTCTCTGGGTGAAACCCGATTGTGCCGCCAAACGCAAATGGCCAATTGATGGCGGTCAATCGGCCCCGAAGGTGGACCTGGCCAGCGTCGAGGAGATCTCCCGGTGCGCCTGGCGCGCGAACGGACTTCAGGCCGCGCGGCGGGTGCCGCTGCGCGCTTCGGCCGGAGCGAGGCTCTGGATCATGTAGTTGTCGAGCACGGCCAGCGCTGCATTGGCCAACACTTCGGCGACGTCGGTCGTCTTGAGCAGCGGGTCGCGAGCCATGGCGCGCACTTCCGTGGGCGAAAAGCAGCCGGTGCGGGCGATCTCGCGGGCGAGCCTGACGATCGCGGCATCGCGGGGGTCGAGGGCCGATCCGGACGCTGCGAAAACGATGTCTTCCCAGCCCAGGCCGTTGTGGCGCGCCACGCTGGTTTGCGCCCAGATGCAGTAGTCGTTTCCGCCTTCGTGCGCCACCACCAGCGCGATCTGCGCGCGCTGCCGCGCGGTGAGCCGCCCCTCGTGGATGGTGTGTGCAAGTTTGCCACGGGCTTCCAGGGCCGCCGGCGAGCGCTGCAGCGCCGGAACGAAACCGGGGATGAAGGCGAAATCCGTTGCGGGCATGGTGGGGCTCCTTGCTGTATGAGCCCAGTATCGGCAGTGCCACGCACGGGGAATATAGGCGCTTGTCCCGATCTCGCTTCGGCGCGCTGCACCCAGCGGGGGTGCGCTCGTGCCTTCGCGGGGTAGGACGAGTCCTAGGCACGGGGTTCAGAAGCGCGATGCGCGAGCTTGTAAAGGTCGTACCACGCGACCGAAGCAATGCCCGCCAGGCACGCGGCGCCCAGCCACAACAGGGGCGGAGGCTCGAAGCGGAAGATGGCGGCGACCACCGGCACGTTGATCGCGATCGCCATCGCCGCTACCGTGCCGGCGACAATCGCCCACAGCGCGCGATTGGGAACCGCCAGGATCTCGGGGACCGTCAGGAGGTGCGAGCGGTTGGCGAAGATGAGCGCCAGGTTGCCCGCCACCAGCGTCGCGAAGGCGAGTGCGCGCGCCTGCATGACGCCGACGTCGTTCGCGAGTGCCATGCCGTAGACCGCGGCGACGGCAACAAACACGCCGGCGCCCAGCAGCACCGCCACCGCCAGGCTTGCCGCGTTGAACAGGCGCTCGGCCGGCGGGCGCGGTGGCCGCTCCATGGCGCGTGGATCGTCGCGCTCGGCCTCGAATACCAGCGAACACGCGGGATCGATCACGAATTCGAGGAACACCACATGCACCGGGAAGAGGAACAGCGGCCAGCCCGCCAGCAGCGGGATGAACGCCATGCCTGCCAGCGGCACGTGCACCGCCACCAGGTAACGCATCGCATTGCGGATATTGTCGTAGATGCGCCGCCCGAGGCGGATGGTCGAGACGATCGCGGTGAAGTCGTCGTCGACCAGCACCAGGCCTGCGGCTTCGCGCGCGACATCGGTGCCGCGTTTGCCCATGGCGATGCCGATGTGCGCGGCACGCAGTGCCGGGGCATCGTTCACGCCGTCACCGGTCATCGCAACGATATCGCCGGCGGCGCGCAGTGCCATCACCAGCTTGAGTTTCTGCTCCGGGCGCACGCGCGCGAAGACCTGCGTGGATGACACCGCGAGCGCCAGCGCCGCGGGGTCCATGCCTTCGACCTCGGGTCCGGTGAGTACGTGGGCATTGTCGATGCCGGCTTGCCCGGCGATTGCGCACGCGGTGCCCGCATGGTCGCCGGTGATCATCACCACGCGCACGCCGGCCCTGCGGCAGGCGGCGATGGCGGCGGGCACGGCCGCACGCACCGGATCCGCCAGCGCCACGAACCCGAGGAATCGCCACGGCAGCTCGCCGGGCGAATCCGGCCACGGGCCACCGCCCCACTCGCAGCGCGCGACACCCAGCAGGCGCAATCCGCGTGCCGCTGCCTGTCCCGCCACGGCAAGCGCCTCGGCGTGCATTTCCGGTTGCGGCGCCGACAGCGCGAGCACCGTCTCCGGAGCGCCCTTCACCGCCGCCAAACGCGTGCCTGCGGCGTCTTCCCAGCCGTGCGCGACGGCGAGGAAACCGTCGGCCAGCGGATAGCGCCGCTCCAACACCGCTCGCGCGCCCGGCGCCGGCGAGTCGTGTCCGTCCCGGCTTTCGAGGATGGCGCGCTCCATGGGATCGAAGGCCTGGGGCTCGCACGCCAGCACGGCGGTCGCCACCAGCGCGCGCACGTCGGGATCGGAGGTGGCCGCGTCGTGCCAGCGCCCGCCCGCCCACGCCTCGACAAGCGTCATGTGGTTCTCGGTCAATGTCCCGGTCTTGTCGCAACACAACACCGTGGTTGCGCCCAGCATCTCGACCGCGGGCAGCCGGCGCGTGAGCACCCCGTGGCGCGAGATGCGCCACGCGCCGATCGCGAGGAAAACCGTGAGCACCACGGGAAACTCCTCGGGCAGCAGTGCCATGGCGAGCGTGAGGCCCGACAGCACGGAGGCCACGGCGCCGCCGCGCAAGGCGTAATGCAGGATCGCCGACAGCACACACAGCGCCAGGGCGAGGACCGCGATCAGGCGCACCATGCGCATGGTTTCTTCCTCGAGGCGAGTACGCCCGGGCTGCGCGCGCGCAAGGCTCGCGCCGATGCGCCCGATCTCCGAGCGCACCCCGGTGGCCACCACTTCGCCGAAGCCGGACCCACGCACCACGAGGGTCCCGGAGAAAACCCGCGCGCCGGGCTCGTCGCCAGCGCCGTTTTTTTCCAGCGGCACCGATTCGCCGGTCAGCAGCGATTCGTCCAGCATCAGGTCATGGCATTCCAGCAGCCGCGCATCGGCGGCGACTCGATCACCTTCACGCAGCACCAGGATGTCGCCGCGGACCACGTCCGGGCCGGCGATGCGCACCTGCACGCCGTCGCGGATCACCAGCGCGCGCGGGCTGGAGAGGTCCTCGAGCGCTTCCAGGGCGCGTTCCGTGCGGCGCTCCTGGACCACGGTGATCGAGATCACCACCAGCAGCGATGCCGACAGCACCAGCGACTCGTGCAGGTCGCCGAGCATCAGGTAGATGGCGGCGGTCGCCGCCAGCAGCAGGAACATCGGCTCGCGCATCACCTGGCGCAGCAGCGCGAACACTCCGGGACGCTCGCGTGTGGGCAGGCTGTTGGGGCCGTCGGTCGCGCGGCGGCGAGCCGCCTCGGGAGTATCGAGCCCGCGTTGGTTCGGGGGAGGCGTCGTGGGCATGAGCAACGACCTTATACGGGCGCCGGGCAGGAAGCTTGATGCCACGCAAGTCCCGCAACTGGATCCGCTTGCCTTGACACCCGTCAAACCGGGCGTGCGGCCGGCGAGCAGGATGGATGTGTCAACCGACGGAGGCAGCGATGAAAACACGCGAAGAGTACGTGAGCAACCTGAAGGCGCAGCTCGACAAGTGGAACGTGGACGTGGCGAACCTGGAGGAACGGGCGCGCGATTCGAGGGCGAAGGTCGAACAGGGCTTCGATGCCCAGTTGCGCGCGCTGCGCGAGCAGCGGGAAAAGGCCACTTACCAGATGCGCCTGCTGGAAGGCGCCTCGGCCACGGCCTGGGGTGATTTCGTGAAGGGCGCCGACGAGGCCTGGGACAACATGCGCGAGGCGGTCGCGAAGGCCCGCACCCATTTCGAGAAGCATCCGTAGCAGCGGAGGAACCCATGTCCCCCCACACGCCTGCCCGTTTCGTCGCGGTCCTGTTGTTGACCGCCTTTGTCGCCCCCGGTGAGGCGGCCGAGCGCACGGCGACGGCCCGCGTCGTCGCCGACCGGGGTTGCACCGTCTGCCACCGCGAAGCTCCCGACGCGCGCGCAGCGGGCGATGCGCCGCCGCTTGCGCCGACCTGGCTCGAGATCGCGACGCGGTATCGCGCAGACGCCGCGGCCCAGGCCCGGCTGGTCCGCGTTGTGCTAAAAGGCGCCGATCCCGGGCCGCCGCACTGGAAAGGAAGGCTCGAATTCAACTCGATGGGCGGCAATGCGCCGAGCATGACGGCGGCGCAGGCGCGCGACGTGGTGCGCTGGATCCTGTCGACCCGTTGATGTGGGCCACGCGGCGCGGCGCGTGAGCACATGCGCCTGGATCACGCACGCGGCCTGCCATGGCCACGACATGGGCGAGGGCCATCCCGAATGTCCCGGGCGCCTCGATGCGATCTGCGACCACCTCCTGTCAACGGGGATCATGCAGCTGCTGGTGCCCTACGACGCGCCGCGGGCGACGAACGAACAGCTCGCGCGCGCCCACACGGCGCTGCACGTGCTCGAGATCGAGTCGCTCGCGCCAAAGGATGGCCTGGTGCACCTCGACCCCGATACGGCCATGGGCCCCGGATCCCTCGAGGCCGCGCTGCGCGCCGCCGGCGCCGCCGTGCTCGCCACGGACCTGGTGCTGCGTGGCGAGGTGACGCGCGCCTTCTGCGCGGTGCGCCCGCCCGGCCACCATGCGAAGCGCGACGCGGCCATGGGCTTCTGCATCTTCAACAACGTGGCCGTCGGTATCCGGCATGCGCTCGACGTGCACGGCCTGGCGCGCGTTGCCCTGGTCGACTTCGATGCCCACCACGGCAACGGCTCCGAGGACATCCTGGCCGGTGACGAGCGCGTGCTGATGGTGTCGACCTTCGAGCGCGGCCTCTACCCCTTCCTCGGCGAGGAGCCGCGCGGGCCGAACATGGCGAACGTGGCGCTCGCGCGTGGTGCGACCGGCGAGGCGCTGAAGGCGGCCTTCGACACGGTGTGGCGCCCGCGCCTCGAGGCCTTCGAGCCGCAGATCATCTTCATCTCCGCGGGTTTCGACGGCCACCGCGCCGACGACATGGCCGGTCTCGCATTCGTGGAGTCGGACTACGCCTGGATCACGCAACGGATCGTGGAGCTGGCCGATCGCCATTGCGCCGGCCGCGTGGTCTCCTGCCTCGAGGGCGGCTACCACCTGTTCCACCTCGCCCGCAGCGTCGCGGCCCACGTGCGTGAGCTGGCGGGGGCCTGAGCCCATGACCACGAAGAGGCCGGCGTCGGAATACCCGCCCACCCTGATGGACCTGCTGCACGATTGCGCCTGCTACCCGCACCCGGCCGGCACCGTGCAGATGATCGAGACCCACATCTCGTGGGTGCTGCTGGCGGGCGACTTCGCCTACAAGGTGAAGAAACCCGTGAGCCTGCCGTTCCTCGACTTCTCCACGCTCGAGGCGCGGCGCCGCGCTTGCGAGGAGGAGGTCCGGCTGAACCGGCGCACCGCACCGCAGCTCTACCTCGGGGTTGTCCCGATCGGCGGCGCGCTGGCCGCGCCGCGCGTGGCTGAAGGCCGCCAGGTGTTCGAGTACGCGGTGAAGATGCTGCGTTTCCCCCAGGAGGCCCTCTACAGCGAGCGCGCGAAGCGCGGGATCCTCGATGACGCCGACATCGATGCCCTGGCCGAGGCCGTGGTCGCGCTGCATCGGCAGGCGCCCCGGGGCGGCGCGGCGCAGCCGATGCCGGAAGGCGCGATCGCGAACCTGGCCGAGATCGCCGCGCTTTGCCCGGCGCCAGCGCGGGCGTGCCTCGAGGTCCTGGAGGGCTGGACCCGCCGCGAGGCGGCGGCGCTCGCGGGAACCTTCGAGCGGCGCGCGGGCGAGGGCTTCGTGCGCGAATGCCATGGCGACCTGCACTTGGCGAACGTGGTGCGCATCGACGGGCGGCCCGTCGCCTTCGATTGCATCGAGTTCTCCGCGCCGCTGCGCAACATCGACGTGATGAGCGAGGTCGCCTTCACCACCATGGACCTGCAGCGCCATGGGCTGCCACGCAAGGCGTCGCGTTTCCTCAACTGCTACCTCGAGAGCACCGGCGACTATGCCGGCCTCGCGGTCCTGCGTTTCTACCAGGTCTATCGCGCCGCCGTTCGCGCCAAGGTCGCGATGCTGGGTGGTGCGACGGAGGAGGCCTGCGCGCTGCTCGGCCTGGCCGAAGAACTCACGCACCGCGAGGCCCCGGTGGTTGTTTTGATGCACGGGGTGTCCGGATCCGGCAAGAGCACGGCCGCGGCACGGCTGCTCGAGGCGTTGGGCGCCATTCGCCTGCGCTCCGACGTGGAGCGCAAGCGACTGCATGGCATCGGCTCCGGCGCGCATGCGCCGGCGGCTGCGGGCGCCGGCATGTATGGACCGCGCGAGAATGCCGGGACCTACGAGCGGCTCGAGGAGCTCGCGAGCGGGGTCATCGCGGCGGGATACCCGGTGATCGTCGACGCCACCTTCCTGCATCGCGCGGACCGAGACCGGTTCCGGGCGGTTGCCGCGCGCGAGCACGGCGTGCTCGAGATCGCCGACTGCCACGCACCCGAGGCGATCCTGCGCCGCCGGGTCGCGGAGCGCGAGCGCGGCGGCGACGATGCCTCGGATGCGGGCGTGGAGGTGCTGCAAGCCCAGCTCGGTATGCGGGAGCCGCTCGGTGCCGACGAGCGAATGCATTCGGTTTACCTGGACACCAGCCGCATCGAGTGGAAGGTCACGGCCGAGTCGCTCGCGCGCCGCTTCCGCGCCCATCCGATTCAACCCGGAGAGCACCCGGCGGATCGAGCTCCCGGAAGGACGGCGCAAGCAGACCCGTTAGAATCGGGGCGATGAATCATGCCGCCCGTAACGTCTTCCTGCTCACCTGCTGCCAGGCACTCCTCTTCACCAACAACGTCACGCTGATCTCGCTCAACGGGCTGGCTGGATTCGCGCTGGCGGACAATAAGGCGCTGGCCACGCTGCCGGTGACGGGCTACGTGCTCGGCGCGGCGATCTCTACCTACCCCGCGTCGATGTGGATGAGGCGGGTCGGGCGCAGGAATGGCTTCCTCACCGGAACCCTCTTCGGGCTCGCCGGCGGCGCGATCACCACGCTGGCCATCCATCAGTCGAGCTTCTGGCTGCTCGTCTTCGGCACGCTGGTGCTCGGGACCTACAACGCGTTCGGGCAGTACTACCGCTTCGCCGCTGCCGACGCGACGCCCCTCGGCTGGCGCGCGCGGGCGATCTCTCTGGTGATGGCCGGCGGGCTCGTGGGCGGCATCATCGGCCCCGAGATGAGCAAACACACCATCGATCTCGCGCGGCCCACCTACCTCGCATCCTTTGCATCCCTGATGGGCTTCTGCCTGGTGACCATGGTGATCCTGTCGTTCCTGCGCATCCCCGACCACAGGAACGAGGAGGAGCACGGCCCCGCGCGGCCGCTGCAGGAGATCATGGCGCAGCCGGTGTTCGTCGTCGCAGTTGTTGTCGCCGCGCTGGGCTACGGCGTGATGAACCTCCTCATGACCTCGACGCCGCTCGCGATGGGCTTCTGCGGCCATCCCTACGCCGCCGCCGCCAGCGTGATCTCGGCGCACGTGATCGCCATGTTCGGGCCGTCGTTCTTCACCGGCTCGCTCATCCATCGCTTCGGGGTGCTGAACGTGATGATGGCCGGGGTGGCGATGATGTTCGCCTGCGTCGGCATCGCGCTCTCCGGCCAGCAGGTCACGAACTTCTGGTGGTCGCTGGTGCTGCTGGGCGTGGGCTGGAATTTCATGTACGTGGGCGGCACGACGCTGCTCACGGAGGCGTACCAGCCGGCCGAGAAGGCCAAGGCCCAGGGCGCCAACGAGATCATCATCTTCTGCACCGTGGCCACCTCGTCGTTCACTTCGGGCGTAGTGGTGAATTCGTCCGGCTGGAACACGCTCAGCTACGTGGCGCTGCCGTTCCTGGCGATCGCCGGGGCGGCGGCGCTGTGGCTTGCCTCCAGGCGACGCGCTGCGCGCGCGGCCGCCTGAGGCTCCTTTCGGCGCCTGGCCGCCGTGCGCCTCACGGCGTTTCCTGCGCGCCGCGCGGTCGGATGTAGATCACGTGGTAGACCAGCGCCACCAGCACACTGCCGCCCACGATGTTGCCCGCGATCACCGGGAGCAGGTTGCGCGCGAGGCCGGCGAAGTCGGGCGTGTGGCCGGCGCTCTCCTGCAACATCATCGCGAGCGGGATGAGGTACATGTTGGCGATCGAGTGCTCGAAGCCCGCGGCCACAAAGGCGGCCACCGGCAGCACGATGGCGAGCAGCTTGTCGGTCACGCTGCGTCCCGCCATCGCCATCCAGACCGCTGAGCACACCAGCACGTTGCACATGACGCCGCTCGCGAATGCGCGCAGCGGCGGCAGCGATGTCTTGGCCGCGGCGATGCGCAGGTAGGTCTCGGCCACGGCGCCGCCGTCGTTGCCCGGGTGCCCCGAGAGGAGCACCAGCCAGGCGAGCCCGATCGCGCCCACCAGGTTGGAGACGCACACCACGATCCAGTTGTAGAGCACGTCGAGCGTCGTCACCTTTCGCTCCGCCCACGCCATCGCGAGCAGGTTGTTGCCGGTGAAGAGCTCGGCGCCGGCCACCAGCACGAGCAAGAGGCCGAGGGAGAACACCATGCCGCCAAGCACCCGCCGCAGCCCGATCGGGATCGAGGCGTCGGCGAGCACGATCACGTTGAACATCGCGCCCAGCCCGATGAAGGCGCCGGCGAGGACGCCGAGCATCACCAGGGATGTGAAGGGAAGGCGCGCCTTGGCCACGCCGAGCTCGCTCACGCGGGCGGCGACCTCCCGCGGTGAGAAGGCGTCGAAGGAGAACACGGGAGTGGTCATGGGTTCATGAGGGCGCAATGCGGTGGATGGAACCTGCACCCTAAGGGGATCGCCAGGACCGTGTTTGATGTGGGTCAAACGGGATCGCGGACTGGCGCCGACAATTGATGCGTGCATCCCCCCAAGGCTGGATCCCGCAACATGCCCATGACCCTCGAGTTCCTCGGCGCCACCGGTACCGTCACCGGATCGCGCTACCTGCTTGCTCACGGCGCCGCCCGCGTGCTGTTCGATTGCGGCCTGTTCCAGGGCTACAAGCAGCTCAGGCTTCGCAACTGGGCCGCGCCGCCCTTCGATCCATCCGCGCTCGACGCCGTGGTGCTGAGCCATGCGCACCTCGACCACAGCGGCTACCTCCCGGTGCTGGTGAAGCTGGGGTTCCGCGGCAGGATCCACTGCACGCCCGCCACGCTTGATCTGTGCCGCATCCTGTTGGCCGACAGCGCCTGGCTGCAGGAGGAGCAGGCTGAACACGCCAACCGCCACGGTTATTCGAAACACCATCCGGCGCTGCCGCTGTACACGCGCAAGGACGCCGAGAACGCGCTGCGGCAGTTCTCGACGGTCCCGTTCGGGCAGGACTTCGAGCCCGCCGCGGGCATGCGCGCGCGCTTCGATCCCGCCGGCCACATCCTTGGCGCGGCGATCACCACCTTCACGCTGGGCGGGCGCACGGTGGTGTTCTCCGGCGACCTCGGCCGCCCGCGCGACCCACTCATGAACGCGCCGGCCAGCGTGGCGCGCGCAGACGTGCTGGTGCTCGAATCGACCTACGGCAACCGTGTCCACGACGCCACCGATCCGACGCGCGAGCTCGCGCGAGTCATCAACCGCACCGCCGCGCGCGGGGGCACCATCATCATCCCGAGTTTCGCCGTGGGTCGCGCGCAGTTGCTGCTGCTGCACCTCGACCGGTTGCGCGAGGGCGATGCGATCCCGAAGGCGTTGCCGATTTACCTCGACAGTCCCATGGCGATCGACGTGACGGGCCTCTATCGCGATCACATCGGCGAGCACCGGCTCGATGCGGACCAGTGCCGCGCCATCGGGCGGGTGGCGCGCTACGTGAAGAAACCGGAGGAGTCGCGCGCGCTCGACCAGGCTGACTGGCCCGCGATCATCATCGCGGGCAGTGGAATGGCCGCGGGCGGGCGTGTGCTGCATCACCTCAAGCGCTTCGCCCCGGACCCGCGCTCGACCGTCCTTTTCACCGGCTTCCAGGCCGGCGGCACCCGCGGTGCCGCGATGGTGGCTGGCGCGCGCGAGGTGAAGATCCACGGCGCGCAGGTTCCGGTGCGCGCCGAGGTGCGCATCCTCGAAGGGCTGTCGGCGCACGCCGATCGCAACGAACTGGTGGAGTGGCTGTGCGGCTTCGGCGAGGCGCCCGGACGCGTCTTCCTCACCCACGGCGAGCCGGCCGCGGCCGACGGGCTGCGCATGCGAATCGCCGAGCAACCGGGCTGGAGCGCCGAGGTGCCGGAATACCGCGATTGCGTCGACCTGGAAGGCAATGCGGGCGGCGTGTCGAAGGGGTTTGATGCGGATCAAAGGGATATCGCCGCATCCACCTAGCATCGGGTGTCAGACACCCAAGGGATGCCAGATGGAAGCGCAGGGAACGTATAACTACAAGGTGGTGCGGCAATTCGCCGTCATGTCCGTGGTGTGGGGCGTGGTCGGCATGCTGGTGGGCGTGACCATCGCGGCCCAGCTGCTCTGGCCCGAACTCAACTTCGGTCCCTATTTCACCTACGGGCGCCTGCGCCCGCTGCATACCAACGCGGTGATCTTCGCCTTCGGCGGCTGCGCGCTGATGGCGACCTCGTTCTACGTGGTGCAGCGCACGAGCGAGGTGCGGCTGTTCTCCGACCGGCTCGCGGCATTTGTCTTCT
>JBDSMR010000125.1:0-9880 GCA_039915735.1 Usitatibacter sp. | reverse complement strand
AGGAGGCCACCGCCAATGCGATTGCGGTCAGGCCCGCGAGGATCAACCCGATCAGCGTGCCAAGCGGCAGCAGCGCGGTCGAGCGCGCGTAGTTGACTTCGGGTGAGCCGGCGGCTCGTTCGGAATTCGTGCGCATTTGTTGTTTTCTAATGGGCGGGCAAACCACCAGTTTGCCGAGGGGAGCGGGCCGCTTCTGTAGGAAACCGCTGACAGTTTACTTTGCGAGGACCCGCGGGTTTCCAGCGGAGGCGTGCTTGCGTGAGAAGTATTCCCGCGACTGCATTTCGCGCAGCCGGCTGGCGGTCCGGCCGAATTCGCGCTGCACCATCAAGGCTGCCGGATCGGCATCGGCTGAAATCTCGACCAGCTCCTCCGGCTGCGTCTCGGCGGAAAGCACCAGCTTCACGCGCTGGTCGTAGAACACATCCACCAGCCACGTGAAACGCCGCACGACATCGGTCTGGGCGGCGGGCATTCGTCTCACGCCCGAGATCAGGACCGTGTGATAGGTGCTGGCGATTTCGAGATAGTCGAGCTGCGAGCGCGGCTGCTCGAAGAGCTCCGCGAAGTCAAACCAGACGACGCCCTTGGCGCGACGCCGGAACGCGAACCCTCGCCCCCCTGCTTCGATGGTGCCGTTTTCAGTGTACGAGGCCTTCGTCATGGCTTCGAAGAACTGCGCCAGCTGCGCATCGGCCTGCGCGTCAATGGGTGAGAAATAGACGCCGAAACTGTCGAGCAGGCGCAGGCGATGGTCGGTGGAGCCGCCCAGGGCAACCACGTCGAGGTCGCGATTGAGCATTTCGATCGCGGGCAGGAAGCGCGCGCGCTGCAGCCCGTTGGGGTATAGGTCGTCGGGCCTGTAGTTGGAGGTCATCACCAGCACCACGCCCTTGTTGATCAGCGCCTCCACCAGGCGCGCGAGGATCATGGCGTCGGCGATGTCGCTCACGTGGAATTCATCGAAGCAGAGCAGGCGCAGCTCGCGTGCGATGCTGGAGGCGATGGTCTCGATCGGGTCTTCCTGTCCGGAAAGGCCGCGCATGCGCGCATGGACTTCGCGCATGAACTGGTGGAAATGGACACGGCGCTTGCGGCGATGCCGCGAGCACTTGAAGAACGCGTCCATCATGAGCGACTTGCCGCGCCCCACCCCGCCCCAGATATACATGCCCCGCGGCGGCTTCCTGCCCGCGCCGAGTTGGGTGACCAGGCGGTTGAGTTTTCCCGCGCGGTACTGGCGGTACTCTTCCAGTTCTTCGAACAGCTGCTGCAGCTTCTCCAGCACGCGCAGCTGCTCGCCGTCGGCCTGGAAATCGGCGCGCTGGCTGAAATGCCAGTACCACTCCAGCGGCCCGCTGAATTCCCCCGCCTCGACTTCCTCGTCTCGGGGCTCGGGAACCTCGGGATTTTCAGCGGAATGCATCAGCTAGCGAACGGCTTTGAATCCGTTTTCCCATTACATGTTCAGCGCGCGTTTATCCACGTTCAGCGCCGCCTCGCGCACCACCTCTGAAAGGGTCGGGTGGCCGTGCACGATGCGCGCGATGTCTTCGGCGGCGCCGGCGAACTCCATCGTCGTCACGCCTTCCTGGATCAGGTCGGACGCGCGCGCGTGGATGATGTGCATGCCGAGCACGCGGTCGGTGGTGGCGTCGGCGACGATCTTCACGAAGCCCGCCGGTTCATTGAGCCCCAGCGCGCGCCCATTGATCGAGAACGGGAACTGCCCGGTCTTGACCGCGATGCCTTCGGCTTTCGCCTGCTGCTCGCTTTTGCCCACCCACGCGATCTCGGGCGAGGTGTAGATGATCCAGGGAATCATGTTGTAGTCGATGTGTGGTTTCTGGCCGGCGATGATCTCGGCCACCAGCACGCCTTCGTCCTCGGCCTTGTGCGCGAGCATCGGACCGCGCACCACGTCGCCGATCGCAAAAACGTTTGGCAGGCTGGTCCTGCAATGGCCGTCCACCTCGATGAAACCGCGGCCATCAATTTTGAGGCCGACCGCCTCGACGCCGAGGTTGTCGGTGTTGGGCACGCGTCCGACGGAAACGATCAACCGGTCGCATTCGAGTTTCTGCGCGGCGCCGTCCTTGTCCGCGTATTCCACAGTCACGCCGGATTTCTTCGTCGAAACCTTGCCGATTTTCACGCCGAGCCTGAACGCGAGGCCCTGATTGGAGAACTGCTTGAAGGCTTCCTTCGAGATCGCCTCGTCGCAGGCGCCGAGGAAATTCGGCAGCGCCTCGAGGATGGTCACTTCCGCACCAAGCCGGCGCCAGACGCTGCCCAGTTCCAGGCCGATCACGCCCGCGCCGATCACGCCGAGCTTCTTCGGCACCGCGGTGAAGGCGAGCGCGCCTTCGTTGTCGCAGACCAACTCGTTGTCCACGGCGATGCCGGGCAAATGGCGAGCCTTCGACCCCGTGGCGACGATGACGTATTTCGCCTCCACGATCTCCTCACCCACGGCGATCTTGTAGGTTTCGCCGCCGCCGGTGAACTTGCCCATGCCCTGCAGCCACGTGATCTTGTTTTTCTTGAAGAGGTACTCCACACCCTTGGTCATCTTGGTGACGATGGTGTCCTTGCGTGCCTGCATCTTCGCGAGGTCGAGTTTCACCCCGGAGACATTGATGCCGTGCTCGCCCAGGTGGTGCGAGGCCTTCTCGAATTCCTCCGAGGAGGAAAGCAGCGCCTTGGAAGGTATGCAGCCCACGTTGAGGCAGGTACCGCCGAGGGCGAGCTCACCCCCGGGCGTCTTCCAGCCCTCGATGCAGGCGGTTCTCAAGCCAAGCTGGGCGGCACGCACCGCGGCGATGTAGCCGCCAGGTCCCGAACCGATGACAACGACGTCGAAAGTCTGAGCCATGGAAATTTCCTATCTGATCCAGAGGCGCGCGATATGAACGCCGAGGCCGGCACACAATCCCGCGGCAAGCGGGTTCACGCTCTTCAGGAACATGGGGGGATGCTTCACCAGCCGCAAGAGCCAGAAGGTGATCGCGACTGAAACGCCCACCGCGAGTGAGACGGCGAAATGCCGCGGCAGGTAGATCGCCAGCATCGCGTTGAGGAATACCGCGAGGAAGCCTACCAGCAGCGACCCCGCGACGAAGAAGAACAGGCGGCGCCCGAGGATCGCGGGTTTGAGCCTCTTGCGCCGCCCCACCTCAGACGTCCAGCAGCAGGCGCGCCGGATCCTCCAGCGCTTCCTTCATCGCCACCAGCGAGAGCACCGCTTCGCGCCCGTCGATGATGCGATGGTCGTAGGAAAGCGCCAGGTAGTTCATCGGGCGGATCACGACCTGCCCGTTCTCCACCACCGCGCGCTCCTTGGTGGCATGCACGCCGAGAATCGCGCTTTGCGGCGGGTTGATGATCGGCGTCGAGAGCATCGAGCCGAACACGCCGCCGTTGGAGATCGAGAAGGTGCCGCCGGTGAGCTCCTCGAGCGTGATCTTGCCGTCCTTGGCGCGCTTGCCGAAGTCCGCGATCGCGACCTCGATCTGCGCGATCGACAGCTGGTCGGCATTGCGCAGGATCGGCACCAGCAGGCCGCGCTCGCTGCCAACCGCGATACCGATATCGAAGAAGCCGTGATAGACGATGTCGGTGCCGTCGATCGACGCGTTGACCACCGGGTACTTGCGTAGCGCATGCACCGCGGCCTTCACGAAAAATGACATGAAGCCCAGCTTCACGCCGTGGTCCTTCTCGAACTTGTCCTTGTACCTGCCGCGCAGCTCCATCACCGGCGCCATGTTGACCTCGTTGAACGTGGTCAGGATGGCGGCGGTCGACTGCGACTGCACCAGGCGCTCGGCGACTCGCTGGCGCAGGCGCGACATCGGCACGCGTTGCTCGCCGCGGCTGCCCGTGGGAATCGAGGCTGGCGCGGGTGCGGGTTTCGCGGCTGCAGGCGCGGGTGCACTCGCCACATCCGCCTTCGTCACGCGGCCGTCGCGGCCGGTCCCGGCGACCGACGTGGGGTCGATGCCTTTCTCCGCGGCGATTTTTGCGGCGGAGGGCGACGCAGCAGCAACCGTTTTTGCGGGCGCGGGTGCGGGTGCAGCCGGCGCAGCGGCGGGGGCCGGTGCAGCAGCTTTCGCGGCGGGTGCAGCAGCCGCGACGCCCTTGGCTTCGGTATCGATCACCGCGATCACTTCGCCGGAGGTGACGCTGGCACCGTCGTTCTTCACGATCTTCAGCAGCACGCCATCAACGGGCGACGGCAGCTCGAGCACGACCTTGTCGGTTTCGACATCGATGAGGTTCTCGTCGCGTTTCACCGCCTCGCCGGCCTTCTTGCGCCAGGAGACCAGGGTGGCTTCGGAGACCGACTCCGACAGTTGCGGAACCTTGACTTCGACTTGCATGGTTTTTGTCCTTTAAGCCGCTTCTTGCTTGGCGGTGGCGTCCCAGGAGAGCGCCGCTTCGACCAGCGCCTTCTGCTGTTCGGCGTGGAGTTGCAGGTAGCCTACCGCCGGCGAGGCCGACGAAGTGCGACCCGCGTACGTGACGACCTGCTCGGGACGCATGTGGCGCTGCAGGTAATGATGGATGCGGTGCCACGCTCCCTGGTTGCTCGGCTCTTCCTGCGCCCACACGATGCTCTTCGCGTTGGGGTACAGCTCGATCTGGGCGTGGAACTCGTCATGCGGGAACGGATAGAGCTGCTCGATGCGCACGATGGCGATGTCCTCGACCGCCCGCTTGTCGCGCTCGGCCGCGAGGTCGTAGTAGACCTTGCCGCAGCAGAACACCACGCGCTTCACCTTCTTCGGTGCAAGCTTCGCCACCTCCGGGATGATCACCTGGAAGGTGCCGGTGGCAAGGTCGGCCAGCGCCGAGGCGGCTTCCTTCTTGCGCAGCAGGCTCTTGGGCGTCATCACGATGAGCGGCTTGCGCATCGGCCGCTCGATCTGGCGGCGGATCATGTGGAAGAACTGCGCCGCGTTGGACGGCACGCACACCTGGATGTTGTGCTCCGCGCACATCTGCAGGAAGCGTTCGAGGCGCGCGGAGGAATGCTCCGGCCCCTGGCCCTCGTAGCCGTGCGGCAGGAACATCGTGAGGCCACACATCCGGCCCCACTTGGTTTCGCCGGAGGTGATGAACTGGTCAACCACCACCTGGGCGCCGTTGGCGAAGTCGCCGAACTGGCCTTCCCAGATCACCAGCTCGAACGGCTGCGCGGTGGAGTAGCCGTATTCGAAACCGAGCACCGCCTCTTCCGAGAGCAGCGAATCGATCACCAGGAAATTCGCCTGGCCGGTGCGGATGTTCTGCAGCGGGATGTAGATGCCCGAATCCCACTTCTCGCGATTCTGGTCGTGCAGCACCGCGTGACGATGCGCGAAGGTGCCGCGGCCCGCGTCCTGTCCGGACAGTCGCACCGGGTGGCCATCGCTGACCAGCGAGGCGTAGGCGAGGTTCTCCGCCATGCCCCAGTCAAGCATCGCCTTGCCTTCGCCCATCTCGCGACGGGCGGCGAGCAGGCGTTCGACCGACGGATGCAGCTTGAAGTTGGCGGGAATGTCGGTGAGGCGCTGCGCAAGCTGCTTCAGCTTGTTCAGCGGCACCGCGGTCTCGGCCGCCTGGCGCCAGTCGATGCCGATGTAGGGCGCCCAGTCGATGGCAAGCGCCGGCTTGAGGCCGTAGAGGATGCGCGGGTTGGTGCCCTTGCCGGCGTCGAGCGCGGTGCGCACGCTGGTCACGAGCTCGTCACCGTAGCCCGCGGAAATGACGCCATCGGACTCCAGCTTGTCCGCGTAGAGCTTGCGGGTGCCGGGGTGCTGCGCGATCTTCTTGTACATCAGCGGCTGCGTGACGAACGGCTCGTCCTGCTCGTTGTGGCCGAGGCGGCGGAAGCAGACGAGGTCGATCACGATGTCCTTGTGGAACTTGAGGCGGTATTCCTCGGCGAGGGCGGCCACGAAGACGCAGGCCTCCGGGTCGTCGCCGTTCACGTGCAAGACCGGCGCCTCGATCATCTTGGCGATGTCGGTGCAATACAGCGAGGAGCGCGCGTCGCGCGTGTCCGAGGTGGTGAAGCCGATCTGGTTGTTCACCACGATGTGGATCGTGCCGCCGGTCCGGTAGCCGCGCGTCTGCGACAGCGCCATCGTCTCCATCACCACGCCCTGGCCTGCGAAGGCCGCGTCGCCGTGGATGAGGATCGGCAGGACCTGCTCGCCGACGTGGTCGTGGCGGCGATGCTGGCGCGCGCGCACCGAGCCCTCGACCACCGGGTTCACGATCTCCAGGTGCGAAGGATTGAAGGCCAGCGTCAGGTGGACCGTGCCGCCCGCCGTCTTGATGTCGGAGGAGAAGCCCTGGTGGTACTTCACGTCGCCCGACGGCAGGTCGTGCGCGTGTTTGCCCTCGAACTCGCTGAAGAGGTCCGCGGGAATCTTGCCCATGTTGTTCACCAGCACATTGAGGCGCCCGCGGTGCGCCATGCCGATGACAACTTCCTTGGCGCCGTGGCCGCCGACGTTCTCGATCACGGTGTCGAGCATCGGGATCATGCTTTCCCCGCCCTCACCCGAGAAACGCTTCTGGCCGACGTAGCGCGTGTGCAGGTAGCGCTCGAGGGTCTCCGAGGCGGTGATGCGCTCGAGGATCCACTTCTTCCGCTCCGCGCTGAACGACGGCGTCGAAAGGCTGCCCTCGAACTTGCCCTGGATCCAGCGCTTCTCCTCGGTGGAGGAGATGTACATGTATTCGATGCCGATGGTGCCGCAGTAGGTGCGCTTCACGTTGCTCACGATGTCGCGCAGCTTGGTCGGCCCCTTCTGTCCCTGCCAGGAGCCGGGTGAGAACTGGCGCTCCATGTCGGCGTCGCCGAGGCCGTAGAAGGAGAGCTCCAGCTCCGGAACCGGCGTGCGCTCCAGGCGCTTCAACGGATCCAGCTGCGAGTAGCGCGAGCCCATCACGCGATGCGCGCGGATGTACTGCAGCACCTTGTGGTCCTTGCCGTCGGATGACCCGGGAGCGGCCGGCGCGCCACCTTGCGCGGGATGCGACAGGTTCTCGAACGCCGCGATCACCGGCGAGTGGGCGACGTCCTTGCTGCCGCCCTGCTGCCACCCATCGAACGTCGCCCGCCAGCTCGGCTCGACGGCCTCCGGATCGGCGAGGTAGCGCTCGTAGAGCTCCTCGACATACGGCGCGTTGGAGCCGTAGAGGTTGGAGGAGTCCTGCAAGTCCTTCATCACGCTGGCCATGTCTAGGTCCTCTGGGCGATCGGTACCACGTCACGCTTGGTGGGGCCGTTGTATAGCTGGCGCGGGCGGCCGATCTTCTGCTCCGGATCCGAGATCATCTCGTTCCATTGCGCGATCCAGCCGACGGTGCGCGCAAGGGAGAAAATGCAGGTGAACATCGAGGTCGGGATGCCGAGCGCGCGCTGCACAATGCCCGAGTAGAAGTCGACGTTCGGGTAGAGCTTGCGGGAGACGAAGTAGTCGTCCTCGAGGGCGATCTTCTCCAGTGCCATGGCGAGCTTGAGCAGCGGGTCGTTCTCCGCGCCCACTTCGGCCAGCACTTCGCGCGTGGTTTCCTGCATCAGCTTGGCGCGCGGATCGTAGTTCTTGTAGACCCGGTGGCCGAAGCCCATCAGCTTCACGCCCGAGTTCTTGTCCTTCGCCTTCTTGATGAACTCGCCGACTTTCTCCAGGCCGCCCTGGTTCTGGATGTCGATCAGCATCTGCAGCGCGGCTTCGTTGGCGCCACCGTGCGCCGGCCCCCAGAGGCAGGCGATGCCGGAGGCGATGCAGGCGAACGGGTTGGCGCCCGAGGAGCCCGCCAGGCGCACCGTGGAGGTGGAGGCGTTCTGCTCGTGGTCGGCATGCAGGATCAGGATGCGGTCGAGCGCGCGGTTGAGCACTTCGTTCTGCTGGTAGTCCTCCGCCGGCACGCCGAACATCATGCGCATGAAGTTGGGCGTGTAGCCAAGCGCATTCTGCGGGTACATGAACGGCTGGCCCATGTTGTACTTGTAGGCCATGGCGACGATCGTGGGCATCTTCGCGATCAGGCGGAAGGCCGAGATCTCGCGGTGCTCCGGGTTCGTGATGTCGAGGGAGTCGTGATAGAACGCCGACAGTGCGCCCACGACGCCGACCATCACGGCCATCGGGTGCGAATCGCGGCGGAAGCCCTGGAAGAGGCGCGCCAGCTGCTCGTGGACCATCGTGTGGCGGCTCACCGTCCAGACGAACTTGTCCCTCTCCTCCTGGTTCGGCAGTTCGCCGCGCATCAGCAGGTAGCAGACCTCGAGGAAGTCGCACTGCTGCGCCAGCTGCTCGATCGGGTAGCCGCGATAGAGCAGCACGCCCTCGTCGCCATCGATGTAGGTGATCTTCGAGGCGCACGACGCCGTCGAGAGGAAGCCCGGGTCGTAGGTGAAGGCGCCCGTCTTGGCGTAAAGGGCGCGGATGTCGATCACGTCGGGGCCGATGGTGCCGCCATAAACGGGCGCCTCGAGGCTCTTGCCTTCGAAGCTGATAGTTGCCTTGCCTTTTGTTTCCATCTCGTTCGCTCCGTCGGCCGATCAGGCGGCCCGTAGAATTTCCACCATGTCCCCCAGCGCCGCGTCGGGGGCGTGCGTCCTTCCCATCACCATGTCCAGCAGGTCGTTGTCCGGCAGCTCCAGCAGCCGCGCCAGCACCTTTGCCTGCTTGTCGTCCAGTCTCGCGCCTTCTCCTGACCAGAACCTTTCAAATACCAGGTCCAGCTCCAGCAGCCCCCTTCGGCTGCGCCACTTCAGTCTTTCGAATTTCGCGCGGTCCATTGTTCGACGGCATTGAACGGCACGAAGTGTCCGTTCCAATACGCCTTTCCCGCTATACGGCCCTGCGCACAAGTAATTCCTTGATCTTTCCAATCGCGAGCGTCGGATTGAGGCCCTTGGGGCACACATCCACGCAATTCATGATCGTGTGGCAGCGGAACAGGCGATACGGATCCTCGAGGTCGTCGAGGCGCTCGTTGGTCGCAAGATCGCGGCTGTCCGCGATGAAGCGGTAGGCCTGCAGCAGTCCCGCGGGCCCCACGAACTTGTCGGGATTCCACCAGAAGCTCGGGCAGGCGGTCGAGCAGCAGGCGCAGAGGATGCATTCGTACAGGCCATCGAGCTCCTCGCGCTCCGCGGGCGACTGCATCCGCTCCTTCTCCGGCGGCGGCGTGTCGTTCACGAGGTACGGCTTGACCGAGTGGTACTGCGCGAAGAACTGCGTCATGTCGACGATCAGGTCGCGGATGACCGGCAGGCCCGGCAGCGGCTTGAGGACCACCGGCTCCTTGAGGTCCACGATCCTGGTGGTGCAAGCCAGGCCGTTCTTGCCGTTGATGTTCATCGCATCCGAGCCACACACGCCTTCGCGGCAGGAGCGGCGCAGGGCGAGCGAGTCGTCGATGGTCTTGATGCGCAGCAGGACGTCGAGCAGCATCCGGTCCGACGGGCCCAGGGCCAGGTCGTAGTCCTGGAAATACGGCTTGGCGTCCTGGTCCGGGTCGTAGCGCTGGATTCTCAGTTTCATCAGTAGACGCGAGCCTTGGGGGGGACGGTTTCGACGGTGAGGGGCTTGAGATTCACCGGCTTGTAGTCGAGCCGGTCGCCCTCGCGGAACCACAGGGTGTGCTTGAGCCAGTTCACGTCGTCGCGCTTGTGGAAGTCCGCGCGGTCGTGCGCGCCGCGGCTTTCCTGGCGCGCGTTGGCGGAAACCATCGTGGCGCGTGCCGCCTCCACCAGGTTGTCCAGCTCCAGCGCCTCGACGCGCGCGGTGTTGAACACCTTCGACTTGTCCTTGATCTGGGTGCGCTTCGCCCGCTCCGCCATCGCGAGGATCCTGGAGACACCTTCCTGCAG
>JBDSMR010000109.1:0-5827 GCA_039915735.1 Usitatibacter sp. | reverse complement strand
CAAGCAGCCAGCATTTGAAGTGCAGGCCCCGAGCGGCAAGCAGTTGCAAGGCGCGTCCGGCAAGCAGGCGGCATCCAACGTGCAAGGCCCGCGCCGCAAGCGGCTGGCATTC
This sequence comes from Usitatibacter sp., assembly GCA_039915735.1. Lineage (GTDB taxonomy): Bacteria > Pseudomonadota > Gammaproteobacteria > Burkholderiales > Usitatibacteraceae > Usitatibacter. Next base: position 5,715 of record JBDSMR010000109.1, on the reverse strand, counting down.
GACGTACAAGGCCTGCGCCGCAAGATGCACATCTCCCAGCGCGAATTTGCCGGCATGTTCGGCTTTCCGGTGGCAACGCTGCGCCACTGGGAGCGCGGCAATCGGCAGCCCGTAGGCGCCGCGCTTGTGCTGTTACACGTAGTGAACGAAAACCCGCTGGTAGTCCGGCGTGCGGTGCAAAAGGCTCGCGCCCATGATGCGGGCTGTCTTGCGCCCTTCGAGGCGCCGCTCTCCTATCGCTCGCCGCCGGGCTTTGGCGCGCGGCCACCGCCAATCAAGCCGCGGGGCCAACGAAGGAAACCTACGGACTGGGTCTAGGAGCGGCGGACGTCGACAAAATGCCCCGCAATGGCTGCGGCGGCCGCCATCTCCGGGCTCACCAGATGCGTGCGTCCGCCCGCGCCCTGCCGCCCTTCGAAGTTGCGGTTTGACGTAGAGGCGCATCGTTCGCCGGGCTCCAGCTTGTCGTCGTTCATCGCCAGGCACATGGAGCAGCCCGGTTCGCGCCATTCGAAACCCGAATCCTTGAAGATGCGATCGAGGCCTTCCTTTTCGGCCTGCGCTTTCACCAGGCCCGAGCCCGGCACCACCATCGCGAGCTTCACGTTGCCGGCGACGCGCTTGCCCCGCACGACGGCTGCGGCCGCACGCATGTCCTCGATACGCGAGTTGGTGCACGAGCCGATGAACACCTTGTCGATGCGCACATCGGTCATCGGCGTGTTGGGCGTGAGGCCCATGTAGATTAATGCACGCTCGATGGCTTCTCGACGCGTCGGATCTTTCTCTTTGTCCGGGTCCGGCACGCGGCCGTCGATTGGCAGCACCATCTCGGGCGACGTGCCCCAGGTGACCTGCGGAATGAGAGAGGCGACATCGATATCAACGATGCGATCGAATTTGGCGCCCGGGTCGGAGACCAGCGTGCGCCAGAAGGCCGCGGCCTGGTCGAACATCGCGCCCTTCGGTGCGAACGGACGGCCGCGCAGGTACGCGATGGTGGTTTCGTCCACGCCGAAGATGCCGGCACGTGCACCGCCTTCGATCGACATGTTGGAAACCGTCATGCGGCCTTCCATCGAAAGCGAACGGAAGGCACTGCCACCAAACTCGATCACCGAGCCGGTGCCGCCCGCCGTACCGATCTTGCCGATCACGGCCAATACAAGATCCTTCGCCGTGACGCCGCGGGGCAATGTACCTTCCGCGCGAATCAGCAACGTCTTTGCCTTCTTCTGCACCAGGCATTGCGTGGCCATCACGTGCTCGACCTCGCTGGTACCGATGCCGAACGCCAACGCGCCGAAAGCGCCATGGGTGCTGGTGTGTGAATCGCCGCACACCACCGTCATGCCCGGGAGTGTTGCGCCCTGCTCCGGCCCGATGACATGCACGATGCCCTGGCGGATGTCGTTCATGCCGAAATAGGCGTTGACGTGGAACTTCTCGATGTTCTTGTCGAGTGTTTCCACCTGCAGGCGCGCGATGGGATCCGCGATACCGATCTTGCGGGCAGCATCCGTCGGCACGTTATGGTCCGCGGTGGCGACAATCGAATCCAGGCGCCATACCTTGCGATTGGCGACCTCCAGGCCCTCGAAGGCCTGCGGGCTCGTCACTTCATGGACGAGGTGGCGGTCGATATAAAGCAGCCCCGTGCCATCCGGATCGATGCGGACGAGGTGCGAATCCCAAAGCTTTTCGTAGAGTGTGCGTGCCATCCCGTAATTATAGGGTCATCCCGGCCGCTGCAATCGCGAGCGAGGGCATCACCACACAAACGCAGGCAGCAGATACGCCGGCCGCGCCGCCGCGCCCTCCATGAATCGCTCCCAGGCCGCAGGCCGTGGCAGCGTCCCCCAAGCAGTCTCCAGATCGTCGACGTGGATGCCACCCGCCACGAAGGCGCAGCGCAGTCCCGCGCGCGAAGCGCCGAGCACGTCGTGTTCGATTGAGTCGCCGATGGTGACCACGCGTGTGCGCGCAATTGCGCCCAGCGCCTCGAGGCAGGACTCGTAGATCGCCGGCCAGGGCTTGCCGTGGTAGAAGACCTCGCCTCCGAGTTGCTCGTAGCGCTGCGCCAGCACGCCGGGCGCATCCACCAGGCCATCGGGCGAAACCCGCACGATGTCCGGATTGGCGCAGATCATCGGCAAGCGCCGGGCCGCGCCGGCCGCGAGCAGCGGCTCGTAGTCCGCGATGCCCAGGCGCGGCGAGTCGATGCCAATCACCATGAGGAAGTCGGCGTCGTCGATCCGCGCGACGTGCTCGAGGTCCAACCCATCGAGGAGCGCCGTGTTGTTGTCCCGCGTGAAGGCGTAATAACGCTTGCCGAGACGCGCGTGGAACGGCTGAACGCGCCGCTCGATCGCCTCGCGCGCGTCTTCGCCCGCCGAGATGCAGCGATCGAAGAGACGCGCATCGAACCCCATCTCAGCCATCAGCTTGATGTTTGCGGTTTCGCGCCGTCCCGAGTTCGACAGCACCACGACGCGCTTGCCGGCTTGGCGCAACCGCTGCAGGCAATCGAGCGCGCCCGGGTAGGCCCGCGTCCCGTCGTGCAGGATGCCCCACTGGTCGACGATGAAGCCGTCGAAATCGCGCGTGAGCGCGGCCACACCTTCAAACGCGGTCACGCCCGCGTAATCCGGCTCAGGAGATGCGGGCACGGGTGTAGGCAGAGAGCGCTTCGCTCACCAGCACGATAGCGAGGATGGCAACGAGCACCATGAGAACCTGCTGCCAGGCGAACTGGTTGATCGAGGCGTAGAGCTGAAGGCCGATGCCGCCCGCGCCGACGAACCCGAGCACGCTCGACTCGCGGATGTTGATGTCCCAGCGGTAGATGGTGGTGCCGAGCACAACCGGAATTACCTGTGGCAGGACGCCGATGAGGTAGACCTGGGCCGTACCCGCGCCGGTGGCCCGCACCGCCTCGATCGGGCCCGCGTCGGCCTCCTCGATGGCCTCGGCGATGAGCTTGGCAAGGAAACCCACCGAGCGAGCGGCGACCGCGGCCACGCCCGCGAGTGGACCGGGGCCGAAGATCGCCACGAACACCAGGCCCCAGATGATGGTATTCACCGAACGCGACGCCACGAGGATCGCGCGGCCCACGACCCAGGTGAAACTGTTCAACGTCGTGTTGCGCGCGGCAAGGAACGCGATCGGAATCGACAGCACCACCGAGATGGCAGTCCCGAGTGTTGCGATGTGGATGGTTTCGAGCAGCGGCGCCAGGATCTGCGGCAGGTACGACCACCGCGGCGGCCACATCCGGCCCACCAGGTCGGCGGCCTGCACGTGCGCGTCGGCGAAAAACGCCCACTCGATGTCGAGCGCCGAGACCGACCACGCCGAGGCGAAGGCAACAGCGGCCACCGTGAGCCACGCCACGAGCGACTCGCGCGGGGAGCGCCGCCGCCAGACTTCCGGGTAGCGCTTCACGACGGCGTTCATCGCATCCTCCGGCGCACCCAGTCGGAGAACCACTCACCAAGCGCCACGAGCGCAATGATCGAAAGCAGGATCGCCGCGGCGAAGTCGTAGTCATAACGCGAGAACGAGGCGGAGAGCGTCTGGCCGATGCCACCGGCGCCGACGATGCCGATCACGGTGGAGTGGCGCACGTTGGCGTCGAGCCGGTAGATGGCAACACCCGTGGTGCGCGAAAGCACCTGCGGCACAACCCCGTAGACCACAACCTGCGCGAAACCCGCGCCCGTGGCGCGCACCGCCTCGATTGGCCCGGGGCGGACGTTTTCGATGTCCTCGGCGAGCATCTTGGCGAGGAAAATCATCGAGGCGAACGCAAGCGTGAGCAGCCCCGCCACGGGGCCGAAGCCGAACAGCTTCACGAAGAAAATCGCGATGATCACCTCGTGGAAGGTGCGCCCGACGACAATCAGCGCGCGCGCCACGAGGTAGACGGGGCGCGGCGCGAGGTTGGTGGCCGCCGCGATGCCGAGCGGAATGCTGAGCACCACACCCACGAGCGTGGCCGCAAACGCCATCTGCAGGCTTTCGACCATGCCCTTCACCAGCAGCTGGTGGCGCGCGAAGTCCGGCGGAAACATGCGCACCAGCAGGTCCCACGCGCGGCCGAACCCCGCGAGCGCGCGATGCCCATCGATGTGCAGCCCCGCAACCGCCCACACGCAATAGGCGACGGCCACGACCAGCACGAGGTTCTGCCGCGCGCGCGAGCCGAAAAGCGGCGGCGGCCTCCAAGAGCTCGGATACGCCACCGTGTTCAGGCCGCCTCCTCTTCCTCGGCGGCCTTGCGGATGGTGCGGCTCCAGTCTTCCTCGCCGTAGATCTCGGTCAACACCGCGGGGGTGAGGCCCGAGGGCGGACCGTCGAAGGCAACACGGCCGGCCTTGAGCCCGATCACGCGGTCAGCGAAGTCCTGTGCGAGGGCGACATCGTGGATGTTGATGAGCGCGGGCCGCGCGCGCTCGACAGCAAGCTCGCGGATGAGGCGCATGATCTGGCGCGCGGTCTTGGGGTCGAGGCTCGCGGTGGGTTCGTCGACCAGGAGAAGGTCGGGATCCTGCATCAATGCGCGCCCGATTCCCACGCGCTGCCGCTGCCCACCCGAGAGCGCGTCGGCCCGTTTGTCGTGGTAACCGTCGAGGCCCACGCGATCGAGCATCGCGAAGGCGCCGGAGATGTCGGCCGGGGGATAACGGCGCATGAGCGAGGCGAAGAAACCAACCGAGCCAAGGCGCCCGGAGAGCAGGTTCTCCATGACGGAGAGCCGCTCCACCAGGTTGAACTCCTGGAAGATCATCCCGATGCGCCGCCGGATGGCCCGCAGCTCCTTGCGCGGGGCGGCGACGATGTCCACGTCGCCCAGGCGGATGTGGCCGGCGGTGGGCTCAACCAGCCGGTTGATGCAGCGGATCAGGGTGCTCTTGCCAGCGCCCGAGGACCCGATGATCGCGATGACCTCGGGGCGCTCAACCGTGAGGCTCACGGCGTCGAGCGCCCGTTGCCCTCCGCTGTAGACCTTGGTGAGCCCCTCGACGGCGAGGAGCGAGGACACGCGCCTACTCCGCCTTCTTGCTTAGCTTGCCGAGGGATTCCTGGGTGTATGTCACGCCCGACGCCTTCTGGATCGCACGCACGTCGCGCCAGGCTTCCTTGTAGTCGATCGCCCCGAACTTCTCGGTGTCCTTGAACTCCTTGCCGAGCTTCGACTTCTTGAAGTCGAAGGAGAGGAACGCTTCCTTGATCTTCGCCTTCAGCTCCGGCGTGAGGTTGTACGGCACTCCGAATGCCGTGCGCGGGAAAGGTGCAGATTCGTAGACCACGCGCAGCGCGTCGGCCTTGAACATCCCGCGCGCCTGCATGCGCTCGACCACCGTCGAGGCCACGGGTGCCGCGTCGTAATCCTTGTTGACGACACCCATCACCGAATTGTCGTGTTTGCCCGAGTAGATGATCTCGTAGTCCTTGCCCGGCGTGACACCCATCGCGGTGAAGAGCGCGCGCGGGGCGAGGTCGCCGGAATTCGAGGAGGGTGCGACGTGCGCCACGCGCTTGCCCTTCAGGTCCGCAACCGACTTGATCGAGCTGTCTTTCTGGGTGATGAGTTGCAGCGTGTAGCCGATGCCGCCGCCGGGACGCATCATCGAGACCAGCGGCTCGAAGCCCGCGAGGTTCACCGCGTAGGGCGTGGGGCCCGTGGCGACCCCGGCAATGTGCAGGCGC
>JBDSMR010000102.1:0-67574 GCA_039915735.1 Usitatibacter sp. | reverse complement strand
ACTGGCGGAAGTCCGGACGCCCCGGTTCGTCGAGTTTCTGCAGGGCACCGGTGTTATTGGGCAACCCGATCTCGGGGAACTGGCTCGAAATCACCTTGCCACCGCGCTCGAAGACGCGGAAGACATCGCCCGGGGGGATCGTCTCCCATGCGGGCAGTGCCGTCAGCGAAGGCAGGATGCCTTTCGAAAGCAGGAACGCGTCGGGGACGATCGGGTTCGTGAGTGATGCGCCCTGCCCTTCGCGCGTGTACGCCTCGCCGAGGATCGATCGCTTGTACGGCAGGATGCCGTTGTTGTACGCGGCGCCGCCCCAGAACATGGCGGAAGTCGCCATCAGGCTGCGTTCGCTCGCGTGGATGATCGGCAGGTGGCAGGCACCGCAGGCTTCACGCGCCACGCGCAGGTCGCCGGGATTCATGAAGCGAATGAACTCCGGGCTCTCGCGATTCAGCAATGTGAGGGTGCGTTCCGGCGTGGCACTCGAGGGCCAGTTCCATGCCTTCTCGTCGCGCGGCAGGACGTGGGCACTGCGCAGCGCACTCATGTAGGCGGGATCGTCGCGCAGAACCCCGCGCATGAGGCTCACCTTCGCGTTGCCGCCGTGGCAGTCCGTGCAACCCAGGATGACGGCTGGGTTCTGGTGCATGGTGTGGCGGTCGGTCGCCGTGTGGCAGCTCATGCAGCCGGCGGATTTCGCGTCTGCATCGGCGATGGTTTGGGATGCCGGGGCTGCCGGAGAAGCCGCTGCTTTCACCACAGAGGACACAGAGGCAACACAAGAGGAAAGGCAAATGATGGCCAGGATTCGGGCGATGACACCCGTACCCTGAACGGCTGCCAGCTCCTGCTTTCCTCTTGTGTTGCCTCTGTGTCCCCTGTGGTTCAAATTCATCACCTAAAAAGTCGCGACCAGGTTCACCAGCACCGAGTACTGCACCCCGCGCTGCCCTTCGTCATACAGCTGCTTCAAGCCCTTGCCCGGCAGCAGCGCGGCGGCAGACGCGCTGACCACCACGTTCTGGCTCATGAATGGCCGCCACTGCACGCCCGCGGAGATGTCGATACCAATTTCCTTCGAAGGCGGGGCCTGGTTGCGAAGCACACCCAGCACCTCGGTATTCACGAACTGCAGGTAGGACACGTTCGAGATGAGGCGAACCTCGGGGCTCACGTCGACGTCGGCGCCGCCGCCGAGGAGCACAAGGCCGGGATTCACGAAGTTTGACTGTCCCTGGTCCTTGGAGGAACGCAGGCTCGGCAACACACCGTTGCGCCCGGAGAGCGCCACGCCGCCGCCCCCCACGAGAGGCACGGCCTGGCGAATCCAGAAACTGGTGTCCGCGCCGGCGAACTGCGGATTCTCGAGGATGGCGTCGAAGCCCGTGGCCACGTCGTCGAAAGGATCGCGGTCCGCGGAGGCCAGCAATGCATTCAGTCGGACGCGCACCCAACTGAAGTCCTTCGAAAGTTCCGCGGCGGCGAAGCCCGCGCGGATGCGCTGCGAGCGCTGCGAAATTGGATGGCGGTCATCGCGGCCCAGCGCCAGGTACAGCGACGTGGTGAGGTTGAGGCTGCCGAGGTGCCCGTCGCCGCTGTAGCCGAGGTAGCCGACGGTGTAGTTGTGCCCGCGGCCATCGCCCTGCACTGCCGGGCGCACGAGGAAACCGTTGGAGTCGTAGAACTGGCGGTTGTCCTCGCGATTGACGTTCAGCACCGCCGTTGCCTGGGAGGTAAAGCCCAGCATCGGCCAATCCTGGCGGTAGGCGTTGGCGACGAAGACATCGTCGCGGCGCGGACGCGCGCGAATGTCGTTCAGTCCCGAATTGGTGTCCTTCTCCAGCCTGCGGAAGATCCCGAGGTTGTATTGCCACTGGTTGTTGTCACGCGTGCCGAACACACGCACGCCCAAAGGCAGATCGTTGAAGAGGAAGCCCCGGAAATCGGAGATGAAAGGCTGGATGCCGACGCGGATCGAATCGAAGTCGTAGCGCGAGGAGACGTTGCGCAGGTGGACGTCGGCGAAGGCTTCCTGCAGCGTCACGTGGTTGTCGTTACGCGTCGCGCCTTCGCGCGGGTCGACGCGCAACGCGCGGATCTCGTCCACCTGCGAGCGGTTGACGTTGAACACCGGCACCAGGCGGAATTCGTAGTCCGGCGGCTTGAATGTTGTGTTGCCCTTGATTGCCGCGAGCGAAACGATGAGTGTTTCCACCAGCGTCGACTGCCTTGCGCGCCCGAAAACATCAACGGAGCCGGGACGATCAGTGGTCTGCGGCCCCACCGGCGTCGGCAGGCGGCGCGCTTCAAGCAGCGCGTCCGACACGACGCCGAGGTTCACGAACCAGTCCTTGTAGACGGGGAGATCGCCCTTCAACAGGTTCTGGTTGTAGGGATCGAACCAGGGTGATTTCAGGCCCAGCGATTGCATGATCCGCCAGCGGTCGGAGACCGGCAGCGATTCACGCGGTGCGGAGGAGGCCGGCGAAGGAACCTGCGCGGGATCCACCGGCGGCGGGAAATACTGCAGCGGCTCGCTCGGGCCAGCGCGACGTGGCGCCACATCCTTGTCAGGCGTGCGCAACGGCGGCATCGGCACATCGTCCTCGGCGCGCGCCGCGAGCGACAGGGCCATCATCAGCAGCGCGCTAGAGGCCTGAGCAAACATTCTGCTCGGTCGAGTCGTTGAACGGCGATTGCGGGCACTGCACGTAGCGCAGGCGAGTGCCGAGGGGATCCAGCATGTCGGCGCGCATGGCTGCCGGCGCATTTCCGATGCCGGTATTGAGCTTGCGACTCGCGTTGGCGAGGCCGAGAAAGGAGATCATGTCGTCCTGGTCCACGCCGTCACCCGAGACACCCACCGCGCCCACCAGCTCATTGCCGCGATAGATGGGCACGCTGCCGGGGAAGATCTGGATGCCGTTGGCGAGCTCGGGGAAGCCAGTGACGTGGTCAATCCTGCCGCTCGCCGCTCGCGCGACGCAGTTCTTGCTGATGTCCCCGCCCACGCCGCTGAGGATCTGGTTGTAGACCAGGTCCTGCTGGAATCCGACGTTGAACGGGCTCCACGCGTTGATCGGCGTCGAGAAGGGGCCGTTGGGGGTCGAAGCAATGCCATCCGGGAAATACGGGCGGTGAAGGTTGCCGATGGCGCGGGCGCTCCACGCCCTCGAGCCTCGAAAGGCCGACGGATCGCCGACGAATGTGGTGGCAGCCGGGAGGTAGTTTCCGAGGAGCACCTGGATGTTGGAGGGCTGGTATACCGGGGATGCGATGAAGAACCCGCTGAAGGCATCCGCCACGTCGCGGGAAAAAAACGCCGCGGTGCGGGCTTTCTGCACGGCGACGTCGATACCGAAAATCGGCGCGTCCGCCGTTCGAACGAGGCCGAGGATGGCGCCCTGCGAATCCACGACCGTGATGCTCACTTCGGCGCTCGACCCCAGCGGCCGGCGAATCTGGCCGCGCGCACGGCTCGCGATGGCTATCGCCTCGCTGAGGATCATGTCGACCTCGGCCGCGGTGAGCTTGCCGTCGAGCCCGGCACGCACCGGAAACTTGTTGGCGTCGGTCGCGTCCACGAGGATGAATGGCGCTGCCGGTTGCGAAGACGCGGCCCGGGTACCCGAGGCGGCCAACCCGAACTCCGCGCCGCGAACAACCGCCGTGCCGCTCTTGAAGGGGTACAACATGACGAGTCCGCCCTCAAGCGATGCATACGGCGCCGCAGTCGACGGGTTTGCCGCAAGCGGGACCGCATCGGTGAAACGGAATGTACGGCCATCGGCGGTGATGCGATCTCCGCGAATATCGGCCGGAGCCTCCATTCCGAAGCTGCCTGCAATGGCGATGGCCTCCTCGGGGCTGGAATCGATATTGGTGATGTCGCGATCGATGCCGTAGCGCCCGTCGGCCTCCGCGGCCACCGCCCCCACCAGCACGCCGTTCTTGTAGAGCGGCACTGCGCCGGGATCCGCTGACAGGCCGAGCGGCGCCGAACGCGGGCCAACCAGGCCGAGCTGCGTCGTCTGCATCACATCCGAACATGGCAACTGCGAGAACTGCACCCCGTACAACGGACCCGACGGCTGCTGATTCTCCTGTGGATTGAAATGCTCCTGGACAATCTGGCTGGCTGTGCGCGTCGTGAACGCGTTGCCATTCGAGGAAAGATAGGCTGCGGTCACCGCCTTGGAAATGACCGCAGCTCGCGCCGGAACCTCGGCGCCCTCGAAGCCGCCGACAACGCCGAGGCCGCTACCGATGATGGCAGTGTCGGCCGCCCCCGTCATGCGGAATATCGCGAGCACGTTGCCGACACGATCAACCACCGCGATGTGGGCCGCGAGATTTCGCGCCTTCGCTTCGGCCGCTGCCCGGGCGACCACGCCCTCCACGTCGGCGGCAGTGAGGTATTTCTCGACCGGGGTCGTGGTCGCAGGCGCCGCCCGCCCCGAGCCACCTCCGCCCGAACATGCAGCAAGAAACAACGCGACCGCGAGTGCCGCGATCCTCATGGGTTGCCTGCCACCCGCCGCGCCTTCGGCTGGAAAGTCGGATCCCACGCATGTGTCGCGTCGTGGAAACCGTGGCACTGCATGCAATTGGACGTGACCTTGCCCGCCACAGGCTTCGAGCCCCCGTGGCATTCGCGGCATTGCTTGATCGTCGGCATCGCGACGTCGGAGGCGTTTTTGGACTGCGCGACCGCGTGGCAATCGGCGCATTTCGACTGCTGGTGTGCCTTGTGGTCGAAGCGCGCGTGCGGCATCCAGGTGCTGTTGGCGCGGATCGGCGCCACCTTCCAGGTATCACCCGATTGCTCGATCGCGTGGCAGGTCTTGCAGACCCGTACCTCGAAGAGCTCCTTGCTCACCTGCTTTGCCTTGCGGCTGGCAAGCGCAAGCGTGTTCTGCCGATCCTGCGTGCTTGGCTCGCCGGTACGTCGCAGCAGGCCCTCCCCCGGCACGCCGAACGCCTTGCGGAAACTGTCCGGCACGCCCTTCAGCGCGAGGTTGGCGTAGAACTCCTCGATCACGGTGATGGCTTCCGCGGGTTTTCCATGCGGCACCTCACGCGTGGTGACGGCTGGCTCGAACTGCAGCGCGTGGCATTCCTGGCAATTCTTCGCCATCGACACCGGCTCGAACGTGCGGCGCGACGCGTCGGGCTGGTGGCAGGCCTTGCACTCGAGTTTCATGTGTCCCTGCAGCGGCGAACGCACGCCCCGCGGGTCGAGGTGGACTGAATGCGGGAAGACGAGGTTGGACTGCTCGACGATCTTCGCCCCGCCCTGGCGAACACGCCGCACGCCGCCCGAGACCGGGAAGGTCAGCTGGAACTCCGGATGGTCACGCGCGAAGTCCGAGACATTCGCGGCCTTGGCATCACGGGCGTGCGACGGCAGGTCCCGGTGGCAGTTGACGCAGAGCTTGTCGCTGTCGCGGTGCGTGGATTTCACCCCCTTGTGGTCGCGGTGGCAGGTGGCGCAACGCGCTCCTTCGAAGAGCGACGCCGGATTCATTTCGGGCCCGACGTGATGGCCGATGCTCGAATGGCACTCAAGGCAGGCGCGATCCTTCACGTGCTCGAAAGCAACCTCGTGGCAGGTGGCGCACTTCGTCTCGATCGGCTGGTGCGCGAGGATCAACGCGCCCGGATTCCAGAACTTGTCCCCGGTCGGGGAGACCTGCGCCGTGTCGCGCCATGGCAGGTCGAGCACGCGCCCCGCGGGCACCGCCAGGAACACAACCAGGATCGCGAGCCCCCATAGCCACGCCGCCCAGCGCTTGGTGAGCCCGAGCGAGGCGAGCGTCAGGTCGCGCTTCTTGAAGCCGGTACCCTGCGGAAGCGCGTGAACCAGTTCCACGGCGATGGCGCCATCGAAGCCCGGCGGAGGCTGCTGCGCTTCCAGCCTGTAGGGCCCGATCTCGATCGGCTCGCCCACCTTGAGCCGCACCGAGCGCACCGTCTTGCGGGTGATGTTCTGGCTTCCGGCCTCGCCCTCGATGTACACCAGGCCATCGCGATTGAAGATGATGCCCTGGTCGAGCGCCACGCGAGGATCGGGAAGGTGGATCTCGCAGGCGGCGTTGCGCCCGACCCGCATCCATTCCCCGGTGACGGTCTTGCGCGTCTGTGCGCGCGTCCCGGCCTTGGTGGTGAGCAGTATCTTCACGGCGAGCTCACCAGTAGATGAAGACCGCGACCACGTGCGCGATGAGGGCGGCGAGCAGCATGAACGCGAGCGGAACGTGGAAGTAGAGCCACAGGTCGAGCAGGGCCTTGTGCTGCAGGTCGCGGCGCGCGCGCGCGAGCAACTGGTCCTTCTGCAGCAGGAGGTTGAACACTTCCTTGTCAAGGCGCGACGCCTCGCCCTTCAGGCTTTTCGCGACGCCGGGCCAGGCGCGTACCGCGGCCAGCGTGGGGCAATCAGGATCGCGCCCCGTGACCAGCCGCATGAAGCTGCCGCCCAGGCGCCCGCCCGCAACGGAGCGGTCGATCAGCACGAACAGGCGGTCGGGCAGCGACAGCGCCTTCTCACGCATCTCGCGGTCGATGTCGGCGATGCGCAGCAGCACGGCATCGAGGGTTTCCTCGCCGAGGTTCTCCGTCATCGCTCGCGGGATACGCATGTAGACGAACACACCCCAGAAGCCGCTGAGCACGACCGAAACCATCAGCACGTAGGCCAGCGTGTGAACGTTCCATCCGAGCTCGAAGCCGGTGTGAAGCGTGACAATCACGAGCAGCGATACGCCCAGGTAGACGTGAGCGGAAAGCCAGCCCTGGACGGTTCCGGAAGTGGAGCGGTAGCGGCGTTTGCGGACGCCGTAATACATCAGCCAGAGGATCAGCAGCGCGCCGATCGTGCCGAGTGTGTATCCGAGCCACGTTCCGCCATAAGGCTTGAGCGGTGGGTGATGCCACAGGTACGCCGCGGCGGCGGCCACACACAGCACGATCGCCGCCTTGAACCAGCGGAACCTCGCGTACTCGAGAATCGAGTAATGCCTCACCCGGCGTTATTTTCCTGGACCGTGAAGGCCCTGATTGTAGCCGCCCGTACGGCGACCGGAGCGACGCTTGAACTATGCGGCTCATCTCCATGATTTTTCGTGATTTTTGAGATTCGGAACGGGGGGCTGCGTCCGGTATAATTCAGTACCGCTCCCCGCTGGAAATGATAGCTACCCGATGGCCGTTTTCTGGATCCTGGCCGTGTTGATGACGGTTGCGGCGCTGGCCTTCGTGCTCGTGCCCTTGCTGCGGGCCCGCGCCCGCAATGCCCCCTCCCGCGTCGAGGCCAACCTTGAGATCCTGCGGGGGCAACGCCGCGAAATCGACGCCGACGTGGCCTACGGACTGCTCCCCGCCGAGGCGCGGGACGAGGCACTGTCCGAACTGATGAATCGAGCGGACAGCGACCTCCAGCCAGTCCCGGGCACCTCCGCCCCTGCTGGCAGCCGCCCGTGGGTCCTCGCCGCCTGCGCCGGCATCGCCATTCCCGCCCTCGCCTTCGGAATCTATGCCTTCACCGGCAACCCGATGGCCGCGGACGACAGGACGGTCACTGCGCTCGCCGACCCGAAACCCAACGATCCCAGCATCATCGCCATGGTCGAGGGACTCGCGAAGAAAGTAAAATCGCGCCCGGACGACGCGCAAGGCTGGGCACTGCTTGGCCGATCGATGTCCGCGCTTGGCCGTTTCCAGGAATCCGCCGACGCCTACGCGCAACTCGTGCGGCTCGCGCCCAATGACGCGCAGGTCCTGGCGGACTACGCCGATTCGCTCGCGATGACGCAGGGCAAGACTCTGATTGGCAAGCCACACGAGCTGGCACTGAAAGCCCTCGAGATCGAACCGGGCAATGCCAAGGCGCTCGCACTCGCGGGTACCGCTTCGCTGGACCTCGGCGACTTCGGCGCCGCCCTGAAACATTGGCAGAAGCTCGCCTCGGTGCTGCCGCCGGAGTCGCCCGACCAGGCGCAGATCCAGTCGATCCTGCAGGAGATCCGCTCGCGCGCCGCGGCTGCGGGCAAACCGGTCGTCGAAGCGCCCCCCGTGCGGGTGGCCGCTGCTCCGGTCGCGAAGGACGGCGCCAAGCCAGAGGCCGGCGGCGACGGGAAATCGATCACGGGCCAGGTATCTCTCGCCTTCGGCGTCTCCGGGCACGTGACCGGGGGCGAGACGCTTTTCATCTTCGCCCGCTCGGAGGGTGGCCCGCGCGTTCCGCTCGCGGTGATCCGCGCCAGCTCGCGCGAGCTGCCGCTCAAGTTCGCGCTCGATGACAGCCAGGCCATGTCACCAACGGTGAAGCTTTCCGGCGCGCAGGCCGTGCGCATCGAGGCGCGCATCTCGAAAAGCGGCAACGCGATGCCGCAGCCCGGCGACCTCGTGGGCAGCAGCTCGGTGGTGCGCCCGGGGGCACGAAATGTCTCCGTCATCGTCGACAAGGTGCTTCCGTGAGCATGCTGGAGGGCCGCGGCCTGTCCTGCGCGCGCGGCTTCGCCACGCTCTTCCGTGAGGTGACGTTCCAGGTGAATGCCGGCGAGTGGCTGGCGGTGCGTGGTCCCAACGGCAGCGGCAAGACCACGCTGCTGCGTTGCGCGGCCGGGCTCACGCGCGCCGACAAGGGACACATCACTCGCGACGGCGCCCTGCTCTACAGCGGCCACCTTCCCGGCATCAAGGACGACCTCACGACCGAGGAGAATCTCAAAAGCGCGCTCTCCCTGCGCGGTGTGAAGGTGGATCAACCCGCCATCGCCGATGCGCTCGCGCGCGCCGGCCTCGTAAAGCGCCGCCAACTGGCCGCACGCCGCCTGTCCGCGGGGCAACGGCGCCGCATCGGCCTCGCGCGACTGATGCTCGATCCGTCGCCCATCTGGGTGCTGGACGAGCCGCTCACCGCACTGGATGACGAGGGCCAGGCCCTGTTCACGCAATTGCTGTCCCGCCATCTCGATCGCGGCGGCCTCGCGGTGCTGGCAACACACCATGACCTCTCGCCTTCCCCGGCGCGCGTGCTGCGGATGGGTGCATGAGCGTGGCCGCCTCGTCGCTGCCAGGCACATCCGTGCACGGCTCGTTCGGAGCGGGATTCGCGTGGGCGTTCTCCCGCGACATCATGCTGTCGCTGCGTCATCCGGGCGAAACGCTGCTGGTGGTTGCCTTCTTCGTTCTTGTCGCAACGCTCTTTCCGCTCGGCGTGGGCGCCGATCCCCAGCTGCTCGCGCGTATCGGCCCTGGAGTGATCTGGGTGTGCGCGCTGCTCGCGGCGTTCCTTTCGCTGCCCACGATGTTCGCCGGTGACTACGTTGATGGCACGCTCGAGCAGATGCTGCTTTCGCCGCACCCCATGCCGGGCTGGGCCAGCGGCAAGATCGCGGCGCACTGGGTGGCTTCCGGCCTGCCGCTCACGGTGCTCTCTCCGCTGCTGGGCCTGCAGTACGGCCTAGATGCCGGAACGCTTGGCACGCTGGCCATCGCGCTGCTGCTGGGAACACCGGTGTTGTCGCTGCTCGGCGCGGCTTGCAGCGCGCTCACGCTTGGCGCGCGCGGGGGCGGCGTGCTGCTCGCCCTCCTCGCGCTGCCGCTGTTCGTGCCGGTCCTGATCTTCGGTGCCGGCGCGGCCGAAGCGCAGGCTGCCGCCCTCTCGCCCATGCCGCACCTGTCGTTGCTTGCAGCAGGCCTGATCCTCGCGACGATGGGCCTGCCCTTCGCCGCATGCACCGCGATTCGCATCGCGCTCGATTGACGATGAACCTCTACTACTTTTCAGCTCCTGCCACGTTCTATCGCCTCGCGGGAATGATGGCGCCGTTTTTCTTCGCCGCCGCGCTCATCACCGGCATCGCCGGCATGTACATGGGATTCGTGGTTGCGCCCACGGACGCGCAGCAGGGCGAGGTCTACCGCGTGATCTTCATCCACGTGCCCGCGGCCTGGATGTCGATGTTCGCGTACTTCGTGATGGCCTGCTATGGCGCGATGTCGCTCACGTTCAACACCCGGCTTGCCGCGATGATGGCGCGCGCGCTGGCGCCCACGGGCGCGATGTTCACCTTCGTGGCACTTGTCACCGGCGCCTTCTGGGGACGGCCCACCTGGGGCACCTACTGGGTGTGGGATGCGCGCCTCACCTCGGAGCTGGTGCTGCTGTTCCTCTACCTCGGATTCATTGCGCTCGCCAACGCCTTCGAGGATCCGCGCCGCGGAGACCGCGCGGCCGCGTTGCTTGCGCTCATCGGGCTGGTCAACCTGCCGATCATCTATTTCTCGGTGCAATGGTGGAACACGCTCCACCAGGGCTCGAGCGTGAACTTCAAGGGAACGTCGATGCACGTGGCCATGTTGTGGTCCATGCTGCTGATGGCGATCTGCTTCTGGATGTACGCGATCGGCGCTTCGCTGGTGCGCGTGCGCACGATCATCCTCGAACGCGAAAGGCGCACCCAGTGGGTGCGGAACCTCACCTGATGGATCACACTTTCTACCTGACGATGTCGTACGCGCTGACGGCGCTCGCCATCGTGGCCGAGATCATCTCACTGCGCGTCGGTCGCGACACCGCGCGCCGCGCAATCGAACAGGAGCGAGACCTTGAAACCCAGGACTAAACGCGCGGCGTGGATCATTGGGGGGCTCGCCGGCCTCGGCATCGCCGCCGCGCTGGTGCTCAACGCCTTCCAGTCGAACCTCGTGTTTTTCTTCACGCCCACGCAAGTTGCTTCCAACGAAGCACCGCGCGACCGCGCATTCCGCATCGGCGGCCTGGTGGAAGCCGGCAGCGTCGCGCGCGACAAGGACGGACTCACGGTCACCTTCAAGGTCACTGACACCGCGCGTACCATTCCGGTCGTCTACACCGGCATCCTTCCGGACCTGTTCCGCGAGGGCAAGGGCGTCGTGGCGCAGGGCCGGATCGGCGCCGACGGCACCTTCAAGGCAAGTGAGATCCTGGCAAAGCACGATGAGAACTACATGCCGCCGCAAGCGGCCGACGCCCTCAAGAAGGCAGGTCACCCCATGGACAAGGCGGCCTTCGCGGGCCAGAAGGGAAAGTGACGTGATACCCGAACTCGGACATTTCGCGCTGGTCATCGCACTGGCGTTGGCGATTGCGCAGGCAGTGCTTTCGTTCGCGGGCGCCGCAACCGGGCGCGCCGCGTTGCTCGCCACCAGCCGCCCGATCGCCACCGGACAGTTCCTGTTCGTCCTGGGAGCATTCGTGGCGCTCGCCGCCAGCTTCGTCGGCAACGACTTCTCCGTTCTCAACGTCGCGACCAACTCCAACTCGCGCCTGCCCACCGCCTACCGCATCGCGGCAACCTGGGGGTCACACGAAGGCTCGATGCTGCTCTGGCTGCTGATGCTCTCGGGGTGGACCTTCGCTGTCTCGATCTTCAGCCGCCAGCTGCCCGACCGCATGCTCTCGCGAGTGCTCGGCGTACTGGGCCTGGTGAGCGTCGGCTTCCTGCTCTTCATCCTCCTCACGTCCAACCCTTTTGAACGCCTGTTGCCGCCGGCCGACGACGGCCGCGACCTCAATCCGCTGCTGCAGGACCCGGGCATGGTGATCCACCCGCCCATGCTCTACATGGGATACGTGGGTTTCTCGGTGGCATTTGCGTTCGCGCTGGCGGCGCTGCTGGAAGGCCGCCTCGATGCGGCCTGGGCGCGCTGGTCGCGCCCGTGGACCACTGCCGCGTGGGCATTCCTCACGATCGGCATCATGCTCGGCAGCTGGTGGGCCTACTACGAACTCGGCTGGGGCGGCTGGTGGTTCTGGGATCCGGTGGAGAACGCCTCGTTCATGCCGTGGCTGGTGGGAACGGCGCTTATCCATTCGCTCGCGGTCACCGAGAAACGCGGTACCTTCCGCGCCTGGACCGTGTTGCTCGCCGTGATGGCGTTTTCGCTTTCGCTCATGGGCACGTTCCTGGTGCGCTCCGGCGTGCTCACATCGGTGCACGCATTCGCCACCGATCCCAAGCGCGGCATCTTCATCCTGATTTTCCTCGCGACCGTGATCGGCGGCTCGCTGGCGCTTTTCGCCTGGCGCGCGCCGAAGGTCGGCATGGGCGGCGGCTTTGCACCCGTCTCGCGTGAATCGCTGCTGCTCGCCAACAACGTACTGCTGTCAGTGGCAATGGCGGCGGTGATGCTGGGGACGCTCTATCCGCTGTTTCTCGACGCGCTCAATCTCGGCAAGATCTCCGTCGGCCCGCCGTACTTCGATGCGGTGTTTTTCCCGTTGATGGCTCCCGCCGTTTTCCTGATGGCCGTGGGTCCAGTCGCAAGCTGGAAGCGCGCCGAGCTTCCCGGACTCTGGGTGCGCCTGCGCTGGGCGCTCGCTGCGGCAGCGGTGGCCGCGGTGCTGATTCCTTTCGTGATGGGCCGCTTCTCGCTGATGGTGGCTTTCGGCCTCTGGCTCGCGCTCTGGGTGATCTTCGCCGCCGCGGTGCAGTTGACGCATCGCCTCAAGACCGCGGTGCAGCCGAGTCTTGCTGCGAAGCTGCGCGCGCAACCACTCTCCTGGTATGGAATGACGATCGCGCACCTCGGCGTGGCCATCTTCGTGATCGGTGTCACGCTTGTGAAGGGCTACGAGACCGAACGCGACCTGCGCATGGCGCCGGGCGAGAGCGTGACGATCGGCGGCTACGAATTCACCTTCAAGGGAACGAGTGAAGCGCCAGGACCCAACTACGTCGCGACGCGCGGAGAGTTCGAAGTGCGCCACCAAGGCTCCGCGAAGGTCGATCGACTGATGCATCCCGAGAAGCGCGCCTACCAGGCTTCCGGACAGACCATGACTGAAGCCGACATCGACACCGGCCTCACGCGCGACCTCTATGTCTCCCTCGGTGAGCCGGTGGGTGATGGCGCATGGGGCGTGCGGGTCTACCACAAGCCGTTCGTCGACTGGATCTGGGGCGGGTGCATCGTGATGGCGCTGGGCGGATTCCTCGCACTGTCCGATCGCCGCTATCGCCTTCGCCGCGTCGCCAGCTCCGCCGGGCTCGAGGCCGAGGGAGTGCGCGCTTGAAGGCACTCAGGTTCGCCGCTCCCCTGGTCATCTTCCTGCTGCTGGTGGGATTCTTCGCGGTCGGCCTGAAGCGTGACCCGAAGGAGGTTCCCTCGCCCCTCATCGGCAAGGCTGCGCCGGCCTTCACGCTCACGCAGCTGCATGAAGAGAAACTCGTATTCACGCCGGTCGACATGAAGGGCAAGGTCTGGATGCTGAATGTCTGGGCGTCGTGGTGCGTGTCGTGCCGCGTCGAGCACCCGCTGCTGGTGGAAATGTCGCGCCGCAAGTTAGTGCCGATCGTGGGCCTCAACTACAAGGACAGGCGCGAAGACGGCGTACAGTGGCTGGCGAAATTCGGCAATCCCTACACCCTTTCGGCTTTCGACGTGGAAGGCCGTGTCGGCATCGACTACGGCGTCTACGGCGTGCCCGAAACTTTCGTGATCGACAAGATGGGCGTCATTCGCCACAAGCAGATCGGCCCGATCACGCCTGAATCGCTGGAGAAGGTGATCCTTCCGTTGATCGAAAAACTGAACGCATGAAGACGCGCATCGCAATCGGCGCGCTGGCCCTGGCGGCTTCACAGCTCGTGCATGGCCAGGCATCGGAAATCGCCAAACCGGATCCGCTGGTCGAGTCGCGCCTGCGTAGCCTGGGAGAGGAACTACGCTGCCTCGTCTGCCAGAACCAGACGATCGCGGATTCCAACGCGCCCCTGGCCCATGACCTGCGCACGCAGATTCGCGAGCAGATCGCCCGCGGCCGCAGCGACGGCGACATCCGCGACTACATGGTGGAGCGCTACGGCGATTTCGTTCTCTATCGCCCGCCGCTCAGGTCAACAACCGTGCTGCTGTGGCTGGGGCCGTTCGCGCTGCTGCTGGGTGGCGCTGGAGTCTTCGTCTATACGGTGCGCCGCCGCCGCAGTGTTGCTGCCAAGGAGCTCCCGATAAGCGCTCAGCGGCGCGAAACCATTGAAGCATTGCTCGACGGCGCCGAGCCCACCTCCTCGGCTCCCGCACCCGCAAGAAAAAAGGGCGCCTCCGCCTGAGCAGGGACGCCCCGGTGCTTGCGGGTTTCCTGGCTACTTCTGCAGGTCGCCCTTGAGATAGGCAATCACGCCTTTCAGGCGCCCGTCGCTCATGGACGCCGCAGGCATCGGCGAGGGGAGATCCTTGTACCTCTTCTGGTCACCCATTCGTCCCTTGGTGATCGTCGCGGCGATGTCGGCTTCGCTTCCTTCGATGATGAACTTGTTGCCCTTGAAGGGCGGCGCGAGCCCCTTCGTGCCTTCGCCACTTTCGCCATGGCAGACGCCACACGTCTCCTTGAAGTAGTTGACGATCTTCTCGTCAGCAGCCTGCGCCACTCCCGAGACCATTCCGCTGGCTACAACGCAAACCGCAATCATTGCTCGCATGTGTTCACTGCTCCGGGTGTTGTTGCAATAAAAACCCCGGCAAGGAGGCCTTGCCGGGGGAACTGGGAGTCGCAATTTCAACGGCTCTTCAACGGGTACTGCAGGAGAAACTCTTTTTAGAAGTTGTACTCGAACCCGAGCGAATACGACTTGCCCTTGCCGAGGTACTTCGAACGCTCGTCGTCGAACACACGGTTCTGCACACGCGGGCTGATCACCAGGTGCGTGCTGAAGTTCATCGCCGGGTTCCACAGCAGCGTCAGTGCGTAGTTGATCTTCTGGTACGTCTTGCGCACCACGCCAGCCGGCGTCGTGTAGTCGTACGTCATGTCCTTCCACGTCGTGGCGTAGAAACCGTACGTGCGGTTGTAGAAGTAGCGTACGTAGCCGCCGAGGATGGTGCGCTCGAGCTTGCCGCCGTCGACGTGGTTCTCCTTCGTGCCATGCAGCACCGCGGAAAGGATCCAGCTGTGCGGGCCGCGGTCTGCCACCGAATGCTCGATGCGCAGCTTGTACGAGTTGAAGTCCTTCACCTCGACCACAGGGGCGCCGACGATGAGGCCGTTGGTGCCGCCGCGCTGGTTGGTGATGGACAGGCTCGAGTCGCTTACGCCGGTCGGACAGGCACCCGGGCAGATGAAGCTGTTCTTTACCGAGGTCATCTGCGTCGACGAGTCCCTGCCGCGATACAACTCGAGGGCCAGCCAGAGATCGTTGCGCGTCGTGCGGAAGATGTTCCAGGCGAACGCAGCATACTGGTTCGAGCCATCCGACCAGCTGATGTTGTCGTCACCCGTGACGAACGCCACCTGGGCCCAGAACATGTCGTTGAAGAAGCCATGGAAGCTGATCGCCATGATCTCCTTGAAGCGGCCCGTACCACCCTGGCCGTTGCCCCACATGTCCGGCAGACCCGCCGGAAACACCCACTGCGTCACGACGTTCGGATTCTCGTTGCCGATCGACATGCCGATGAACGAATTCGGCCCGATGTCCATGCCGGTCGACAGGCGATACTCGTCGTAGGCGTAGAAGTTGAGGCCGGTCGGTCCGGTGTTGCCGGCCGTGACAGACTGGATGGAGTTGTTGCCAAGGTAGCCAAGCTCCGTCCACAGGCCCAGCCAGTCGGTGATCGGCCCCGTGTAGAAGAAGGCCATGCGAGCGAGCGGACGCGAGGTCCAGTCGTTCTTGACACCGGAAGTGTTGCGGCCGCCCTGGGCGAGTTCCGAGATCAGGCGCGCGGCGAAGAAGTCATCCCAGTTCAGGGCGAGGTAGTCGCCGCCGTACTGGGGAAGATCCTCGACCAGTTCGCTATCGTGGCGAAGGCGCTCGCGCACGGTCGGACGAACGTAGCCGCGCATTGCAAAGATGCGGCCGGTGCGGGTGAAGTTGGGGACGTTGTCCGTGCCGATATGGCACGAGTTGCAGTTCATGCCGGTCTGGCGTGCAAAGCTCGGCATGGCCTGGCTGTCAATCGGCACCAGGAGCATCCCGGCAAGGCCGAGTGCTGCGGTGGCGAAACTTTTCCAGTTAAAGCGCATTCTGAATTTCCTCCCGTTTACTGTGTTTTTAGTTACTTCTGCAGGTCGCCCTTGAGGTAGGCCACCAACGCCTCAGGGTCGGGAACCGGCTCAAATCCGAAGGCGGGCATGTTGGGGTATGTGTCGTCGTACAGACGTTTCTGCCCCGAGCGGCCCTTGCGGATGACGCCTTTAATTGCCGCCGGGCTGCCGTTGACGATGAAGGGGTTGCCCTTCAAGGCCGGGCCGAGCGATGGGAGCGTGCCTCGAGTGCCCTGCCCGTTGGCGCCATGGCAGGTCGAGCAGCGCAGCTTGTAGTTTTCGGCTGCATCCGTCGCGGCAACTGCAGCGGCCGGGGCGAAGGTTCCCCCCAGCAGGACCAGCGTAGCGATCAGGGTCTTGTTGCCCATCCCATGCTCCTCCTGTTAGTTATTGTTTCGGTCTGTGATACGTTGTTTTACTAATCAGGCCAAAAGTAGAATTTTCAGGGCCACATTGTCAACAACAATTTTACGCAATCAGCCTAACGTCCCGCTATTACGGCGATTTCCACAGCAGCACCGCGCGGAAGGCGCGCAACTTCTACCACCGAGCGTGAGGGCAGATTGGCACGGAAGAACGTTTCATACACGTCATCCATGACCCGGAACTGCGCCAGGTCCTTCATGTAGATGGTGACCGACACAACATTGGTCATCGTCAGGCGATGCGCTTCCAGCACTGCACGGACGTTTTCCAGGGCACGGCGAGTCTGATCCTCCACTTTGTCTCCCACCATCTGGTTGGAGCGCAGGTCCATCCCGATCTGCCCGGAAACAAACAGCAGGTCGCCATAACGCGTGGCTTGCGTGTAGGCGCCGGGCACAGAGGGAGGATCCGCGGATGCGGTGGCAGATGACTGGCGCGTAGCGCCAACGCCGGAAGAGCGAGTGTCCGCCTGGGCTACGGGCGCCGGTGCGCGACGCGGCGCTTCCCGGGCTTCAGGAATGTCGCCCGATCCCTGCGGAACCCAGGATCGCCCGCCACCACCGCCCATCATTCCGCATCCCGCCACCACAACACCGGCCGCCATCAATGCGACGACCCTTTTGCTGCCTGCCTTCATTACGCCTCCTCTTCGATCCGTGAAATTCGAATTCATTTTATGAAACAATAATCACGCTGCGATGCTACTTGAGTTTGGCGAATCGCGGTCAATCATAGAGATGGCACCGTGGATCCGCTCGGCATAAAACCGTCCAACGAAGCTGCGGGAGGAGTGAAGCGCGTCTGGGACGTTCCAGTGCGCGTCATGCATCTCACATTCATCGCCGGCGTCGCCGGTGCGTGGCTCACGCGTGGCGCTGAGCTTTCCGATTGGCACGCGGCTTTCGGCTACGCCGCATTGCTGGCCGCCTTGTTCCGCATCGCCTGGGGCTTCATCGGGCCCACGCACTCGCGCTTTGCCAATTTTTCCTACTCGCCTTCCGCAGCGATGCGCTACATCCGCGAAGCGCTGCAGGGCAAGGCCAGGCACTACACCGGCCATAATCCCGCCGGCAGCTGGTCGGTCTACGTGTTGCTCGCACTCATCGTGGCAACGGGCATCACGGGCGTGGTGGCTTCCGCAGGCATGCACTCGAACGGGCCGCTCGCCGGAGCGGTTTCCTTTGCTACCGGCGATACGTCATTCGCGTTGCACGAAGTCCTCTCCTGGGTGATCCTCGCCATAGCCGCGAGCCACCTGCTGGGAGTCATCTGGGGCAGCTACGTGCATCGCGAGAACCTCGCGATGGCGATGGTCACCGGAAACAAGGTCAATCACGGTGATCCCGCTCCCCCAGCGCCCGCTCGCAGCGCGCTTGGCGTGGCGCTGGCCATCGCGGCAATCGCGGGCTCCGGTTATTTCCTCTTCCAGCACGCGCCCGCCGACCTGCAGCGTCGCGATGCAGCGGAAAAAATCGTGGAGGCCTCGACGGCCACGCAACCGTGGTCGAAGGAATGCGGCAGCTGCCACCTTGCCTATCCCCCCGGATTGCTGCCGACGCGTTCGTGGGTGCGAATGCTCGAGGAACAGGACAAGCACTTCGCGGAAGACCTGGGTCTTTCCGCAGCGGCAGTCGCCAAACTTACGCAGGCGGCCAATACTCCTGCCGCGGCGTGGGGCCCCTGGGCGATCAGCGCCAGTGCGCCAACCTCGCAAGCGCCGCAGCGCATCACCGAGCTCGATCGATGGCGCGCGATCCATCACCGCGTACCCGATGAGCGATTCAAAGCGAAGGGAGTCGCGGGAAAACACGATTGCAGCGCTTGCCACCGCGACGCCGCCTCGGGTATCTTCCATCCGCGAATGATTCAAACAGCGAAACAGGGGACCAGTCCTTGAAAACCTTCACGCGTGTGGCGCTGATGCTTGCCGCCCTCGCGGCCCCCTGCAGCCACGCAGCCGACGATGGCGTCATCGCGGCGCTGTTGAAGACCTACGAAGGCCAGGGTGGCTCCAAATTCGCCGCGGCGAAAGCGGAAGTGATGTGGACGCAGCCCTTCATCGACGTCAAAAGTGGAGACAAGCGGCGTTGCAGCGCCTGCCACTCCGACGATCTTCGCCGCCAAGGCAAACACGTGGTCACCGGCAAGCTGATAGACCCGCTTGCCGCCTCCGCAAATCCGAAACGCCTCACAGATCCGGAGCACATCGAGAAATGGTTCTTGCGCAACTGCAAATGGACACTGGGCCGGGAGTGCTCGCCGCAGGAAAAGGGCGACTTTCTGGTAATGATCCGCAGCAAATGAAGCGTGCCGGCCTGCTCGCGGCGCTGCTGCTGGCCGCAGGCCTTGCCTCAACCGCAGCGTGCGCCGGTGAGCTTCGCTACGACGTGGGTACGAACGACAGTCCGGTCTACGAGAAGGAATGTGGCAGCTGCCACTTCCCCTACCAGGCTGGCTGGCTGCCCGAGCGTTCGTGGCGCAAGCTCATGTCCTCTCTCGACAACCATTTTGGCGACAGCGCGCAGATCAAGCCGGACGCGCGCGCGAACATCACCGCCTACCTGGTCTCGCACTCGGCCGACAAGTCGAGCAACGTGCGTTCGCGCGAGATCATGTCGGTGATCCCGCCCGGCGAAACGCCGATCAGCCTGACGAAGGTCCTCTACGTTGGCGGAATCCACGGCGGCTTCCTGGATCCTACGTTCAAGGGCAAGCCCGAGGCGAAGACGCTGGCGCAGTGCCCGTTGTGCCACCAGAAGGCGCATCGTGGCTGGTTCGCGGCGGTGACCTACACGGTGAGCGACGAATCCTTCAGATCGAATGAAACCGACCTCTCCGATTCTCCGATCCTGCTCATGCGGAAGAAGAAATGAGCTTGCTGCTTCGCGCCGTGCTGCTGTCGATTGCGATTATCGGGACGTCCGCGCATGCCGCGAGCGACCGTTTCTACAAGGAAAAGCCAAGCAGCATGAACGGCTTCCTCGCCGACAAGGACCCCACGTACCTCAAGGAATGTGGTTCGTGCCATTTTCCCTACTCGCCCGGCCTGTTGCCAGCGCGCTCGTGGGAGTTGCACCTGACGCGCCTCGACAGGCACTTCGGCGAAACAGTGAATCTGCCCCCGGCGTCGCTATCCGCCGTGCGCAAATACCTTACCGACAACGCCGCCGACAAATCGCCCTACGACGGCTCCATCGCATTCATGGAGCGCATCAAGGATAAGACCCCGTATCGCTTGCTCGACGTCCCGACGATGCGTGAGATGCACCGTATCATCCTCGCGGTGATCGACCGCCGCGCGAAGATCAAGGTGCGCACGCTGACGAATTGCTCCGCCTGCCACACGTACGCCGACGAGGGCTCCTTCGGGATCGAAGAGATGCTGGTCCCGGGCCTTTCGGTGCAACGCAAGGCCGAACAGCGGCCGCTGTCTAGGTAACCAGCTCCGCGGGCTTCGCGCCGGTCTTCAGGCGCGTTCCATCGAAATCGATGTAACCCAGCGCACGGGAAACGTCGGCTGCCGCACTGATGGTGAGGACTGCGAGTTCCTCGGTGCGCGGGCCGAGGATGCTCTTCTCCGCACCCCACACGCCGATGGCCGCGACAACGCTTCCGGTACGGTCGCGTACCGGCGCGCCAAGGCCGCACACGCCAACTCGAAATTCGCCATGGTTGATCGCATAGCCGCGCGCCCGCGTCTTCTCCAGGTCGGCTTCGATGTCCTTGCGGCGCAGGAACGTGGTCGGCGTGAAACGCTTCACGTGCGCGAACGCGAGGTCGAGCGCCTCCACTCCCATCCACGCCAGCATCGCCTTGCCGGTGGAAGTCACCGTGGCGGGCACGCGCGATCCGATGGCCGTCATCGCCTTGAGGGGCTGCGGGCTGTCCACCTTGTCGACGTAGACCACGAAGCCGGCGTCGAACACCGTAAGCTGCACCGATTCGCGCGTCTCTTCGCACAGGCGGCGAAGGCGCGGGCTGGCAACGGAAACGAGGTCGGTATCGCGGACCAGGAGCGATCCCATCTCCCACATCTTGAGCGTGGGCGAATAGAGGCTGGTGAGGGGGTCCTTCTGCACGTAGCCGAGCGCGGACAACGTGGAAAGCAGGCGATAGACGTTGGGCTTCGTCAAGCCAAGTTGGCGTGAGAGTTCAGTCAGGCGGCGGGGCTGCCCGGACCGGACCAGCGCTTCCAGCAGATTCAGGGCCTTTTGGACCGTTTGTTCCACGTCGGCCTGTCTGTGGTGTGCCGATAGCGGGAGACTATCACAGCGCCCGCCGCCTTAAATCATGACCGGGCGGTCGGGCAACTCGTTGCGGGGCGCGCCTGTCGACGGGAAATGTCGCGCGAGCAGCGCGGCAATCGCCCGCACGCCTGCGAGGGCGCCCTCCTCGAAACGGCCCGCGCGAAAATGTTCCTCCATCAGGTTCGTGATCACCTCCCATTCACCGGCGCCGGCCTTCGCATCGACGCCGCGATCCGCGACGATCTCGACTTTGCGATCGGCCAGCAGTACGTAGACCAGCACGCCGGCGTTGTCCTCGGTGTTCCATACGGCCTGCGACGCGAACAGCTCGCGCGCCCGATCGCGGGAAGAAAGGTCGCGCCAGAGCTGGGCGGAGGTGAGTTCCGCTTCGACCACGAGACAGATCTCGCCTCGATGGCCCCGTTCGAGCGCAGCGACTTCGCGCTGGATGTTATCGAGCGCGGCCGGCGGGAAGGCCCCGCGAGCCCGCAGCGGGCTCATCATGACGTGGCGCCAGAAGCGCTTGGCGTCCATCACCAGCTCCCCGACGAGCCGCCGCCGTCGAAGCCGCCGCCACCGCCGCTGAAGCCGCCACCACCTCCGCCGGAGCCGCCGCCCCACGAGCCGCCACCGGACGGAATGTAGCCACCTCCACCACGGCCCAGGCCGCTGCCGCTGAAGAGCGTGAACACGAACGCGAGCACCACGGCAATGACCGCGACCGCCAGGGTGCCGAAGATGAGCCATGCCGCCACGCCGGTGATCGCGGACGTGAGGCCCGCGCCTGCGAAGCGGCCGACCAGCCCACGCAGGATGCTGGCGACGATCGGCACCGCGAGGAACGCGATCCAGAAGAAATTCGAATACGACGAGGTGGTGCCGACCTTGCGCGAGACCTTCTCGGCCGGCAGCGCGAGCTGCTCGCCCTCGATCGCCTTCATGATCGCGTCGACGCCCGCCTCCATGCCACCGGCGAAATCGCCGCTGCGGAAACGCGGCGCCACTATGTCTGCGATGATCCGGCGCGCCAACGCGTCCGTCAGGCTTCCCTGGACGCCACGCCCGGTGTGGATGCGCATCTTGCGCTCCTGCTTGGCAACCACGAAGAGGACGCCGTCGTCCACGCCCTTGCGGCCGAGCTTCCATTCGTCGGTCACGCGCCCGGCGAATTCCTCGATGGCCTCGCCGCCGATCGACGGCACCAGCAGTACCGCGACCTGCGACCCCTTGGCATCTTCAAACGCCTTGAGCTTGGCTTCGAGTGCCTGTTGCTCCGTCGCCGTGAGCGTGCCGGTGGAATCCATGACGCGCGCGGTGAGCTTCGGCACGGGCACCTGGGCCCAGACCGCGAGCGCGAGCAGCAGCGAAGCGATCCCCGCGATTGCGGGGATCCGTGCGAAGGACATCTATTTCGTCGTCGCGGGTGTCGTTGGCACGGGCGAAGCCGGCGCGGCGCTGGGAGCAGCGGGCACCGCGGTCTTGGGCGCGAAATCCACCTTCGGCGGTTCCGCGATCACCTTCTCGTTCTCGACCTCGAAACCCGCCTTCGCCTTGTAGCCGAAGATCATCGCGGTGAGGTTGCTCGGGAACTGGCGCGCGAGGATGTTGTACTCCTGCACCGCCTTGATGAAGCGGTTGCGTGCGGTGGTGATGCGGTTCTCCGTTCCTTCGAGCTGCGCCTGCAAGTCGCGGAAGTTGGCATCGCTCTTGAGGTTGGGATACGCCTCGGCCACGACCAGCAGCCGGCCAAGGGCACCGGACAGTTCGCCCTGCGCCTGCTGGAACTTCTTGACCTTCTCCGGGTTGTCGAGCGCATCCGCCGGCAACTGCACGGATGTGGCGCGCGCGCGCGCGTTGGTCACGCCAATGAGGACATCGCGTTCCTGCGCCGCGTAGCCCTGCACCGTCGAGACGAGGTTGGGAATGAGGTCGGCGCGGCGCTTGTACTGGTTCAGCACCTCGGCCCAGCCCGCCTTCACCTGCTCGTCCTTGGTCTGGAAATCGTTGTAGCCGCAGCCGGACAGCAAGAGCGCCGCGAGCAGCGGAAAAACCCACAGGATCCTGCGCATCAAAATCTTCTCCTTGTTGTGCGTGAACAGGGCTTGCACCGCGCATGTGGTGCCCGCCGGCGGCCATTTCAAGCCGCCTTCGGGCAAATTACACGCGACACACTACATGCCGTATTGCGAAGGACGCTTGCCGGGGGTTTCCGTTGGAGGCTTGGGCGTCTCCACCGCAGCGGCGGCCGGGGCCGCAACGGGCGCCTTCGCCGCCGCGGGCAGAGGCGTGGGAACCGTGAGTTTCGCGGGTGCAGACGGGCCGGCGACCTGCGAGGGAACGGGATTGGCGATCGAAGGCGCAAACGGACCGAGCGAAGGCTTGAGCGGCATGCCCTCGGCCGCGGGTGCCTGCGCGGTTGCAGCCATCTGCTGCACCTTGCCCGCGCGCACGTCATCGAGTTGCGCGCACAGTTTCGCAATGCCATCCGGCGTGCGAGGGCCAGGGCGCGAGATGCTTTCGTCCGCCAGGTAAAGCAGGCGCATGCCCTTCACCGCGCTCAGCGATTGGCGAATCTCCCAGTTCGAGCGGAACTCCTCGGGGCTCGAGGCGGAGCCGTTGCCGATGATCAGGAAGGGATCACGCGAGGCGAGGTCTTCCCACGAAATCTTGGGCGCGGATCCCTTGCGGTCGGCGAATACGTTTTCCGCGCGGCAGATCTCGAGGGCCTCGGCGAGGAAGTGGCTGGCCGATATCGTGGTGAGCGGTCTATTCCAGATCTCGAGGAACGTCGTGAGCTTCACCTTGAAGGCGTTCTCGCGGCGCAGCCGGTCGAGCTTGCTTTCGTAGATCGCGATGGCCTTCGTGGGGTCGCGCCCGGTGAGCTGCCCGATCACCTGCATGAGGCGCGTGACGTCCTCGAGCTGGTGCGCCGAGGCGACGAAGACCATGGCGCCGGCCTGTGTCATGTGCTCCGCATCCTCGCGCTTGATGCCGTCCTTCCAGGCGAGCACCAGGTCCGGCTTGAGCGTGGCGATGCGCTCGATCGAGAAGCTGGCGCCGCTGCCAACCTTCGGCACCGAAAAGGCCTGCGGCGGATAGTCGCTGTGCTCGTCGACGCCGACGGCGAGGTCGCCAGCACCAACTTCGAACAGCATCTCGGTGAGGAACGGCGCAAGCGTCACGACGCGCGTCGCCGGCTTCTTCACGATGATCACGCGGTTGAGGTCGTCCCTGACGGAGAGCTGCGCCGTCGCGGGCAGGCTCGCGGCCAGCGCGCCCAGGGTAATCGCAACAGTGGAAAGGATCGATTTCATGGGCTTCATGATAAGGCCATTTGCAGCGTCTTCCGCGCGAGCAACAGGTCTTCCCAGGCTTTCGCCTTCTCCGGGAGGCTGCGCAGGAGATATGCCGGGTGATAGGTGACGATCAAGGGAATGCCGCGATGACGATGCACGCGCCCGCGCAGGCTCGCGAGGCTCGCCTCGGTGCCGAGAAGGCGCGAGGCCGCGGACTTCCCCAGGGCCACGATCAGCTTGGGGGCAATCAATTCGATCTGCCGGTCCAGGAACGGCGCACATGCGCTCGTCTCGTCCAGAGTCGGCGTGCGATTGCCCGGCGGGCGGCATTTCACCACGTTCGCGATGTACACATCGCGTCCGCGCTCGCTGCCGATCGCGCTGAGCATGTTATCGAGCAGGCGGCCCGCCTGGCCCACGAACGGATCGCCTTGCTCGTCCTCGTCGGCTCCGGGACCTTCACCCACGAAAAGCCACGGTCCCGCCTCGCTGCCGACGCCGAACACCGCCTGCTTGCGTTGCTTGCACAGGCCACAGGCGCGGCAATCCGCCGCGAAAGTGCGCAACTGCTCAAGCGTCGCCGTGGCGATGAGGCCCGAGGCGCGCGAAGCAGCGGCGGACGATTGCGCGGCAGGCGCCGCTGCCTCGACCGCGCCACCTTCCTCCTGCAATCCGTAGAGGCGCGCGATTTCGAGCAGCTCGAGCTCGCCGAGCGAACGATTGTCCATCAGAGCGACAACCCCAGAAACAGCGCGTCCTCGCGCCCGCTGAGCGCGGGGTAGTAGTCGGGACGAATCGCGATCTGCTGGAAACCGAGCGTCTTGTAGAGGTGGCGCGCCGGAAGGTTCGAGGGGCGCACCTCGAGGTAGACGATCTGGCAGCCGGCCAGCCGCGCGACCTCGATCATGTGGCACAGGAAGCCGCGGCCGATTCCCTGGTTGTGCCAATCGGAGGAGACGGCGAAGTTGAGCAGGTGCGCCTCGTCGACAGCGATCATCAGCACCGCGTAGCCGATCACCGCTTCGCCGTGGGTGACGGTCCAGCAGTCGTAGCCGGCGGTGACCGAGTCGCGGAAGTTGCCGAGGCTCCAGGGGAAAACGTAGAGGCTCCGCTCCAGTTGCGCGACCTCCTGGAGGTCGGAAGTGCGCATGCGCCGGTAATGGAGTTGCGGGATGGGCACCGCGCTCAACGTTTGGTCCTTCGCTCCGCGGTGGTGAGGGCCACCTTGTCCCGCAAGTATAGGGGCGCTGCCTGCTCGGCGGGGACCCCCGCGCCTTTCGCAAGGCGCCGGGCGGCGATGCGCGCCACGCTGCCGGCACGCGGCAGGTCGCCTTCGAAACGCATCGCGACGGAGCGTCGGTAGGCATCGCGCAGCCAGGCGTGGTGATCGAAGCCGCTGCCCGTCGCGGCCCAACTGTGCCCGGGAAGCGGCGGCAACTCGGTGGAATCGGCCAGGCAAGGCGCGATCACGTCGTCCCAATCATCACCATTGCGGGCGTAAGCGGCGATGTACGCCTCTCCCATGCGGGCATCGAGCGCGGCGATCACGCGGCTTTCGTTCGATTGCTCGGCCAGGGCGAGCAGCGAAGGGACGGCAACCACGGGCCTGCCGGTGGCGAAGGCCAGCCCCTGAACTACGCCGCAGGCGATGCGGACTCCCGTGAAGGAGCCTGGGCCCTGGCCGAAGCCGAAGGCATCCATGTGCGCGGCAGTGAGCCGGGAGCGCTCGAGCACCCGACGGATCATCGGGGCGAGCAGTTCGGAATGGCGGTTTTCGGCCAGCGCCTCCTCCACGAACAACTCGTTGCCGCGCATCAGGGCAACGGAACAAAGCTCGGAAGAGGTTTCGACGGCGAGGACGTTCAAGGCGGGGCTTGCGCGGGATTTGCACCCATTATACGTGAGCAACCCACGGAACCAAAATCAATTACTTCAGAGGCTTATTAATGATACTTAAGCTAAAATATCAAGATTATCGAAGCTGCCGCCCAGCGCGGTCTTCGCATCCACGCCCCACCACCGGTCGAGGAACGTGGCGTAGTAGGACCGGAAATCAACCGCGAACGGGAGGTTGCCGCTGCCGTCCAGGCGGTCGAGCTTCGGCGGGGCCCCATACAGGCCGCCTCGCACCTTGCCGCCGATCACGAAGTGGGCAGCCGCCGCGCCATGGTCGGTGCCGCCACTCTGGTTCTCCGCCGGACGGCGCCCGAATTCCGAATAGGTCGCCACCAGGGTTTCGTCCCAGCGGCCGATCTCCGTCAGCGCGGTCCGCAGGGCCGACAGCCCCTCCCCCAGCTGACGCATGAGGTTGGCGTGGGTCGTCAGCTCGTTGGCGTGGGTGTCGAATCCGCCCAGCGTCACACGGATGACCGCAATGCCCGCGGGATTGGCTGCCAGTTGCGCCGCAGTGCGGATGGCGTTGCCAAAGCCGCCGGCCGGGAAATCCGTGGCGAATACATGGCCCGCCGTGAGTCTGTCGGCCGAGCGGACGATCTCCCTTTCCACGCGCAGGATGTGCGCAAGCGAGTGATTGCGCGCCTCTCCGCTCGCGTGCGCGAGCCGCGCGTTGCGCAGGAACTGCTCGGGGTTGGCGAGCGCGATGGCGCGCGGGGCTCCCAGCAGCGGGCCCATGTCCGTCGCGCCGACAACAACACCATCGGCCGCGAACGTCGAGGGTGAAGGCGACTGCGCGAAGGCGCGCGCAAGCCAGCCCTCCTCCAGGTATTCCCCACTCTTTGAGGCCGTGTCCCAGATCTCGATCGAGCGGAAGTGTGAAAGATTGGGGTCCGGATATCCCACCCCCTGCACGACCGCCAGCTGCTTGTCGGCCCAGAGGGGCATCAGCCTGTCGAGCGAAGGATGCAACGCCGAGCGTTCATCGAGCTGCAGCACCTGGTCGCGAGGCAGGCCGATGCGCGGACGCAGGCGCGCGTAGTTTGGATCGGAAAACGGCACCACCGTGTTGAGGCCGTCGTTGCCGCCCTTGAGTTCGACCAGGATCAGCAGGTTGCGCTTGCCGGTCGCGGGCGCCGCGAATGCGACGTGCCCCACGCTTCCCAGCAACGCGCCGCTGGCTGCCAGGCGAAGAAAATCGCGGCGCTTCATTTGAGCTGGTAGGCCGGATCGGCCACGAGTTGGCGCACGAGCTCCGCGCCGGCGCTGTCCGAAGCCGGCGGATTCACCGGCGCCTGCGCCAGCACGAGGCCCTGCAACGGCGTGTCCTTGCCAAGGGAACGCGACCAGCGGTCCCAATCAAACGAATAGGTTTGCATCCCCTGGTCCATCATCTTGCGATAGCGGGCCTCCCGGCCCTTCTCCCCGTCCCCCATGGCAGGCGCGGGATCCGCCGAGGCCGTCATTGAATTCTCCGGACGCGGATCGGCGCCGCGGAAGATGCGCTCCATCAGTTGCTTGCGGCCCAGCAACGTCGACGAGTTGATCCACGCCTCGCCGCCGGGCCACCCCTTCACGTTCGGCGGCGACATCGGGTTCTGCCCCAGCAATGCCGAAGCCACAACAGCGGGCCGCAGCGTGAACGGGCGGATGTCGAATGTGCGCAAGGTGCCGACCACGAGCTCCACCGGCGACTTGATCAGCGTGGCGCGATTGTCCGGCGCCCAGAAGTCATCGGAGAGCAGCATGGCGCGCAGCAGCGGTTTCACTTCGTAGCGCGCGTCGCGCCATACGCCGGCCAATCGCGTGACCTCCCGCGAATCCGGTGTAGGCGAAACGAATTCCTTCCACAGCTTTGCGGTGATGAACTGCGCCGTCTCGCGCCGCGCCAGCAGCACATCGAGCACCTGGTCGCCATCGAAGCGGCCGCTGCGGCCGAGCAGCGTCTTTTCGCCGTCGTCGTGGATCGCGCGGCGGAAAGTGAAGTCCATCGTGTCGCGATCGAGGCTCCAGCCGGTAAAGGCGCGCGCGGCTTCCTTGATGTCGCGCTCCGAATAGCCGTGGCCCTCACCCAGCGTGAAGAGCTCCATCACCTCGCGGGCAAAGTTTTCGTTCGGCGCCTGCTTGCGGCTGTTGGCCTGGTCCAGGTAAACCAGCATCGCCGGATCCTTGGCGACCGCGTGCAGCAGCGATGCGAAGTTGCCGAGCGACTCACGCCGCAACAGCACGTTCTGCCGGTACATCAGGTGGGGACTGCGAACCTTCTGCTGACTGGTGGCGAAATGGTTGTGCCAGAAGAGCGTCATCTTCTCCGTGACCGGAGAAGGCGTGGCCATCATCTCGCGCAACCACCACTCACGCAGCTCAAGCCCCTGCTCCACGTTGCGGCGCTGCTGTTCCTTGCGCTCGTCCGGGCTCATCGCGCGCAGGCGGGAGTAGGGAAGCGCCGGCTGTTGAGTGAATGCGGGCGGTTGCGTCGACGGTTCGCGCCGCGCGGTGGCAAGCACGCGATCAACCGCGGTGGCGCGCTCGAGTTTTGCGTAGTCGCGAATTTCCGCGTCGACGGCTCCGAAACCGGTGCGCGTGAGGAGGTGCCGCGCGCCCTCGTACCCGATGGGCTGCGCAAGCGCCGCGCCCGAAATAAAAAGCGCACCCGCGGCGATCAGGAGTGCCGGGGTGCGCAGGGGAAACTTCATTTACTTCTTCGCTTCGCCGGCACCCTCCGCGCGGCGGTTCTCACGCTCGGCGTGTCGCGCCTTGTGGAAGGCACGCATCTCTTCGGCGCTCAGCTGGCCGTCCTTGTTGGCGTCGATCTGGTCGAAGTTCCTGGCCAGGCGCGGGAGCGCGGCGGCTTCGGCGCGGCTGATGAGCCCGTCGCCATTGGTGTCGGCGGACTTGAGTCGCTCCATGCCGGCGCCACGTTGATAGGCACCGGCGGGTTTGTCATCGGCCATCACCAGCGTCGCGGCGGAAACCAGCGCGATCGCGATCAGGGTAGCAACGATCTTCATGGACATGTCCTTTTCATCTGTGGATCGCCGGATCGTCATGACCGCAGCGTATTCCGTACAACGTGTGAAGTGGTTTCGAGCCGACGCCAAGAGGTAACGAGATGTAAACGCGCGGGCAGCCGGGCGCGTTGACGCGATACGATGAAGCACATGACGCTCCCCGCTCGCCAGAAGATCCTCGTCGTCGACGATGACCTGCGCCTGCGCGACCTCCTCAAGCGCTACCTCGGCGAACAGGGTTTCGCCGTCGACACGGTGCCCGACGCCGCAGCGATGGATCGCCAGATGGCGCGCGTGCGCTACGACCTGATGGTCCTGGACCTGATGCTTCCCGGCGAAGACGGCCTGGCCATCTGCCGCCGCCTGCGTTCGGCCGGAGGCGGGGTCGCCATCATCATGCTGACTGCCAAGGGCGATGACGTGGACCGCATCATCGGCCTCGAGATGGGTGCCGACGACTACCTCGCCAAGCCATTCAACCCGCGCGAGCTGGTGGCGCGAATCAACGCGGTGTTGCGGCGCCAGGCGCCTGCGACCACGCCGGGAGCGCCAACGCTGGGCACGGACCGGGTGGCCTTCGGCGCGTTCTTGCTCGACCTTTCAACCCGCGCCCTGTCGCGCGATGGCGCGCCGGTGCCGCTCACCACCGGCGAGTTCTCGCTGCTGAAGGCGCTGGCGCAGAACCCGCGGCAACCGATGTCGCGCGACAAGCTGATGGAGCTCGCACGTGGCCGCGAGCTCGAAAGCAGCGATCGTTCCATCGACGTGCAGGTCTCGCGCCTGCGCCGCCTGCTGGGTGAAGATCCGCAGAGCCCGCGCTACATACAAACCGTGTGGGGCTTCGGCTACGTCTTCGTGCCCGATGGAGCAGCGGCGAAATGAAAATGCACTTTCCGCGATCGCTGCTCTGGCGCACGTTTGCGGTGATGGTGGCCGCGCTCGTGCTTTCGCAGGCGACGGCGCTGTTGCTCTTCGACCGCTACATCACGCAGCCGCGCATCGCGCAGGCCACGCGCCATTTCGTGAGCCACCTCAAGACCGTGAGCGCCGCGATGCAGACGATGGACGCCACGGCCGAAAAGGCATTTGTCGCGCGCATCGCCGAGCAGGAAGGCATCCGCATCGACACCGAGCGCTCCGACGAGCAGATGCATCCGGTCACCGACCGGCCCACGCTCAGCCTGTTTCGCGAACGCATCCGCGAAAGCTTCGGGCCGGAGTCGGACGTTTATGTCCGCGATGGCGATCCTGCCGATGCGGAGGCGCGCCCGCGCGTGCTTTGGGTAAGGCTGCCGGCCGGAAACCGCCAATTCTGGGTCGCCTTCCCGCGCGCGCGCGTCGAGCGCGATCCGCTGGCCGCTGTGGTTGCGATGAGTTTTGCCGGGCTCGTCATCGCCATCCTCGCCACGCTCGGCATCCTCTTCCGCCTCAACCGCCCGCTGAACGAACTCGCGAACGCGGCGGCACAACTCGGACGTGGCGGCCACCCGCAACCGGTGACCGAGACCGGGCCCAGCGAAATCCGCGGGCTGGCGCGCGCCTTCAACGAGATGACCACCGACCTGCGCAAAGCGGGGCGTGAGCGCGCCACCTTCCTCGCCGGCGTCTCGCACGACTTGCGCACGCCGCTCGCCCGCATGCGCCTCGACGTGGAGATGCTCGAAGGCAAGGTCACACCCGAAGTGCAGCGCGGCATGGTCGAAGACCTCAACGACATGAACGCGATCATCGACCAGTTCATCGACTTCACCCGCAGCGAGGCGGCCGAGCCGCTCACGCCGGTGGACCTCTCAGAGCTGGCGCAGGCCAGCGCCGATCGTTCGGTGCGCTCGGGCGTGAAGGTGAGCTGCGAACTGGCTGAGCTCCCCGCCCTCATGCTGCGGCCACTGGCGATGCAGCGGCTGGTGGACAACTTGCTGGCCAACGCGGCGCGACATGCCGGCGGCACCGTGCTGCTGCGCACCGCGCGCGAAGCCGGTCGTGTCACCCTCGCCGTCCTCGACCGCGGGCCCGGCATCCCGGCGGAACTCGTGGAGCGCCTCAAGCAGCCCTTCACGCGCCGCGACGATGCCCGCAGCGGTTCTTCCGGCGCCGGCCTGGGCCTGGCAATCGCGGACCGGGTTGCCGTGCTCCATGGCGGCCGCCTGGACCTTTTGGCACGGCCGGGCGGAGGATTGGAAGCCCGTCTCACGCTGGAAACCAACGCGGCCTGAACGCTGTCATCCTGTTACCGGGTTGGCGCGTTGCCCGGATGGGATGGACCCGATCCGAGCCCCACCCAACACACTCCCCCGACGGCGGGGAAAGGAGCACACGATGAAGGCGAATGCAAAGTTGCTGGCGGCCGCACTGGCGGTCGCAGGCACGATGGTGGCAATCGACGCGGCGGCGCAAAGCCCGGCCGCGCGAGGATCGCGGGGGGCGGCCTCGATGCCGCGCATGGGCTCCGTGGGCATCGACGGCGGAAGCCGCGGCGGCCGCTGGAACGGCGGCGGTCACTGGCGCGGCGCGGGGCGCTACTGGGGTGGCGGTTACGGCCGTTACTGGGCTCCGCGCTACAGCTTCTATTTCGGTGTGCCGGTGCTGTGGGGCTCCTACTGGGGATCACCGTACTTCTATGATTCCTATCCCCGCAACGCGGTGACCTACCGCGAGGTGGAGCGCGAGGTCTATCCGGAAGGCTCATTCTCGGGCCCCACGACCTCGATGCCGCAATCCGAAGGCGCGCCCACCCAGGGTCCGCTGTACATGAACTACTGCGAATCGGCGAAGGCCTACTTCCCGAAAGTCGCCTCCTGCCCCGAGGGCTGGAAACTCACGACTCCGACGCAGTAGGTTTCGCCCGCGCACGCTCGCCGAAGAATTTCTCCACGTCGGCGAGCACGCGCGTGCGGCGGAACGGTGGCAGCGCGCGCCAGATCCGCTTGCCGTAGGGTTTCTCCACCAGCCTCGGGTCGCAGATCACCAGCGCGCCTCGATCGGTCTCATCACGGATCAATCGTCCGGCCCCTTGCTTGAGCGCAATCACCGCGCGCGGCAATTGGTAGTCCATGAAGGCGTTGCCACCGGCGCGATTGATGCGCTCGATGCAAGCGGCAAGAACCGGATCGTCGGGTGGATTGAACGGCAACCGGTCGATCACCACCACCGATAGCTGTTCGCCCTTCACGTCCACGCCCTCCCAGAACGACTGCGAGCCCACCAGCACCGCGTTGGGCGAGCGTCGGAAGCGCTCGAGCAACTCGTTCTTCGAGCCGCGCCCCTGCAACATCAGCGGCCATTCCAGCCCTTCGCTTTCGAGCTTCGCCTGCAGCAGTGCATGCCCGCGATCCATGGCGCGCAGGCTGGTGAAGAGCAGGAATGCATGGCCGCCGCTCGCGCGCACCACCGGCCACGCCGCGTCGATGACCGCTTCCACGTATCCCTCGGTGTTGGGATCGGGCAGGCCTTCCGGCACGTAGAGCAGCGCCTGGCTGTCGAAATCGAACGGGCTCGCCCAGCTGTGGGTCTGCGCCTCGGCCAGGCCCATCTCTGCCTGGTAGTGCTTGAAGTCGCCGTTCACCGAGAGCGTGGCGGAGGTGAAGATCCACGCCTTCTCCGAGCCTGCCATCTGGCCGTTGAAGATGCGCCCGACATCAAGCGGCGTCACGTAGAGTGCCGCGGATTGCGCGTACGCCTCGATCCATCGCACAACATCGCCACCCGCAGCCTCGCCATAGGCGTCCTCGCGCGGGCGCGTGTCCGCCTCGCGCCATTGCGCCACGTGCCCCAGATATCCGGCGGCGCGTTCGCGGCAATTTCGAATCTCGTCGGCGCGCTCCTCCTGCGACTGCAGTTTCTCGACCAGCGTGGTGAGGTTGCGTGCCAGGACATCAAGCGCTTCATCGAAGCCCTTGCGATTGCGAATGGCCGAAAGCGACAAGCGGCCCGCGGCGTTGCCAACGGCGAGGCGCACATCGCGCGCGGCTTGCTCCACGTCGTCCGCCGCGTCTCCCATGATGTTGCTTTCGCGCGCATGCTGCGCCTGCGCGATGCGCACGTCACGCGCCAGCTCCACCAGCTGGGTGGTCGACAGCGACTGGCCGAAGAAAAGGCGAGCCAGGTCCGGCAGGTGGTGCGCCTCGTCGAAGATCACCGTGTTGGCGGCAGGCAGCAGGTCGGCCGCGCCTTCATCACGCAACGCGACATCGGCGAAAAACAGGTGGTGGTTCACCACGATCAGGTCCGCCTCGGCGGCGCGCTTGCGCGCCTTCATCACGAAACACTCCTGGTATTGCCGGCACCCGGAACCGAGGCAGTTCTCGCGCGTTGACGTAGCCTGCGCCCATGCGGGTGAATTCTCCGGGACGTCGGCGCATTCGCTGCGATCACCCGTCATCGTGCGTGCCGCGAAGCTCCTGATCTTCAGGATGTGAGCCACTTCCTCGCGCGCGCCGAAGGTGCCCTGCTGCGCGGCGGACTCGAGGTGGTGCAGGCAGACGTAGTTGGCGCGACCCTTGAGCAACGCCGTGTCGATCGACATGCCGAGGGCCGCGCGCACGCGCGGCAGGTCACGGTGGAAGAGCTGGTCCTGCAACGTCTTGGTGCCGGTCGAGAGGATGACGCGCCCGCCGGCCAGCAGCGCAGGCACGAGATAGGCAAACGTCTTGCCGGTGCCGGTGCCGGCCTCCGCAATCAGCGCGCTGCCCGATTCGATGGCGGCGAGCACCGCGCTCGCGAACTCCAGCTGCTGCGGCCGGTGCTTGAAGCCCGGCACCGCTTTCGCGAGCACACCGCCCGGCTCGAAGACCGCGGCCAGGTCGGCGGGTGAAACCTTGTTTTTCATCGCCTAGCCGCGTCCGAAGACGATCCGCTCCTCGTGCAGCAGGCGCGTGACCAGCGCGACACCGGCTGCCGCGACCGCCAGGGCCATGGCGCTGGGCACTGCCCAGTCGGTGAACGTGAAGGGATCGCCGCGCACCACGCGCGAGAGCACCATCTGCTGCCCGAGCACCGGCACGGCGAGCTGCCAGAACGCATCCTTCAGCCCGCTGAACATCACCACCAGCGGCACGAAAGACACCACGGTGGCGAGATAACTCACGTAGGTCTGCGCTTCTCGATAGGAGCGCCCGTAGGTGCAGATCAACATCTGGATTGCGGAGGTCATCGCCGCGAACGGCACGACGATGGCGACAAACTGGAAGAACTCCGGCGCGCCGAAGGCCATGAGCGAAGCCAGCCGCTTCTGCGCATAGAGCGACGCCGCCATGACGAATCCGCCGAGCGTGAGGATGGCGACGCACGAGGCGAATGCCCAGGCCGCGAGCCACTTGCCGAGGACCACCTGCCGTATCGGCACCGGATTGGCGAGCAGGGGTTCGAGCGATCCGCGCTCGCGCTCACCGGCGGTGGAATCGATTGCGATCGTCATTCCACCCAGCAACGGCGAGAGGATCGCGAACATGGAAATCAGGAACAACAGCACCGCGCCCTTCTGCCGCGGCGTGGCGGTGTTCACGTGCTGCACCTTCACCGGCTCGGTGAGGTCCGGGCTCACCCCACGCGCCATCATCCTCAGCATCCCGGTTTCGCGATTGAAAGCGCGCAGCAGGCGCTCGGCCTGCCGGATGGCGGGGCCCGAATCGGTGCGCGAGTCGTCATAGACGATCTCGACCTTGGCATCGTCGCCCGCGAGATAGCGCTCTTCGAACGCCCGGGGCACCACGATCACCGCGTCGAGGCGGCCTTCCTTCACGCGCGCCTCGTAATCGGGCGGCGCCGCTTCGATCTCCACGTCGCTGCGCTTGAGGAAATTCACCAGCGCCGGCGCGAACTCCTGGCCCACCATGCGCACCTTGAGCGTGGACGCCTTCTCCTCGAGGCTGGATACGAATTGCGCCACGAGGATCAACGTGACGGGGCCGGTGAGGATGGAAGCCACCAGCACCATCAGCGCGGTGCGCCGGTCGCGCAGCGCATCGCGGAGCTCCTTGAGGAGGACCACCAGCCAGGCAGGCCTCATGCGGCGTCCTCCGCGCCCGTGAGGCGCACGAAGGCATCCTCGAGATTGGTGCAGCCGCTGGCCGCAAGCAGTTCCGGCGCGCTGCCGCTGGCGACAACGGCGCCGCGCGCGACTATCACGATGTTGTCGCAAAGCGCCGAGACTTCCTGCATCACGTGACTCGAGAACAACACACATTTGCCGGCTTCGCGCAGGCGCTTGATGACCTCACGCAGGTTGCGCGTGGTCATCACGTCCAGGCCGTTGCTCGGCTCATCCAGCATGACGTTGGGCGGGTCGTGAACCAGCGTGCGCGCGATGGCGACCTTCATGCGCTCGCCTTGCGAGAAGCCGTCGGTGCGCCGGCTCATGAGCGCGCCCATGTCGAGCATTTCGGCCAGGCGGTTGATGGCGGCGTCCACTTGTGCGGGCTCGAGCCCGCGCAGCGCTCCGTAGTAGGCGATGTTCTCGCGGGCCGTGAGGCGCCCGTAGAGGCCACGTGCATCCGAGAGCATTCCGATCCGCGCCCGCACCGCCAGCGGATCCGCCTTGCCGTCCAGCCCGTCGACGCGCGCGCAGCCCTGCGTCGGCACCACCAGCGTGGAGATCATGCGCAACGTGGTCGTCTTGCCGGCGCCGTTGGGTCCGAGCAGCCCGGTGATTGCCCCGTCGGGGGCGACAAAGGAAACGTCGCGAACCGCATCGACTCCCTCGAAACGCTTGGCGAGATCGCGTGCCTCGATCATCGGCCGCCTCCCAGCGGCATCACGAACAGCGGCCGGGGAATGCGCTGCAGGCACTTGCCGTCCAGTTCACTCGCGCTCGCCGCGCGGATGAAATCCTCGATCAGGCGCGGCGCGCACCCGTGCAGGCTTACGCCATGGCCGATTGCGGGCGCGACGAAGTGGCGCGAGTTGGGAAGCGTCGCGGCCACCTGGTCCCCGTGGCGCGGCGGCGTGGCGGGATCGATGCCTCCGGAAAGAATCAATGCGGGCACATTGGAGATCACCGGCGAGTAGTAGTCCTCGGGCAGTTTGCCGCGCGGCCACGAACCGCAGGCGCGCACGAAGTCGTCCACCAGCGAACGGCCGAAGAACGATGAGGCGAGGCGATCGAGGTCGCCCTGTGTGATGCGCGGGATGTCCTCGGCGCAGATCACGGACAGGTGCATGCCGATGGAGAGGTTCTCGGCGATGCCGTCGGCAAGCTCCAGGTTCTGCGCCAGCATCGGGTTGAAGTCCCCCGAGGCAGCGGCGGCCACGCCCAGAGGCACGAGGCTCGCCAGTTCCGCCACGTACAGCGGGCGGAAGAGCCCGGTGAGGAACACGTTCTCGTTCACCTGGATGGTGGTGCGATCGCCGGTGCGCGGATCCTGGATGGTGGCGCGCGCGGGCTTGCGCTGCAGCTGCCCGCGCAGCGAATTGATCATCACCCGCAGGTCGGGATAGAACTTGCGGCATTGGGCCTCGCCCTCGCACGC
Organism: Usitatibacter sp.; assembly: GCA_039915735.1. GTDB lineage: Bacteria > Pseudomonadota > Gammaproteobacteria > Burkholderiales > Usitatibacteraceae > Usitatibacter. Next base: position 31,214 of record JBDSMR010000102.1, on the reverse strand, counting down.
GTCGATCAGCTTGGCAAGCGCCGCATCGCCGTCCGGCACGAAGGAGAGCGGCAGCTTCATGGTGGCGGGCGCGACGCCGTCGAGCACCATCGAGCGCACGTGATCGCCATGGCGGCGTACGTATTCGAGTGCGGCGCGCGTGCCGTAGGAGCCACCCCAGAGGTTGATCCTGTCGTAGCCGAGCGCCGCACGAACCTCGTCGAGGTCCTCCATTGCAATCGGGGTCACGTAGAGGCGCGGATCGGCGTCGAGCTTCGCCAGGCATCGGGTCACCAGGCGCTGCGGCAGCGCGTCCTCGAACAGCGACTGCGGCGGCTGGCCTTCGTCCTGGCAATCGAGCGGATTGGATTTGCCGGTGCCGCGCTGGTCGAGGAAAACAATGTCGCGTGCATCGTTGAGGCGGCTGAAAAGCGGCAACACCTGCGCGGCAAGGGACACCGCGCCCTGCCCCGGACCACCCGCGATGACCACGATGGGATCGGGCTCGCGCGCACGCAGCTTGGCAGGGACCACGGCGATGCGGAGCGTGATGCGCCGGCCGGACTTGGCGGCGCGATCCTCCCAGACCTCGTGTGTTCCGCAACGGGCGGTGACGTCAATGCCCGGCAGCCGGCAGGCCGTCAGCGCGATGGTCGACCGCGGCGACTCGGAACCGGAGGAGCAAGCCGCGAGGAAAACGGCCGATGCGAGGAGGAAAAAACGAAGGATCATGAGGTGTGAAGCGTGCGCGGAAGTATAGCCTTCGGCGCTACCATTCGGCATGGATACCCCGAGTTTTCCCAAGCGCGACCCCGCCGGCCCGGAGTTCTGGGACCTGCGCTACGGCGCTCGCTTCGCGCCGTGGGACGCGGGCCGCGTTCCCGCGCAGTTGCGCACCTTCGTGGCGGCGACGCCCCCACGCTCCGTGCTGGTCCCGGGATGCGGCAGCGCCTGGGACGTGCGTTTCTTCGCCGAAAGCGGCTGGCAGGTGCTGGGCATCGACTTCAGCCACGAGGCGCTTGCCGCCGCCCGCGAAATCCTCGGCCCGCATGCCGGCCACGTTCGCCATGCGGATTTCTTCGCGCCATTGCCGGCAGAGCCCTTCGAGGTGGTGTACGAACGCGCCTTCCTCTGCGCGTTGCCGCTGCGCCTGCGGGCCGATTGGGGCAAGCGCATCGCCGAGGTGGTCCAGCCAGGTGGGGTGCTGGCGGGCTATTTCTTCTTCGATGCGGGTGATCGCGGCCCACCCTTCCCGATGAACTCGGGCGCCCAGCTGGCCCAATTGCTCGAGCCGGCTTTCGAGCAGGTTGAAGATGTTGCGGTCGCCGATTCCATCGACGTCTTCCAGGGCAAGGAACGCTGGCAAGCCTGGAGGCGCCGCTAGCACTCAGAACAGGATCGACTGCGGATAGGCGTTGCCCTGGTACTCGTCGACATGGATCGCGCTGTCCGGCTGTTTCATCGCCTCCTGGGAGGCTTGCTTCGCGCAGGTGATCACCTCGTGGCGCGACTCGAAGACACCCGGCAACACCGGCACGATGCCCACAAGCAGGCGCGGGAGCGGGCGCACCCTGTCGATGCCGTCGCGTCCCCGCGCGGCGAAATACCCGCGCTCCATCACTTCCATCGTCACGTGGCCCGCGCTCGCCGCCGTGAAGAGCCTGATCGCACTGTCCGCGCGCGGTTTCCAGTCGTCGCTCTGCATCAGCATCACGAAGCGGCTGCCGGCGACGTGGCCGACGAAGTCGACACCGGGCTGGCAGAGCTCCTCCAGCAGGCGCGCGGTCGAATGGATCAACGCATCGCCATGCTCGAAGCCGCGGCAATCGTTCAGTCCCCGCATCCGGTCGACTTCGACGAACCACGCGGTGAAGGGCACGTGCCTTGCGAGCAGGCGTTCGAGATGCTCGTTGATCGGCACCTGGCCGGGCAGCATCGTGAGCGGGTTGGTATAGCGGGCCGCAAGGACGCGGGAGGTTTGCAGCGCACGCATCACGTCCGCGCTGGTGCCCATGCCGAGGTAGCGGCCGTGCGCCACGATCACGAAACCATCCGCCAGCCTGCGCGCATCGGACTCCACCAGCAGTGCAGTGAGCGCGGACAGATCGAGGGCGGCTTCCACGCGGATCGGCGCTTCATCAACGATCTGGCCACAGGCGCGGCTCGTGAACCCGGGCGCATCGGGGCTCGCGGCCACCAACTCGAGCTGCGTGCGGGACACGACACCGAGCAGCGATTCATCCTCGATCATCACCGGGATCGCGGTGAGCTGCGGTTGCGCCGCGAATCGCTGCAGCACCACGGCGATGGTGTCAGTGGGCTGCGCCGGTTGGACGGCGCGCAGGAAATCCTGCGCGGACGGTTCGGTGCCCGCACGCAGGCGCGGTGCGGCAACCACCGGCACTCGCGCATCGGCGAATGCGAGTTCGGCCTCTCCGGTGAGCCTGGTGTTCGGCACCCGCGCGGGCCGGCCGATGAACCAGCCCTGCCCGCACGCGATACCGATGTCCTTGGCAATGCGGAAGTCTTCGGCACCCTCGATGCCTTCCGCGATCACCTGCGAGCCGCTGTTCTCCGCGATGTGCTGGATGGCGCGCAGGAATTGCAGCTTCACCGGATCGCGGGAAATGCCGGAAACGAAATGCTTGTCGGCCTTCACGTATTCGGGTTTGAGTTCCGACCACAGGCGCAGGCTGGCAAAGCCCTCCCCCAGGTCGTCGATCGCTACTCGAAAACCCATCGCGCGGTAAAGCATCAGCGACTCGTGCACGAAGCGGAAGTCGACCGTGGGGTAGTCCTCGGTCAACTCGATCACGACCCGCGCCGGCTCGAGATCGAGGGCGCGCATGAAGCGCCGCGCGCGCTCCTGCTCGAAGCCGCGCTGCATGATGAGCAGCGGCGAGATGTTGAGGAAGAGGTTGCCTTCGAGGTTCGCGCCGGCGAAGGCGCGCAGGATCTCCTGCACGCAGACGATGTTGAGCTCGAGGGCGAGGCCGGCCTGCTGCGCGGCGCCGAAGAGGTCCACTGGCGCTTGCAGCATCGAATCTTCGGGGCCGCGCACCAGCGCCTCGTAGGCGACGATGCGACCCTCCCGAAAACCGAAGATCGGCTGGAAGACTGTCGAGACGGTGCGATCGGCGAGGATCGCGCGCAGCTGGTCAAACGTCTGCTGCCGGAGCTGCGAGGTCTGTTCCATCAAGCCCGGCCCCGGCCGGGGGTGCCAGCGGCCCTGCGACGGCGTTTGTCCTCGACCATGCTGCAATTGTGGTCCACGGGGAAATTACAGGCCTGCGAAATCCCCAAACGAAAAAGGCGCCTTTCGGCGCCTTTCCATTTCCTGCGGCGCGAAGCTCTCACTCGCCGAACATCTTCTGCTTCATCTCGCGGCGCTCCTGTGCCTCGATGGTGAGCGTGGCGGTGGGACGCGCCAGCAGGCGCTGGATGCCGATGGCTTCGCCCGTCTCCTCGCAGTAGCCGTAGCTGCCGTCGTCGATGCGGGCCAGGGTCTGGTCGATCTTCTTCAGCAGCTTGCGCTCGCGGTCACGCGTGCGCAGCTCGAGCGCATGCTCCTCCTCGAGCGTGGCGCGGTCGGCGGGGTCCGGGGCGAAGGACAACTCGCGCAGGTGCTCGGTCGTGGCGCCGGCGTTGTCGCGCATTTCCTTCTGCAGCTCGAGCAGCCGTTCACGGAAGAAGCGCAGCTGCGCTGCGTTCATGTACTCCGACTTCGGCATCTTGACGATTTCGGCCTCGGTCAGAGCCTTGGGTTTGGCAGCCATTGATCCTCTGGTATCTGGGTGGTCTCCCCCGTGAGCCTCTCGGTAAAAAACGGGCTTCGGGCGGCCATCAAAAGTCGATAAGTGTAGCCCACGGCGGGGGGCCATATCAAACAACAAAAGCGGGACCGGCGATCCATTTGCGTGCGCCCGGTGCCGGCCCCGCCATCCTTTTGAATTCTCAGAGGTTTTCTACTTGGACCCATGTCCCGGGCCCCCGTCTGGCCAGCCGCCTGCCCCGCCCTCGCGGACGAACGCCTCACGGAAGCTTCGATGGCTTCGCCGGCAATTGTCGCGGTCGGATTGTTGCCGCTGCTCCTGGCGTCGCGGCGACTGGTGAGCCGGGACGTAGCGGCAGTGGAGCCGCAGCGCCCACGGTGCCGGTTGCCGCCTAGGGGGAGAGGCCCGAGCCCTTCGACGGGACGCCGTTGCCCAGCGTCTGCATGCGCTCGAAGTCTTCACGCGAGTGAACGCGGATGCCTTCGGCGCTGGTGTTGCGCTGCGAGGCTTTCTTCGGGATGTTGCTGCCTGTCGGATATTCACGCTCCGACGGCGATTCGGCAGCCGTCTTGACGGCGTCCGGTGCGACACAGGCGGTGGCCACGAGGGCGGCGGCGGCGAGGCTGAACAGCCTTTTCACGTTAGCTTCCAGGTTTTCTGCCGGTGTTGCCGATGGCAGCGTTTCGTGCGCGCTCCATGTCGTCCGGAGACATGGTTTGCACGCCTTCACGCGTGCGCGCGGGGATGTTGCTGCCCGTGCGGTATTCCTTGTCGCCGCTGGCGTCGGCGGTGGTGGCCGGATCCGCTGCGCAGGCAGCTACGGCCAGCGCCGCGGAAACAATGATGAGGATATGTTTCATGTGTCTGCCCCTCCCTGGTGGATATGGGCCGAATCATACTCATCATTTCCGCTCTCTGCCGACTGCCTGCGGCGGGCGCCGTCCCGCGCTAGGAGTACTTGCGCAGATCCTCGATCACCTTGCCGTCGTTGGCGAGCGCGCCTGCCACCACCGGTCGCACCTGGCCGCGCACCTTGGTGATTTCCTTCATCGAAGCCTCGATCGCGGCCACGTCGGCGACCGGGCCCTCGACCATCAGCGTCATGCGGTCCTCTCCATCCTCGTTCTCCACCATCAGCCGCCCGCGAGCCAGCGAATGCCGCCGCAGCACTTCCGCGACATGGTGTGGATGCACGAACAGCCCCTTCACCTTCGTCGTCTGGTCCGCGCGGCCCATCCAGCCCTTGATGCGCATGTTGGTGCGCCCGCAGGGGCTCACGCCGGGCAAAGCCGCGGAAAGGTCACCGGTAGCGAAGCGCAGCAGCGGATAGTCCTCGTTGAAGGTGGTGACGACAACCTCGCCCACTTCGCCATCACTCACCGGATCGCCGGTGCCGGGGCGCACGATCTCCAGCAGCAGGCTCTCGCTCACTACCAGCCCTTCGCGCGCGCGCGTCTCATAGGCGACGAGGCCGAGGTCCGCGGTGCCGTATGCCTGGTAGCAATCGATCGAACGCTCGCGCATGAAATCGCGCACCGGCGGCATGAACGCCTCGCCTGAAACCAGGGCGATGCGCAGCGAGCTGGAGTCCGCGCCAAGCTCGTCGCATTTCTCCAGGATGATCTTGAGGAAGGAAGGGGTGCCGACATAACCCGCGGGCTGCAGGTCCGCGATCACGCGCGCCTGCATCTCGGTCTGGCCCACCCCACCGGGTATGACCGCGCACCCGATGTGGTGCAGGCCGGTCTCGAACATGCTCCCCGCCGGCGTCAGGTGATACGAGAAGCAGTTGAGCGTGATGTCGCCCGGGCGGAAGCCGGCGGCGTACAGGGCGCGCGCCGAGCGCCAGAAGTCCGCGCGCCGGCCTTCCGGGTCGTAGATCGGGCCGGGTGACATGAAGATGCGCGCGAGGCCGCCCGCCGGCGTCGCGTTGAGGCCGCCGAAGGGCAGCATGTCCTTCTGCAACGTGTTGAGGTCGGACTTGCGCGTGACCGGAAGGCTCGCAAGCGCCGCGCGCGAGTTGATCGACGCGGGGTCCACGCCCTTCAGGGTGGCGGCGAAATGAGGCGACTTCGCCGCCGCGAAGGCCACCTGCTTCGGCAGGCGCTCCATCAGGTTGCGCTCGCGCTCCCGGGGCTCGCGCGTCTCCAGCGCGTCGTAGTGGCCGGCCGTCATGCGAGCCAGCGCTTGCGACGGCGGTAGTGCTTGGTCTCGCGGAAGCTGCGGCGTCCCGCGGTCGAGATTCCGAGGTAGAACTCCTTCACGTCTTCGTTATCGGCGAGCGAAGCCGCGGCACCTTCCATCACCACGCGGCCGTTCTCGAGGATGTAGCCGAAGTCCGCGAAGCGCAGCGCCACCATGGTGTTCTGCTCAGCCAGCAGGAAGCTCACCGTCTCCACCTTGTTCAGGTTGCCCACGATCTCGAAGATCTCCTCGACGATCTGTGGCGCGAGTCCCATCGACGGCTCGTCGAGCAGGATCATCCGCGGCCGCGCCATCAACGCACGACCGATGGCGGTCATCTGCTGCTCCCCTCCCGAGGTGTAGCCGGCGAGTGAGGTGCGCCGCTGCTTCAGGCGCGGGAAGAAGCCGTAGACACGCTCCAGCTCCAGCTTGATCTCCGAACGCGCGAGCCCCCTCGTATAAGCGCCGGTCATGAGGTTCTCCTCGACCGTCAGGTGCGCGAAGCAATGCCTGCCTTCCATCACCTGGATCACGCCTCGCTTCACCAGGTCGGCGGGATTGAGGCGATCAACGCGTTCGCCGCGAAACTCGATCACCCCCTTGGTCACCTCGCCGCGCTCTGCGCGCAGCAGGTTGGATACTGCCTTCAGCGTCGTGGTCTTGCCGGCGCCATTCGCGCCCAGCAGCGCCACGATGCTTCCATCGGGCACGGAAAGCGAAACCCCCTTCAGCACGAGGATCACACGGTTGTAGATCACCTCGATACCGTTGACCTCCAGCAGGGGTTTCGCGACCGCGCTCACGGCGCTACTTCTCCTTCGAGCAATCGCGCGGCGTGATCTTCTTCTCCGCCGCGTATTTCTTCGCCGAGGCCTCGATCATCGGACGCAGCAGCTTCATGTCGGCCTCATAGGTTTCCGACGTGTAGCTCCACTTCGAGCCGTCCCAGGTGTGCACGCGCGCCTTGCGAACGCCCTCGTGATCGCGGCACGACGTCTTGACGGGCTCGAGCATGCCTTCGACGCCCAGCGCCTTGATGCGCGCCGTGTCGATGTTCAGGTGCTCCGCCCCCCATTGGACTTCCTCGCCGGTCACCACCCGCTTGCCGAACTTGCCCTGCGCGGCGCGTATGGCCTCCACCGTCATCATCGCTGACAGCATTCCGCGGTTGTAGAGCACCGAGCCGACTTCTTCCTTCTTGCTCGCCGTGCCCTTGCCCTTCGCGTAGAGGTACTTGGCCATGTCCTTGTGGATCGGACGATCGTTCTCGGACGAATGTCCCATCGCCAACCCGTTGTAACCCTTCGCCGCCATCTCCGCCGGCATCACATCCGGCTCCGCGGCCGCCCACCAGATGCCATACATCTGCAGGCGCGGATACGACACCGCAATTGCTTCCTTGATCGCGGTCGAGTTCATGACACCCCATCCCCACAGGAAGACGTAGTCGGGCCGCTGCTGGCGCACCTGCAGCCAGGTCGCCTTCTGCTCCACGCCCGGATGCGTCACCGGCAGCTTGAGCAACTCGAAGCCCTCGCGCTTGGCCAGTGCTTCCAGCACCGGGATCGGCTCCTTGCCGTAGGGAGAGTCGTGGTAGACGAGGGCGATCTTCTTACCCTTGAGGCTGCCCTTCTTCTTCACGTGTTGCACCAGGATATCGGCGCCATCCCAATAGGTACCCAGCAGCGGGAAAACGTACTTGAATACGCTGCCATCGACGGAATCGGCACGGCCATATCCAGCGGTGACCAGCACGATCTTGTCGGTCGGAACCTTCTCGATCAGCGCGTAGGTGATGCCGGTGGAAAGCGGGCTCACCGCCACCGGCTTCTTGCTCTTGAGGCGCTCGTAGCACTCCACGCCGCGGTCGGTGGCGTAGCCGGTCTCGCACTCCTCGTACGCCAGCTTGATGCCGTTGACTCCGCCGTCGCGCTCATTCAGGAGCTTGAGGTAATCGACGAAGCCATCGGCCCATGGAATGCCGTTCGGGGCGTAGGCGCCGGTGCGATAGACCAGCACCGGCAGGAAGATCTCGTTGGACGACTGTGCCACCGCGTCGTTGGCGATACCAAAAGTGCCGGCCAGCGCGAGCGCGAGCGCGGCGGCGTGGGTCTTGATCGTGCGTTTCATCTCTCCATCCTCCTTGTTGTGCTGCGTTAATGCGGGAAAGGCCAAAGCCGGAGCTTTTCCTTGCCGATCGCCCAGAGGCGCGCGAGGCCGCGCGGCTCCACGATCAGGAAGAACACGATGAGCGCCCCGAACACCATCGCCTCGACGTGCGAGATGGTCGCCGTGGACAGGCGGATGCCGAGCCAGCCGGGAATCTGGTTCAGCGCCAACGGCAGCAGCACGATGAATCCCGCGCCGAGGAACGAGCCCAGGATCGAGCCCAGCCCGCCGATGATGACCATGAAGAGCAGCTGGAAGGACCGGTTCACGTCGAACGCGAGTGGCTCCCACGAACCCAGGTACACAAACGCCCACAGGGCTCCCGCCACCCCCACGAAGAACGAGCTGACCGCGAACGCCGAAAGCTTGGCCGCGATCGGTCGGATGCCGATCACCTCGGCCGCCACATCCATGTCGCGCGTGGCCATCCATGAACGGCCGATCGCGCCGCGCGCCAGGTTGCGTGCCACCAGCCCGAACACGCACACGAATGCCAGCACCAGCAGGTATTTCTCCTCGGGAGAATCGAACACCCGGCCGAAGATCGCCAGCGGCGGCGCCGAAACGTTGCCCGACGACGAATCGTTGGTGAACCACTTCACGCGGGCGAACAGCCAGTCGATGAAGAACTGCGCCGCCAGCGTGGCGACTGCCAGGTAGAAGCCCTTGATGCGCAGGCTCGGAATGCCGAAGAGCACGCCGACCAGGGTGGTGATCGCCCCCGCGAGCATGAAAACGATGATGAGGTTGAGGTCCGGCACGCGCACCGCCAGGTTGTAGGCCGCATAGGCGCCTACCGCCATGAAGCCGCCGGTGCCGAGCGAAACCTGCCCGCAATAACCCACGAGGATGTTGAGGCCGAGGGCCGCGAGCGACAGGATGAGGAACGGCACCAGGATCGCGCGGAAGAGATACTCGGTGCCGATGAAGGGCATGACGCCGAACGCGAACACCAGGAAAGCGATCACGAACACGCGGTCCTGCAGGATCGGAAAGAGCTGCTGGTCCGACGCGTAGGTGGTCTTGAACTGGCCGGTTTCGCGGTAGATCACGGTTTACACACGATCTATGTGCCTTTCCCCAAACAGGCCTTCCGGTCGGAACAGCAGGAACACCAGCGCGAGTACATAGGCGAACCAGTTCTCGATCCCGCCACCGAAATACGGACCGAGGTAGACCTCGGAGACCTTCTCGCCCAGCCCGATGATGAGCCCGCCGATGATGGCGCCCGGGATCGAGGTGAAGCCACCGAGGATCACCACCGGCAGGGCCTTCAGCGCGATCAGCTGCAGCGAGAACTGCACGCCAAGCTTCGAGCCCCAGATGATGCCGGCCACCAGCGCCACCAACCCCGCGACACTCCAGATGATGACCCAGATGCGATTGAGCGGAATGCCGATCGATTGCGCCGCCTGGTGGTCGTCGGCCACTGCCCGAAGCGCGCGCCCGGTGCTGGTTTTCTGGAAGAAGATCGCCAGCGCCGCGACCATGATCGCGGCCAGGACACCGGCGATCACGTCTTCCATCGAGACCAGGATGCCGCCCTCGAAAGTGCCCTCGAAGAGGATCTTCGGCTCCTTCGGCATGCCGACGTGCAGCGTGTAGATGTCGCTGCCCCACACCGTCTGGCCGAACCCGTCGATGAAATAGGCGACGCCGAGCGTCGCCATGAAGAGCACGATCGGATCCTGGTTCACGAGCGGGCGCAGCACCAGGCGCTCGATGAGCCACGCCAGTGCGACCATGATGCCGACGGTGAGCGCGAGGGCCACGATGAAAGGCATCTTCTCCATCAGGCGCACGAGCGAGAGGGCCGCGAACAGCACCATCGCGCCCTGGGCGAAGTTGAACACGCCCGAGGCCTTGAAGATCAGCACCAGGCCCAGGGCCACGAGCGAATACAGCACGCCCGACATCAGGCCGCCGATGATGACCTCGAGCCAGGGGGCGAGTTTGGCGCTGCCGAAGGCCAGCGGGGAGATCATGCCGAGCGTAAGCAGCACGAAGAAGGCAATGGTGAGGTTGCGCGTCGCCGCGGAGCTCATCAGTGTTTGACCCCCAGGTAAGCATCAATCACGGCCTGGCTCGCGCGCACCTCGTCGGGCGTGCCGTCGGCGATCTTGCGGCCGTAGTCGAGCACCACCACGCGGTCGGAGAGGTCCATCACCACGCCCATGTCGTGCTCGATCAGGACAATCGTGGTCCCGAACTCGTCGTTCACGTCGAGGATGAAGCGGCTCATGTCCTGCTTCTCCTCCACGTTCATGCCCGCCATCGGTTCGTCGAGCAGCAGGATGCGCGGCTCCGCGGCGAGCGCGCGCCCGAGGTCGACGCGTTTCTGCAGGCCGTACGGCAGGCGCCCCACCGGCGTCTTGCGCACGTGCTGGATCTCGAGGAAATCGATGATTTCCTCCACCCGCCTGCGATGCTCGATCTCCTCGCGCAGCGCCGGCCCCACGCGCAGCGCCTGCAGGAAGATGTTCGACTTCATGAGCAGGTTGCGCCCGGCCAGCATGTTGTCCAGAACCGACATGCCCTTGAACAGCGCCAGGCTCTGGAAGGTGCGGGCGATGCCGTTGCGGGCGGCGAAATGCGGCTCCATGTATGGCTGCGATTTGCCTGCAAAGGTGATGCTTCCCGCCTGCGGCCGGTAGACCCCGTTGATGACGTTGAGCATCGAGCTCTTGCCGGCGCCATTGGGTCCGATGATCGCGCGCACCTCGTGCTCGCGGACGTCGAACGAGACGTCGGTCAACGCCTTGACGCCGCCGAAGGCGAGCGACACGCCATCGAGCGCCAGGACGACACCGCCGATCTTCCGTCCGACCGCATCGGCCACGCGCGCTTCGTCCAGGTTCATGCGGCGCGCTTCGCGTTCTCGGGCGCGAAGGTCTTCGCGCCCAGGACATGGAGGTCGGCGCGCACGATGCCCGCGCGCCCGTCCTCGAAACGCACCTGGGCCTCGACCACGCAGCGCTCCACGCCGGAGTACAGCGCATCCACGATCGTCGCGTATTTCTCCCCGATGAATCCGCGCCGCACCTTGCGCGTGCGCGTAAGCTCGCCGTCGTCCGCATCCAGCTCCTTGTGCAGGATCACGAAGCGATGGATCTGGCTGTGCGCGAGCTTGGGGTCGCGCGCGAGATCCGCATTCATCTGTTCGATGCAATCGCGCACCAGTGCCTGGACCTGCGGCTTGGCGGCGAGGTCGGTGTAGCCGGAATACGGAATGCCGCGCCGCTCTGCCCAGTCACCCACCGCCTGCACGTCGATGTTCACCAGCAGCGTAGCCTCGCCGCGCCCGTCGCCGAAAGCCACTGCCTCCTTGATATACGGGAAGAACTTGATCTTGTTCTCGAGGTATTTGGGTGCGAACAACGCGCCGCTCGCGAGCTTGCCGACATCCTTGGCGCGATCGATGATCTTGAGGTGCCCGCCCTCGTCGAAGTAACCCGCGTCACCGGTGTGGAACCAGCCTTCCGCGTCCTTGGCCTCGGCCGTCGCGACATCATTCTTGTAGTACGCGCGGAAAAGGCCGGGGCAGCGCAGCACGATCTCTCCGGAATCCAGCACGCGGACCTCGACACCCTTCATCGGCGGGCCCACGGTGTCCGGCTTCACCTGGCCATTGGGCTGCACGCAGACCATCACCGAGGTTTCCGTGGAGCCGTAGAGCTGCTTGAGGTTGATGCCGAGCGAGCGGTAGAACACGAACAGGTCCGGGCCGATGGCTTCCCCCGCGGTGTATGCGACGCGAACACGCGTCATGGCGAGTGAATTGCGCAGTGGCCCGTACACCAGCAGGTCGCCGATTGCATAACGCAGTCGATCGAGGCCGCTCACCGGCCGGCCGTCGAGGATCGATGCACCCACGCGCCGGGCCAACGCCATGTAGTGCGCGAACATGCGCCGCTTGATCCAGCTCGCGTCTTCCATGCGGATCGTGACCTGCGTGAGCAGGGCTTCCAGCACGCGCGGCGGTGCGAAGTAATAGGTTGGTCCGATCTCGCGCATGTCGGCGAGCGTCGTCTCCCCGGACTCCGGGCAGTTGATGCGGAACCCCACCACCATCCACTGCGCATAGGAAAAGAGGTTCTGGCCGATCCAGGCCATCGGCAGGTAGGCGAGCACCTCTTCGTCGTCGCGCAACCCCTCCATCTCCGCATAAGCACGGCTCGAGAGGATGAGGTTGTCGTGCGAAAGCACCACACCCTTGGGCAGGCCCGTCGTACCCGACGTGTACATCATGATCGCGGCATCTGAGCCGGCGCCCAGGGCGATCTCGCTTTCGAACAGCCGCGGGTTCTGCTTCGCCCACTCGCGCCCCGATTCCACCAGGCTGTCACAGGACGCAAGCTGCGGTTGCGCGTAGTGACGCAGGCCGCGCGGATCGTCGTACCAGATGTGCTTCAGGCTGGGGCACTCGGGAAGGATCTCGAACAGCTTGTCGACCTGTTCCTGGTCTTCCACCACCGCGAAGGCGATTTCCGCGTTCTGGAAGACATAGGTCATCTCGCTGGCGACCGCGTCCTCGTAGAAAGGCACGGGGATGGCACCGAGGGATTGCGCCGCGGTCATGGTCCAGTAGAGGCGCGGCCGGTTGGCGCCGATCACCGCGACATGGGCACCGCGCCTGAGGCCGGCCCTCGCAAGCCCGGCGGCAAGCGCCTCGACCTCGGCCCGCATCTGCGACCAGGTCCACGCCTGCCAGATGCCGAGATCCTTCTCGCGAATGGCGATGCCACTGCCACGCTCGCGGGCGTGATGCAGCAGCAGCTTCGGGAACGTATCGGTCGTCCCTGCCATAGCCGTCATGGCGGCTTCCTCCTGTTATGGACCCAGTGTAGCCGTACCGATTCGCGCAAGGGTGTCTTTTGGTTGACAATTCAAGGCCGTGAAGACCCTTTCCGAACTGCTGCGCGCCTCGCTCTGGACGCGCTCGCTCACCACACGCCAGGTCTCCCGGATCGAGGCGGAAACGCAGGTGCGCGAGCTTCCGGTGGGCGTCCCCGTCTGTCGCAAGGGCGAGCCGGTGGAGCATTGGATCGGGCTCATCGACGGGCTGGTGAAGATGACCAGCGTGACGGTGGAGGGCAAGACCACCACGTTCACGGGTGTCACCAGCGGCGGCTGGTTTGGCGAAGGCTCGCTGCTCAAGGACAAGACGCGCAAGTACGACGTGGTGACGCTGCGCGAGAGCCGCGTCGCCTACATGCCGCGTACGACCTTCGAATGGCTGCTGGACACGGACATCGGCTTCAACCGCTTCCTGCTCATGCAACTGAACGAACGGCTCGGACAGTTCATCGCGGTGGTGGAGCATGAGCGGCTGCTGGAGCCGGATGCGCGCGTGGCGCGGTCCCTCGCCGGTCTCTTCAATCCCCTGCTCTACCCGGACCAGGCCAAGGACGTGCAGCTCTCGCAGGAAGAGCTCGGCTACCTCGCGGGTGTCTCGCGGCAACGCGTCAATCGCGCGCTGCAGAAACTGGAGAAGTCCGGGCTCGTGAAAGTCGAATACGGCGGCATCCGCATCCTCGACCTCGAGGGACTGCGCGACTTCATGGGTTAGGGCTGCGCTTTTACCGCGAACCTGGCGGGTATCAAGCCGCCATGTTGGGGTAAACGGTGCCGCCGGAGATGCGGATCGCACCGGCGCGAGTGAGGTCCGCGAGCAGCGACTCGGCCAGCGCCGCCGGAGCCATTCCGAGGAACCGCTCGGAGAGCTGCCGATAACAGGGCACATGCTCGAGGTAACCGCGGACGTCGGAAAGCGGCATCAACTGCCGGTCCAGCAACGCGAAGACAAACATGACCTTGGCGACATGCCGCGCATTTTTCGCCGGGTCCTTGGCGAAGGCTTCGAGGCGCGAGCGCACGCGTGCAACCGCGCCAGCCGCATCCTCAAACGGCTCGCCATGGCCTGGAATCACGATGGCGGGATCAATCTTCTCGATCCTCGCCAGTGTTTCCTTCGCGGCATCGAGGAATGGATTTGCGCGCTCCTCGGGCCACACGAACCCCATGCCGTTCTCCCACAGCGCATCGCCTGAGATCAGGATGCGATTGCGCGGCTCGAAGAACATCAGCGCGTCCATGTCATGGCCTGGCGCGGCATGCACCTGCCACTCGAGGCCACCGCCGTTGAAGCAATCGCCGGCCTCGAGGGTATCGTCGAAGCGGAACGGATCGGCCTTCTGGTCGAACTGCGCCATCCAGACGCTTTGCGGCGTCCACGGCTCGACGTGCTTCACCTCGCCTTGCGGGATCGTCACGCGGCATCCGTAGGCATGCGTGACGGCGGCGTTTCCGCCCATGTGGTCCGAGTGGCAATGCGTGTTGATCAATCGCTCGAGCGGTTCGCCATCGAGCCCGTGGGGGCTCGCCAGCAATTCAAGGGTCTGCTCGCGATGTGTGCAATAGCCGGAATCGACGAGCGTGTTGTCGCCGGAGGCGAGCATCACGACCTGGTTGCAGTTGAGCCAACCGCGCACCAGCACGCGCATCGACGAAGGAAAAGCGACAGCCATATAGAATTTAAGCATGAACCTGCTCGCCGGCCTGCGGGTCGTCACCATTGCGTTGAACCTGCCTGGCCCCGCGGCCTGTGCGCGGCTTCGCGACCTCGGCGCGAGTGTCACGAAGGTGGAGCCGCCCTCAGGCGATCCCTTCGAGCACTACTGTCCCGCGTGGTATCTCCGCCTGCACGAAGGCATGAGGATCGAGCGCATCGACCTGAAGAGCGTGATGGGGCGCTCGCAATTGCGCGACGCGCTCGAGAATGCGGACCTGCTCGTCACCGCGCAGCGCCCCTCCGCGTTGTCGCGGCTCGGTCTCAGCGCCGACATGCTCACGGCGCGCCATCCACGCCTCTGCCATGTCGCGATCACCGGACATCCGGCGCCCGACGAGGAACTGCCGGGCCATGACCTCACCTATCTCGCGATCCACGGATTGCTCGCGCCGCCCTCAATGCCCGCCACCCTCTACGCCGACATGGCGGGCGCGGAACGCGCAGTAAGCACGGCGCTCGCCTTGGTGATCGCGCGTGACCGGACCGGCGCAGGCGAGCACGTCCAGGTTCCACTCGAGGATGGCGCGTGCGCGTTGGCGCAACCACTGAAGGAAGGACTGACCGCGCCGGGCTCGATGCTGGGCGGCGGCCTGGCTGGATATAATGTCTACGCGACGCGCACCGGCTGGATCGCGATCGCGGCCCTCGAGCCGCACTTCGCGGAGAACCTGGCTCACGCCCTTGGAGTCGAGTCCCTTGAAGTGAATGCGCTGCGCGAAAGGTTCGCCACCGACAGCGCGGAAAACTGGGAATCTTGGGCGCGCAAACGTGGCCTGCCCCTCGTCGCCCTGCGCAACCCTTCGAACGAAAGCAATCGCTGACATGTTGATCCCGAACAAGGTTTTCCTCGTGGCCGGCGGCGGCTCGGGCCTCGGCGCCGCGGCCGCGCGCATGCTCTCGCAGGCCGGCGCGAACGTCGTCATCGCGGACGTGAATCCGGCCGGCGAGCAAGTCGCGAAGCAGCTCGGCGCCACCGCGCGCTTCGTGCACACCGACGTGACGGACGAAGCCTCCACCATCGCGGCGGTCGAGCTCTGCATCTCGGCTTTCGGGGCGATCCACGGCGTGGTCAATTGCGCAGGCGTGGCTCCCGGCGAGCGCGTCGTCGGCAAGACGGGGCCGCATTCACTCGCGAATTTCGAGCGTGCGGTGAAGGTCAACCTGATCGGAAGCTTCAATGTGATCCGCCTTGCCGCGGCGCGCATGAGCACGCAGGCCGCGTTCGAAAGCGGCGAGCGCGGCGTGATCATCAACACCTCGTCGGTGGCCTCCACCGACGGGCAGATCGGCCAAGCTGCCTATGCGGCCTCCAAGGCTGGAGTGAACGGCATGACGCTGCCGATCGCGCGCGAGCTGGCGCGTTTCGGCATCCGCGTGATGACCATCGCCCCCGGCATCTTCGACACGCCGATGCTCGCCGGCATGAGCGAGGAAATCCGCGCCTCGCTGGGCGCCCAGGTCCCCTTCCCCTCGCGCCTGGGCAAGCCCGAGGAATATGCGGCACTGGTGCGCCACATCATCGAAAACGAGGTCCTGAACGGAGAGGTGATCCGCCTCGACGGCGCCATCCGAATGACAGCTAAGTGACCCTGCTGCTGCAGGCGGCAAAGGGTCGCCTGGCGAGCTATAATTACACTCCTCGATCCGGCGTCCCAAAAGGCTAGCCGCAAATGCTGTTCGATACCCACCTCACAGAGGACTTCGACGCACTTCGCGACACCGTGAAGCGCATGTGCGACACGGAGCTCGCCCCCCGCGCCGCCGAAATCGACCAGAAGAACGAATTTCCCGCCGACATGTGGGTCAAGCTGGGTGAGCTCGGCCTGCTCGGCATGACCGTCCCGGAAGAACATGGTGGCACCGGCCTGGGCTACCTCGCCCACCTGGTGGCGATGGAAGAAGTTTCCCGCGCCTCCGCCTCGGTCGGCCTTTCGTACGGCGCGCACTCGAATCTCTGCGTCAATAATCTTTTCCTCAACGGCAGCGTGGCGCAACGCAATCAATACCTGCCGAAGTTGTGCTCCGGTGAATTCGTCGGCGCCCTGGCGATGAGCGAAGCCGGCGCCGGCAGCGACGTCGTCGGTTCCATGGCGTGCAAGGCCGAGAAGAAGGGCGACCGCTGGGTCGCCAACGGCAACAAGATGTGGATCACCAACGGGCCGGATGCCGACGTACTCATCGTCTACATGCGCACGGCGCCAAAGGAACAGGGATCGAAGGCCATGACCGCCTTCATCGTCGAGAAGGGCATGAAGGGCTTCAGCACCGCCCAGAAACTCGACAAGCTCGGCATGCGCGGCTCCAACACCTGTGAGCTGGTGTTCCAGGATTGCGAGATTCCCGAGGAGAACATCCTCGGCGCCCTGAACGCGGGCTCGAAGGTCCTGATGAAGGGCCTCGATACGGAGCGCACCGTGCTCTCCGGTGGACCTCTCGGCATCATGCAGGCCGCGATGGACCTCGTGCTGCCGTACATGCACGAGCGCAAGCAGTTCGGACAGGCGATCGGCACGTTCGAGCTGATGCAGGGCAAGATTGCCGACATGTACACCAAGCTGCAGGCATCGCGTGCCTTCAGCTATCGCACCGCGCAGGCGCTCGACGCCGGCCGTGGCCGCGCCGCCCGCAAGGATGCCGCCGCCTGCCTGTTGTTCTCCTCCGAGAACGCCGTGCAAGTGGCGCTCGAGGCGATCCAGTGCCTCGGCGGCAACGGCTACATCAACGAATTCCCCGCCGGTCGCCTGCTGCGCGACGCAAAGCTGTACGACATTGGCGCGGGCACCAACGAGATTCGCCGCATGCTCATCGGGCGCGAGTTGTTCGAAGAATCGGTCTAGGGACCGGAAAGGCAGGAGAAAACCATGGCTGAAAACATCGTGATCGTCGGCGCCAAGCGCACCCCCATCGGCTCGATGCAGGGCAAGTTCAACTCGATGACCGCCTCGCAGCTGGGTGCGGTCGCAATCAGGGCAGCGGTCGAGCAGGCCGGCCTCAAGTCCAACGAAGTCGACGAGGTCATCTTCGGCAACGTGCTCGGGGCGGGCCAGGGCCAGGCGCCCGCGCGCCAGGCGGCCCTCGGCGCCGGCCTGGACAACACCACGCCGGCGACCACGATCAACAAGATGTGCGGCTCGGCGATGAAGGCCGCGATGATGGCCTTCGACCAGCTCTCCGCGGGCCAGGCCACCGTCGTCGTGGCGGGCGGCATGGAATCCATGACCAACGCGCCGCACCTGCTGCCGAAAGGCCGCGGCGGCATCCGCTACGGCCACGGCCAGGTCCTCGACCACATGGCTTTCGACGGCCTGGAGAACGCCTACGACGGCAAGCCCATGGGCACCTTCGCTGACGCCACCGCGAAGAAATACGGCTTCACGCGCGAGGAGATGGACGCCTACGCCAAGGAATCCACCACGCGCGCGGTCGGCGCCTCGAAGGGCGGGCTCTTCGTCGACGAGATCGCGCCCGTCACGGTCAAGGGCCGCAAGGGTGACGAGGTTGTCTCCGAAGACGAGACGCCCTTCTCGGTCAACATCGAAAAGATCCCGACCCTGCGCCCCGCCTTCAACAAGGACGGTACCGTCACCGCCGCCACCTCTTCGTCGATCTCCGACGGTGCCGCGGCGCTGGTGATGATGACGGAATCGGAGGCGAAGAGACGCGGCGTGAAGCCCCTCGCCCGCGTCGTCGCGTATGCGTCGAACGCGCACGAGCCCGAATGGTTCACGACCGCGCCCGTGGGCGCGATCAAGAAGGTCCTCGACAAGGCCGGCTGGAAAGTTTCCGACGTCGATCTTTTCGAGGTGAACGAAGCATTCGCGGTGGTCGCTATGGCCGCGATGAAGGATGTCGGCATTCCGGCCGACAAGGTGAACGTGAATGGCGGCGCCGTGGCCCTGGGGCACCCGATCGGGGCGACCGGCGCAAGAATCATCACGACACTGATCTACGCGCTGCGCAAGCGCGGAGGGAAAAAGGGGATCGCCGCGCTCTGCATCGGCGGCGGTGAAGGAACGGCACTAGCACTGGAGATCCTGTAATGACCACAAGCACCACTACACCCATCGAGCGCACGCCGAACATCGGCGCCAACCTCGCTGTGGAACTGCGCAACGTCGGCATCGATTCCCTCGAGGCCCTGATGCGCGTCGGCTTCTGGGACGCCTGGCTGCAGCTGCGCCGCGCCCACCCGGAGCGCAATAGCGTCCCCGCCTGCCTGGCCCTCGCCGGCGCGGTTGCGGGAGTTCGCTGGAACCACCTGCCGCCGAAGGTTCGGGCGGACATCCGCCAACGCGTGAAGGCAGTACGCGCATGAGCTTCGCCCGCACCGGCGCACTGGCAGCCGTCCTCGTGGCGCTGCTGTGCGCCGGCTGCGGCAAGCCCGCGCAACCCAAGGTTGATGCCGCCACCGAACAGGCGCAGGCCACGGAACGCGCCAAGAAGCGCGACTACGGCGGACGCGAAGTCACGGCCAACGAAAACGCGAAGAAGATGGCTGACGACATGAACCGCAAGGCCGAACTGCGGGACCCCGACGCCAAGTAAAGATGCTCACGCGCTCGCATACCGATTTCCTCTCCGAAGAGCAGCGCATGATCCGCGACATGGCACGCGAGTTCGCTCAAGGTGAACTCGCCCCCAACGCGGGCAAATGGGACGAGGAAGGCTGGATCCCCGACGAGGTTGTCGCCAAGCTGGGCGATCTCGGATTGCTGGGCATGGTGGTCCCTGAGGAATTCGGCGGCACCTTCTCCGATTACGTCGCCTACGCGCTCGCAATGGAAGAAATCGCCGCGGGCTGCGCATCAACCGCCACGCTCATGAGCGTGCACAACTCCGTAGGCTGCGGGCCGATCCTGGCCTGGGGCACGCCGGAACAGAAACAGGCGTGGCTTCCCGACATGGCCGCGGGCCGCAAGGTCGGTTGCTTCTGCCTCACGGAACCGCAGGCCGGCAGTGAAGCCAACAACCTCAGGACTCGCGCCGTCCTGAAACAGGGCAAGTGGGTGTTGGACGGCTCCAAGCAGTTCGTCACCAATGGCAAGCGCGCTGCGGTTGCCATCGTGTTTGCGGTCACCGATCCGGAGCTCGGCAAGAAGGGCTTGTCCGCATTCATCGTGCCGACCGATACGCCCGGGTTCAATCCGCAGAAGCTCGAACACAAGCTCGGCATCCGCGCCTCCGACACCTGCGCGATATCGCTCGAGAGCTGTGAGATTCCCGAGGCCAACCTGCTCGGTCCGCGCGGCAAGGGTCTCGCCATCGCGCTCTCGAACCTCGAAGGCGGCCGCATCGGCATCGCGGCGCAAGCCCTTGGCATCGCGCGCGCGGCTTTCGAAGCGGCGCTCGCTTACGCCAGGGACCGCACGCAGTTCGGCAAGAAGCTGAACGAGCACCAGTCGATCGCCAACTACCTCGCCGACATGCACACGCGCATCAATGCGGCGCGCCTGATGATCCATCACGCCGCCCGCATGCGCACCGAAGGCATTGCCTGCCTCTCTGAAGCCTCGCAGGCCAAGCTTTACGCGTCCGAGCTCGCGGAGTGGGTCTGCAGCAAGGCGATCCAGATCCACGGTGGCTACGGCTACCTCGCCGACTATCCAGTCGAGCGCCACTACCGCGACGCCCGCATCACGCAGATCTACGAGGGTACGAGCGAGATCCAGCGCATGCTCATCGCGCGCGGCCTGGCCGAATGAGCGCCAACGCATCGCAGCACGAGCGCCAGAAGCTCATCGCCTCCTGGGTCGCCCAGATGATTGGCACCCTGGTGCTGGCCGGCGTGGTCACGGTCTTCATGCGCAACCTGACTTCGCCCTTCACCGTGGCGCTGGACTGGCAGCGCTACGCCATGGCGGGTGTGTTGCTGGGCGTCGTGCCCGCCCTGCTCTACATGCGCACCTTCAAGATGCTGCTGAACGCGGATGACAAGGCGGTGCGTTTGAAAGGCGTGCCCGATCCCGCGATCCGCACCAGGCTCGCCAAGGCGCTGGCCATCGGCGGCGCGCTGTGCGAGATCCCGATGGCCATGGGCGCGCTGCAACTCTTCTTCGGCGGCGAGATGCGCTGGTTCCTGGGCGCCACACTCGTCACCATCGCGCTGCGCCTTTCCTACCGACCCTTCATCAAGGCCTGACCCATTGCCGACCATCAAGAGCCGGCTCGACCCGGGCTCGCCCGCATTCCAGGCGAACGTCGAGCATCACCGTGCCCTCGCCTCCGGGCTGCGCGCGGAAGTCGCGAAGGTCGCCGCAGGCGGCGGACCCGATGCGCAGAAGAAACACACCGCCAGAGGCAAGCTGCTGCCGCGTGAACGCGTTCGCGCCCTTCTCGACCCAGGCACGCCTTTCCTCGAGCTGTCGCAGCTCGCGGCACATGGGATGTACGACAATGGCGCGCCTTCCGCGGGCGTGATCACCGGCATCGGCCGCGTCGAAGGGCGCGAGGTCGTGATCGTCGCCAACGACGCAACCGTCAAGGGCGGCACCTACTATCCGATGACGGTAAAGAAACACCTGCGTGCGCAGGAAATCGCGGCGCAGAACCACCTGCCGTGCATCTACCTCGTGGATTCCGGCGGCGCCTTCCTGCCGCTGCAGGACGAGGTCTTCCCCGACAAGGAACATTTCGGCCGCATCTTCTATAACCAGGCCAACCTCTCGGCAGCGGGCATTCCCCAGGTTGCCGTGGTGATGGGCTCCTGCACCGCCGGCGGCGCCTACGTGCCCGCGATGTGCGACGAGTCGATCATCGTGAAGAACCAGGGCACGATTTTCCTTGGCGGCCCGCCGCTGGTGAAGGCGGCCACGGGAGAAGTCGTGACGGCCGAGGAGCTGGGCGGCGGTGACGTTCACTCACGAACCTCCGGCGTCACCGATCATCTCGCCGATGACGACCGCCATGCGCTGGCGATCGCGCGGGAAATCATCCGGCATACGTCACCGCGAAATTGGGCCCCCGCCGACGCGGGGGCGACAACTGCCGTTGATCCGCTGTACCCCGCCGAGGACCTCTACGGCATCGTCCCGAAGGACCCGCGCCAACCCTTCGACGTCCGCGAGATCATCGCCCGCATCGTCGACGGTTCCGACTTCCACGAGTTCAAGGCACTTTACGGCACGACGCTCGTCACCGGCTTCGCCCACATCCATGGCATGCAGGTCGGCATCCTCGCCAACAACGGCATCCTGTTCTCGGAGTCCGCGCTCAAGGGCACGCACTTCATCGAGCTCTGCAGCCAGCGCGGCATCCCGCTGCTGTTCCTGCAGAACATCACCGGCTTCATGGTCGGCAGGAAATATGAAAGCGGCGGCATCGCCAAGGACGGCGCCAAGATGGTGACGGCGGTCTCGTGCGCGAAGGTGCCGAAGTTCACGGTGATACTCGGCGGCTCCTTCGGCGCGGGCAACTACGGCATGTGTGGTCGTGCATTCAATCCGCGTTTCCTCTGGACCTGGCCCAACGCGCGCATCTCGGTGATGGGCGGCGAGCAGGCCGCCAGCGTGCTCGCGACGGTCAAGCGCGACGGCATCGAATTGAAGAAGGGCACGTGGTCGAAGGAAGAGGAAGAGCAATTCAAGGCGCCGATCCGCGAGCAATACGAGCGCCAGGGCCACCCCTATTACGCCACCGCGCGCCTCTGGGACGACGGGGTGATCGATCCGGCCGACACCCGCCGCGTGCTGGGCCTGGCGCTCGCCGCCTCCCTCAACGCACCCATCGAGGAAACGCGCTTCGGCGTGTTCCGCATGTGATGACCCACGAAACCAGCCTAGCCGTTGAACTCCAGGGCCCCGTCGGGCTCGTCACCCTCAATCGTCCGCAACGCCACAACGCCTTTGACGACGTGCTCATCGCCGACCTCACCCAGGCGCTGCGCGACATGGAAGCGGACGATGCCGTGCGCGTCGTCGTGCTGGCCGGCGCGGGCAAGTCGTTTTCCGCGGGCGCCGACCTCCACTGGATGAAGCGCGTGTCGGGCTTCTCGAAGGAACAGAACCAGCGCGACGCGATGGCGCTCGGCGCGCTGATGCGCACCCTCGCCCACCTGCGCAAGCCCACCATCGCGCGCGTGCATGGCGCGGCATATGGCGGCGGCGTGGGGCTGGTGGCGTGTTGCGACATCGCGGTGGCGACGCAGGCTGCAACCTTCTCGATTTCGGAAGTAAAGCTCGGCCTGATCCCCGCGGTGATCTCGCCCTACGTCGTCGCGGCGATCGGCGAGCGCGCGGCGCGCCGCTATTTCCTCACCGGCGAGCTCTTCGATGCCGGCCAGGCGTGGCGGCTGGGGCTGGTGCATGAACTGGCGATCGACGACGCCGACATGGACGAGCGCCTTGGCGCGATGGTGGAAGCGCTGTTGGTCGCAGGCCCGGTGGCCGTGCGCGAGGCGAAAGAACTGATCCGCGCGGTGGCGAACAAGCCGGTGCACAGCGAGCTGATCCAGGATACCGCGGAGCGCATCGCCCGCATCCGCTCCTCGCCCGAAGGGCGCGAAGGGGTCGCTGCGTTCCTGGAGAAACGCAAGCCTTCGTGGATCCCGCGGCCGCCCCAGGTGGCGGAGTCGGACAAGCCGCTGAAGCCCTGACAATGCGCCAAACGACGCACTGATCCTGACGCCATGTTCTCCAAGATCCTCATCGCCAATCGCGGCGAAATCGCCTGCCGCGTCATCCGCACCTGCCGCCGCCTCGCCATCCGCACGGTGGCGGTCCATTCCTCCATCGATGCGCATGCACTACACGTGGAGATGGCGGACGAGGCCTATGAGATTGGCGGGCCCCGCCCCGCCGACTCCTACCTTCGCGGCGACAGGATCATCGAGGTAGCAAAATCCAGCGGCGCGCAGGCCATTCATCCCGGCTACGGGTTTCTCTCCGAGAACGAGGATTTCGCACGTGCCGTGGAGGCTGCGGGCCTGACCTTCATCGGGCCTACGCCCGAGGCGATCGAGAAGATGGGGCTCAAGGATCGCGCCAAGGTGATCATGGAAAAAGCCGGGGTGCCAGTGGTGCCGGGATATCACGGCGAAAGCCAGGAGGACCGACTGCTCGCTTCCAAGGCCACGATGATCGGCTACCCGTTGCTGATCAAGGCGGTCGCCGGTGGCGGCGGCAAGGGCATGCGGCTGGTCACCAGGGATTCCGAATTCATGCCGCAGCTGGAATCGGCGCGGCGCGAGGCGAAAAACGCCTTCGGTGATGAAGCCGTGCTGCTCGAGCGCTACGTGCAAGGCCCGCACCACATCGAGTTCCAGGTGTTTGGCGACACGCATGGCCACTACGTGCACCTTTTCGAGCGCGAATGCTCGATACAGCGGCGCCACCAGAAAGTACTCGAGGAAACGCCCTCTCCTTTCCTCGACGATGCGATGCGCGATGCCATGGGCAGCGCTGCCGTGGCCGCAGCGCGGGCCATCGGTTATCGCGGCGCCGGCACCATCGAGTTCATCGTCGGAGCCGACCGCAAGTTCTTCTTCATGGAGATGAACACGCGCCTGCAGGTGGAGCACCCGGTCACCGAGATGATCACCGGCGAGGATCTCGTCGAGTGGCAGCTGCGGGTGGCCGCGGGCGAGGAGCTGCCGCTGCGCCAGAACGAAATCTTCTCCGGTGGACATGCCATCGAGGTGCGCCTGTGCGCCGAGAATCCCGCCAACAACTTCCTGCCCGAGACCGGCACCATCGAGGTGATGCGCGCCCCCGCCGGCTCGCACCTCGACGACGATGAAGGCGACGTGCGGCTCGATACCGGCGTGCGCGAAGGTGACGAGGTGAGCGTCTTCTACGATCCGATGATCGCCAAGCTCATTACCTGGGGCGACGATCGCGCGGAAAGCGCGCGCCGCATGCAGTCCGCGCTCGCCGAAACCACGTTGCTGGGCGTCAAGACCAACCTCGCCTTCCTCGAGCGCGTCGTGCGCCATCCAGCCTTCCTTGCCGGCGAGACCGACACCGGCTTCATCGAACGCCATCGCGCGGAGCTGCTGCCCTCGGAATCCGAAGTGCCGCTGGAAGCGCTGGTAGCCGCGGCCTCGCGCGTCTTCCTCGACGAACAGATGGACATCGACGCCGCACCCGCCTCGCCCTGGAACGACACCGGCGGCTGGCGACTGAACCAGCCAGCGTTGCGCCGCATGGAATTCCGCCGCGCCGACGGCAGCCAGGTAAGCGTCGATGCGGTGATGCACGCGGGCCACGCCATGGTGACGGTTGATGGCCGCACCCATCGCGTCGTGCTCCGCCCCTCGGGCGCGGACCGCCTGCAGATTTCCCTCGACGACGAAACCTACTTCGCCCAGGTATCACGCTCCGGCGACGACATCTCCGCGGTCACCCCGCAGGGCCGCTTCTCGATCGCGCTGGTCGACCCGTTCCACTACGAGCCCGTCGACGCCATGCCCGATGCACGCCTGACGGCGATGATGCCGGGGCGTGTCGTCAAGGTGATGGCGGCGGCCGGCGACGAAGTGAAGAAGGGCCAGGCGCTGATGATCCTGGAAGCCATGAAGATGGAGCACACCATCGTGAGCCCGCGCGACGGCATCATCAATCGCGTGGCGTTCGTCGAGAACCAACTGGTGCCGGCCGACGCGGTGCTGGTGAGCTTCCGCGATCCCTGAGCCTACAGCTGTAGTTTGTCGCCTGGCCCGGGCCGCGCTTAGACTGCAGCACATAACAACCCCAGGGGAGACCGCAGGATGAAACACGTCTATTCATATTTCGCCGCCATCGCCGTCGCGTTTTTCACGCTCGCGGCCCATGCCCAGGCGCCGGTGCAACCCGGCACCACCCAGGAGGCCGAGGCGATGGTGAAGAAGGCCATCGCGTACTACAAGAAGAACGGCAAGGAGAAGGCGATCGTGGAGTTCAACAAGAACCCCGGTCTCTTCGTCGACCGCGACCTCTACATCACGGTCTACACGCCCAATGCCGACGCGCTTGCGCACATCAACCCGAAGATGGTGGGCAAGAACATGATGGAGCTGCGCGACGGCGACGGAAAATACCACATCAAGGAACGCATGGAGGCCGCGCAGAAGGCGGATAGCGGTTGGCAGGACTTCACCTTCTACAACCCGGTGCAGAAGAAGATCGAACCCAAGCGCATGTACTGGGAAAAATACGACGGTTTGATCTTCGCCTGCGGCGCCTACAAGCCTAAGGCCTGATCGGCTCCAGCAGCAGGCGTGGCTGCGGTTTTCCCTGCAGCCACGCCATCAGGTTTTCGACGATGTTCGGCCCAAACTCGCTGAACACCGGATCCACCACGAAACCCAGGTGCGGCGTCAGGACCACGTCCTCTCGCTTGAGGAGCGCGTGATCCGAGGGCACCGGCTCGTCGTCGAATACATCCAGCGCAGCCATTGCCGGCCGGCCTCGATCCAGCGCCGCGGGCAACGCCGCCATGTCGATCAGCGCGGAGCGCGCGGTATTCACCAGGATCGAGCCCTCGCCCATCATCGCCAGGCGCTCGGCGTTCAGCAGCTTGCGTGTGGGCTCGCTCGGCACCAGGTGCAGGCTCACCACCTTCGATGTGCGCAGCAACTCCTCCAGGTCGACCGATTTCGCGCCGCCTTCGGCCGCGCGCTCCGGCGTCATGTGCGGGCTCCACGCCACCACTTCCATGCCCAACGCCGCGCCGACGATGGCCATGCGCTTGCCGATGCCACCCAGGCCGATGAGCCCGAGGCGATTGCCGGCCAGCACCAGCGGCAGGCGTTTGCCGTCGCGCCATCCGCCAGCGCGCATCAACACCGTGTATTCCTCCATGCGCTTGGCGGCCGCGAAGATCAATGCCCAGGCCTGCTCGCTGGTGCTTTCCTTCGAGGAGCCCATCACGGTGTGTGTCACCGGGATGCCGCGAGCCTTGAAGGCCTCGAGGTCCATGGTGGTATTGCGTACGCCGGTGAAGGCGAAGAACTTGAGCTTCGGCAGCTTGGCGACGAGGTCCGCCCTGAACGGCGTGCGATCGCGGATCAGCGCGATGGCATCGGCATCCTTGATCGCCTCCATGAGCACCTCGCCACGCAGGCGCGTCGTGTGGAAGGTGACGTCGGCCAGCGCCTCGACCGGTTTCCAGTCCGCGGTGCCGCGCAGGGAATCCTCGTAGTCGTCGAGGATGACGATCTTCGGGCGCGCGCTCATGGGCGCGCCAGCGCCGTGAGCCCACGGAGGTCCTTGGCTCCCGCGACATCCCAGCACGCCTTGATCAGCTGGCCGGTCTTCGCCGCACCAATCACCGGATCCGCCAGCGAATGGAATTTCGCCTCGAGCTGCGCATCGCTGAGCGGCTTTTCCAGCGAACCGATGGCATGTTCCACGAAGACGTGCACGCGGCGGCCGTCCTTGAGCACCGCCGTCACGTCCGCACTTGCTTCGTCGATGGAATCGTCCACGGTGGCGACGACCTTGCGGCGCAACGCCACCATGTCTTCGCGCGTCACGATGTGGTCGTCGTATTCACCCTCGCCCGCACGGCCGAAGATGAGGCCGGCGGCGAAGCCGTGATAAACGCTGAACTTGCCCTGCAGGCCATCCTGCGGCTCCTTGTTGCCGGTGAGTTCGAGCACCAGCGAGTGCACCTTGAGCTCGACGCGGTCGACGTTCTCTGCGGTCACACCCTGTGCGCGCAGCTGGGTGGCCGCATCGATGGTCGGATGGATCACGATGCCGCAGGCGAATGGCTTGTAGGTGTTGAAGGAAATCTCGAAGCGCTGGCCCAGCTCGCTGGTCACCTCCTTCCAGTCGTGTTTGGGTGAGACCACCTGTGCGAAGCCACGCGGCGCCTCCAGCGCCTTGCTGCTGGCGGTGAAGCCGTGCCGCGCCAGCAATGCCGAGGTGAGCCCCGCGCGCGCTGCGGCACCCGGATGAAACGGCTTGGTCATGGTGCCGAACTGCTCGCGCAGTCCCACGGGCTGGGAGGCGGCGATGCCAAGCGCCATCTGCGTCTTCGTGTCATCCATGCCCAGCAGGCGCGCGCAACCGGCCGCGGCGCCGAGCATGCCGGTGGTGCCGGTGATGTGCCAGCCGCGGTCGTAGTGTTCGGGGTAAATGCAATTGCCCATGCGGCACGAGACGTCGATGCCGAGCACCAGCGCATCGATGAGCGCGCGCCCCGAGGAACCTTCCTTCTCGGCCAACGCGAGCAACGCGGAGGCGACGGGACCCGCCGGATGGATGATGGTCTTGAGGTGCGTGTCGTCGAAGTCGAAGGTGTGCGAAGTGATGCCGTTTATGAGCGCGGCGCTGGCCATGTCCACCTTCTCAGGACGGCCCAATACACTCGCCTGCGGCGCGGGCTCGAGCTCATTGGCCGCATCGATCGCGGCCTGCGCTGATTCATGATTCGCAGCACCCACAGCGCAACCCACCCAGTTGAGGAACGTCCGGTGCGCCTCGTGCTCGACCTCATCGGACCAACCCTTCGAGGGATGCGTGGCTGCGAACTCCGCGAGGATCCGCGTGACGGGTGGCGCGTTGTGGTCGGCCTCGACTTTGGTGTTTCGAGCCATCAGTCTTGCAGCTTGATGTTGCGCGACCGGGCCAGCCGGGTCCAGCGATCGATGTCGGCCTCGATGAATTTCGCAAACTGCGCGGGCTCCATCGGCATCACTTCCAGCGCTTCGCCTGCGAGACGCTGGCGCAGCTCCGGCGTGGCCAGCGCCTTGTTGATCTCGTCATTGAGCTTGCTGGTGATGTCCGCGGGCATTTTCGCGGGACCGACGATGCCGTACCACTGGACGCCGTCGAATCCCTTGAATCCCAGCTCCTCGAAGGTCGGCGTATCGGGCAGCAGCGCATGGCGCTTGAGGCCGGTGACGGCGATCGGGCGCATCTTTCCGCCCTTGATGTGCGGCAGCGCCGCAGCCAGCCCGGGCATCATCATCTGCGTCTGCCCACCGAGCACGTCGGTGATCGCGGGGCCGATGCCGCGGTACGGCGCGTGCACGGCATCGAAACCGGCGGCGAGCTTGAGCTGCTCCATCGCCAGGTGCGTGAGCGAACCGGCGCCAGAGGAGCCATAGCTGATGGGGTTCTTCTTCGCGTATTCGATCAGCGACTTCAGGTCCGTGGCCGGCAAGGCGTGGTTCACGACCAGCACGTTCGGCGTGCCCCCCACCATCGCGATGGCCGTGAAATCCTTGACCGCGTCGTACGGAAGCTTGCGCGTGGCGGGATTGGTGCCGTGGGTGGCGACATAGCCCACCATCAGTGTGTAACCGTCAGGCGCGGCGTGCGCCACCGTCTGCGAGGCGATCACGCCACCACCGCCGGAAATGTTCTCCACGATGAACGTCTGCCCCATCGCCTTGGTGAGCTGCTCGGCGACGGTCCTGGCGACGAGGTCCACGCCGCCCCCGGGCTGCACCGGCGCGATGATTTTCACGGTTTTCGTCGGGAAGGGTTGCGATTGCGCCGGCAGGGCCACGGCGAGGAGGCACGCGGCAGCGGCAAGTAGCGGTTTCATGGTCATGGGGCTATCTTCCTCAGCGAGGCGCGGCTTGGGGGGCGGGTTCAATTATAATTTGCCCTCGCTCGGTAAAAGGAGAATTCGATGGCAGCCAATCCCCAATCGATGTCAAAAGTGGTCCCCACGGTGAAGCTGCTGATCGACGGCAAGTTTGTCGAATCCAAGGCGAAGGAATGGCGCGACGTCGTCAACCCCGCCACCCAGGAAGTCCTGGCCCGAGTGCCGATGTGTGGCAAGGACGAGGTGGACGAGGCCGTCGCCTGCGCCGCCAGGGCCTTCAAGACCTGGAAAAACACCCCGATCGGGGCGCGCGCGCGGGTCATGTTGAAGCTGCAGGAGCTCATTCGCCGCGACATGAAGAAACTCGCCGCGTGCCTCACCGCCGAGCAGGGCAAGACGCTGCCCGATGCGGAAGGCGACGTCTTCCGTGGCCTCGAAGTCGTCGAGCACGCCTGCTCCATCGGCACCCTCTCGCTGGGCGAGTTCGCCGAGCAGGTAGCCAACGGCGTCGACACCTACTACATCCGCCAGCCGATCGGCGTCTGCGCCGGCATCACCCCGTTCAACTTCCCCGCGATGATCCCGCTGTGGATGTTCCCGATGGCGATCGTCACTGGCAACACGTTCGTGCTGAAGCCCTCGGAGCAGGACCCGATGACCACCATGGCCCTGGCCGAGCTGGCCCTTGAGGCAGGCGTGCCGCCCGGCGTGCTGAACGTGATCCACGGCGGCAAGGAAGCGGTTGACGCCCTTTGCAGCCACCCCACGGTGAAAGCCGTCTCTTTCGTCGGCTCCTGTCACGTGGGCGAGCACGTCTACAAGCTCTCGAGCGAGCACGGCAAGCGGGCCCAATGCATGATGGGCGCCAAGAACCACGCGGTGGTGATGGCGGACGCGAACAAGGAGCACTCGCTCAATGCGCTGGTGGGGGCCGGGTTCGGTGCCGCGGGGCAACGCTGCATGGCCACCTCCGTCGCGGTGCTGGTCGGCAAGGCCAGCGAGTGGATCCCCGACATCGTGGCCAAGGCGAAGAGCCTCAAGGTCAATGCGGGCCACGAGGCGGGCGCCGACCTGGGGCCGGTGATCTCGAAGCAGGCGAAGAAGCGCATCGAGGGCTACATCGAGCAGGGTGTGAAGGAAGGCGCCAAGCTGGAGCTCGACGGGCGCAACCCCAAGGTGGCGGGCTACGACAGCGGCAATTTCATCGCCCCCACGGTGTTTTCCGGCGTGAAGCCGGAGCACGTGATCTACAAGGAAGAGATCTTCGGCCCGGTCCTGGTGCTGGTGAGCGTGGACACCCTCGATGAGGCGATCGCACTGGTGAACGCCAATCCGTATGGCAACGGCACGGGCCTCTTCACGCAGTCGGGCGCCGTGGCGCGCAAGTTCCAGAACGAGATCGACGTGGGCCAGGTGGGCATCAACGTGCCGATCCCCGTCCCGGTGCCGTACTTCTCGTTCACCGGCTCCCGCGGCTCGAAGCTGGGGGACCTCGGCCCCTACGGCAAGCAGGCGGTGCAGTTCTACACCCAGGTGAAGACCGTCACCTCGCGCTGGTTCGACGACGAGACGACGGGCGGCGGTATCCACACGACCATTTCGATCAAATAGACCAACCCGCTCCCCGGCCCTCTCCCAGGGGAGAGGGAGACCATCATGAAAATCGGATTCATCGGATTGGGCCATATGGGTGCTCCCATGGCCCGCAACCTGCTCAAGGCGGGCCACGAACTGCGACTGCACGACGTGATGGCCGAGCCGGTCAAGCGCCTGGCGATGGAAAAAGGCGTCGAGGTCGCCACCTCCGCCATCGACTGCGCGCGCGGCGTGGATATGCTGGTGACGATGCTGCCTTCCTCACCCCACGTGCGCTCGGCCTACGGTGGCGAGTACGGAATCCTCGCCGGCATCGCCCCCGGTACGTTGCTGGTGGATTGCTCCACCATCGATCCCCTCACCGCACGCGAAGTGGCGATGGACGCCAAGGCGAAGCAGTGTCCGATGGTGGATGCACCCGTCTCCGGGGGCGTTGGCGGCGCCGAAGCGGGCACCCTCACCTTCAT
>JBDSMR010000078.1:0-19997 GCA_039915735.1 Usitatibacter sp. | reverse complement strand
AGCGCCGCCGCATCGTGGCGCTGTTCGCGGCGGCGGACACGCAGGCCGTCGCCAAGCTTGGCAACGCCTATCACCCGTCGGAAGAAATCGAGCGCCTGTTGACCATCATGGGGCGGCGCGGCACGAGACTATGGGTGATCGATGCGCGCTCGCGAGTGCGCGGCCTCTCCGGCAGCCTCGGGGAACAGGCGCCCGCCACCAGCGGATGGTTGAAGTCCGTCGCCGCACTGGTGGTGCCCACGCCTCGCGTGGCGGTGGGTGACGAAAGCAAGCCGGTGCGCGAGCAGATCGATCGCGCCCTGATCGGGGTCTCCGGCGCGCCGCTGTGGCGCGGCACCGTCAATCGCGATGTAGCAATCCTATCGGCCGCGCAGCCCATCTTCGTCGGTGACGACATCGTCGGCGCCGTGGTGGTGGAAGAGACCACCGGATCGATCCAGATCCTCAAGCAATCGGCGCTGGAGAAACTTCTTGTTGTCACGCTGGCGGTGGTGGGAGCTGCGCTTTTCATCCTGCTGGCCTTCGCCACGCGCCTTACGGGCCGCATCCGCCGCCTGCACGCGGACGCGGAAGCCGCCATCGATTCACAGGGCCGGCTGCTGGCGCCGATCACGCCTTCGGATGCCAACGACGAGATCGGCGATCTCTCGCGCACCATGGCGGGCGTGATGCAGCGCCTGCGCGAATACAACGCGTACCTGGAAGCGATGGCCGGGCGCCTCTCGCACGAGCTGCGCACGCCCGTAGCCGTGGTGAGATCCTCGCTCGACAACCTCAAGGCGCAGGTGCTGCCGGCCGATGCGCGTGTCTACGTCGATCGCGCGGGCGAGGGCGTGGCGCGGTTGGCCACGCTGATCTCGCGATTGTCGGAGGCCACGCGCCTGGAACGCATGCTGGAGAGCGCGGAGCGCGAGCGCTTCGACCTCGCCGCCGTGGTCGCCGGCTGCGTGGAAGGTTACCGATCGGTCTACGCGCCGCGGGAGTTCCAGCTCGAACGCCCCGAAGCTGCGCTGTGGTTCAACGGCGTGCCTGACGCTTTCGCGCAGATGCTCGACAAACTCGCCGACAACGCCCACGACTTCGCGCCTGAAGGCACTCCCATCCGCGTGACGCTCGCGGCGAAGGCAGGCGGCGCACTGCTGGCGGTGGAGAACTCCGGCCCGCCGCTGCCGGAGCCGGCGCGCTCGCGGCTCTTCGATTCCATGGTTTCCCTGCGTGGGCCGGTCGAGTCCCCGGAGGGCGCGCACCTCGGTCTCGGGCTCTACATCGTGCGCCTCGTGGCCGAATTCCACGGCGGCAAGGTACGGGCCGAAAACCTGCCGTACGCCGGCGGAGTGCGGTTCGAGGTGGAACTGCCGTAAAATTCGTGCGCCATGCCACGAATCCTCTTCCTCCTCTTCATCGCGTTCCTGGTCTACCTGTTGTTCCGCGGGTTCTTCCGCGCGCGCGTCAAGGACGACAAGCCCGCCGATGCGCTGCCCAAGGCCGAGGACATGGTGCAATGCTCGCGTTGCGCGGTGAACATGCCGCGCAGCGAGGCGCGGGAAGAAGGCGGCAAGCTGGTGTGCCTCAACAACCCGCAGTGCAAGCCCTGACGGAGATCCGCGCCACCAGGCTGATCGTCGAGGCCGACGAGGTCACCTGGCGAACGCTCACGGTCTTCTGCGGCTATCGCGTCGTCCTCGCGCTGCTGGTCTCCCTCGCATTCGTATTCCTCAACCGCTTCTTCAACCTCGGCACGCTGGCGCCTAACATCGTGGTGCCGACAGTGGCGATGTACACGCTGGTTTCGATCGCGCTGCTGATGCCGGCGCGCATGCGCGAGCCGAGCCTCACCATCCAGGTGACGGTTGGCGTCTTCGCGGACGTGGTGGCCATCGTGCTGCTGATGTATTCGAGCGGCGGGGTGAAGTCCGGCCTGGGCGTGATCCTGCTGGTGTCGCTGGCCGCCGCGGGCCTCATCACGCGCGGCCGCCTCGCCTACTTCCACGCCGCCACCGCCTCGATTGCCGTGCTGCTGGAGGAGACCTTCCAGCTCTGGCAACACGATGCCGGGCCGCAGGACTTCGTGCAGGCGGGCCTCACCAGCTTCGCGTTCTTCGCCACCGCGGGCCTTGCATCGGCACTTGCGCGTTACGCGCGCACCAGCGAGCAGATCGCGGAGGCGCGCAAGATCGACCTCGCAAACCTCTCGCAGATCAATGAGCTGGTGATCCGCGACATGCAGGACGGCATCCTCGTGGTCGACGAGCAAGGCCGCATCCGCCAGCACAATCCCCGGGCAACACAGCTGCTGGGCCCGCTGCCCATCAACCGCCAGCCGCTGGTGGCCGACTTCGCGCCCGAGATCGCCGGCCTGCTCGAGGCCTGGCGCAAGGGATCGGAAACCACGTTCATGCAGTTGCGCACGCCGCGCGTCGCGGGCGAACTGCAGGTCCACTTCGTGCCGATCGGCACCGGCAACCCGGCGCCCACGGTGGTGTTCATCGAGGACGTGGGCCGCATGCGCCTGCAGGCGCAGCAGCTGAAGCTGGTGGCGCTGGGGCGCCTCACCGCGTCGATCGCGCACGAGATCCGCAATCCGCTTTCCTCCATCGGCCACGCGGCCGAGCTGATGGAGGAGGACCGCAGCATGGGAGAGGCGGACCAGCGCCTGCTCGCCATCATCCGCAGCAACGTGCATCGCCTCGATCGCATCGTGCAGGAAGTGCTCTACCTCAACCGCCGCGACCGCGCGCAGCCGGAGCAGATCGATCCCGCGGCCTACCTCTCCAACTTTGCCGCCGAGTTCTGCGCGACGGAAAAGTGCCCCGCCGAGGTGATCGACGTCCAGGTTCGCACCGCGCAGCGCTTCTCATTCGACCGCCAGCACCTCGACCAGGTGCTCTGGAACATAGCGCGCAACGCGCTGCGCTACTCGAAGCAGCAGCCCGGCTCCATCCGCATCGTGGTGTGGCCCGCGCCCGCCCCCGGTAAGCTCCAGATCGATGTGCACGACGATGGTCCCGGAATCAGCAGCGAATCCCAGGCGCACCTCTTCGAGCCCTTCTTCACCACCGATGCACAGGGCACCGGGCTGGGTGTGTACATCGCGCGCGAGCTTTGCGAAGGCAATGGCGCTCGCCTCGAATACGTCGATAATGCGGCGGGTGGCCAGTTCCGCATCACCGTGAAGGGAGCATGAGTTGATACGCAAGTCCGTGCTGATCGTTGACGACGAAGCCGACATTCGCGAACTGCTGGTGATCACGCTGTCGCGCATGGGAGTTGATGCCGACTCGGTCTCGACCATCAAGGACGCGCGGGAAGCGCTGGGCCGCGGCCCCTACGACCTCTGCCTCACCGACATGCGCCTGCCCGATGGCGATGGCCTCGACGTGCTGCGCTACATTGCCGAGAACCATGGCAACACGCCGGTCGCGGTGATCACGGCGTACGGTTCCACGGAGAACGCGGTGCTCGCACTCAAGGCCGGCGCCTTCGACTACCTGCCGAAGCCGATCAGGCTCGAGCAATTGCGCCCGCTGGTGATCAGCGCGCTCAAGCTGCCAAAGCCGGTGCAGTCGCGCCGCGCCTCGATCGGCGAGACGCTGCCCGGAGTCCAGCGCCTGCTGGGTGAATCGCCGGCCATCGCGCGCGCACGCGACATGATTGACAAGCTGGCGCGATCGCAGGCGCCGGTCTACATCACGGGTGAGTCGGGCAGCGGCAAGGAAGTGGCTGCGCGCCTGATCCACCTCGGATCCTCGCGGGCGGATGCGGCCTTTGTCGCCGTCAACTGCGGCGCCATCCCCGAGAACCTGATGGAGAGCGAGTTCTTCGGCTACAAGAAGGGCGCCTTCACCGGCGCCGACAGCGACAAGATCGGCTACCTGCAGGCGGCCCAGAAAGGCACGCTGTTCCTGGACGAGGTGGGCGACCTGCCGCTGGCGATGCAGGTGAAGCTGCTGCGCGTGATCCAGGAGAAGAAGGTCCGCCGCGTGGGCGACACGGTGGAAGATGCGATCGACGTCCGCATCATCTCCGCCACGCACCGCAACCTCTCCGAGCAGGTGGAGGCGGGTGAATTCCGCCAGGACCTTTTCTACCGGCTGAACGTGATCGAGCTGAAGATGCCGAGCCTGCGCGAAATCCCGGAAGATATCCCGCTGATGGTGGGCGAGGTGGTGAGCCGCCTCGCGCGCCAGAGCGGCAGTGCCGTGCCGCACATCAGCGAGGACGCGATGCTGGCGCTGCGCCGCTACGATTTTCCCGGCAACGTGCGCGAGCTGGAGAACATCCTCGAGCGCGCGCAGGCCCTCTGCAGCGACAACCAGATCACCGCCACGGACCTGTATCTCACGCAGAACACCAAGGCGGAGAAAAATGCGCCTTCGCTCGACGGCGCCCTCGGCACTCGTGGCCTGCCGTTGCATGACTTCCTCGACCAGGTGGAGCGCGAGGCGATCACCAAGGCGCTCGAAGCCACGCGCTTCAACAAGACCGCCGCCGCCAAGCTGCTCGGCATCACCTTCCGTTCCCTGCGCTACCGCCTTGACCGCCTCGGCATTGATTAAAACTGGTGTCAGACACAACTTTCCAGGGGCGGAAAGTCGTGTCTGACACCAGTTTCCGCCGTTCGCCGCACTTCGATGATCGGCCGGAGGGCGAGAAGGTGAGCCTGCTGGTGGTCCACAACATCTCGCTCCCGCCGGGCGAGTTCGGCGGGCCGTACATCGACGACCTCTTCATGGGCACGCTCGATCCCGAGGCGCATCCGTTCTTCAAGGAGATCGAGGGGTTGCGGGTTTCCTCGCACTTCGTGATCCACCGCGATGGCTCGCTGATCCAATACGTACCCGCGGACAAGCGCGCGTGGCACGCGGGCGTTTCGAGCTGGAAGGGCCGCGAGAAGTGCAATGACTTCTCGATTGGCGTGGAGCTCGAAGGTGCCGACGACGTGCCATTTTCCGAGCCGCAGTACGAAACCCTCGCGCGTCTCACGAAGCAACTGCAGATGCGCTACGGCAAGCTCGACCTGGCCGGCCATAGCGACATCGCGCCCGGCCGCAAGACCGATCCAGGCCCGTGGTTCGACTGGCCGAGGCTGCACGCCGCCCTCGCTTGAACGCGCACCCCGGCGGTGGCTTGCGCGAGCCACCGTCTGGCGCTCGCCAGCCCCTATTCAATGAGCAAGGTTTGACGCGGATCAGCAGGCGGTAGCCGCCGCGCTACCACCATGGCGGTAAGGAACCCTTAAGGCTCCGATCCAAGGATGTGTGCAGGCGAGCCGATTTCCGGCCGCCACCATCCAGGAGAATCACCATGAAAATTAAACTGCTCGCCGCGGCGCTGTTCGCGGTCATCCCGTCGGCGTTCGCCGCCGACAATTGCCCCGCCACGCCGAAGGACAAATGGCTGCGTGCCGAGGAGATCCAGTCGCGCCTCGAGTCCAGGGGCTACGAGGTCCGGCGCATCAAGCGCGAGGGCGGCTGCTTCGAGGTCTACGCCAAGAAGGACGGCAAGCGCGTCGATGCCTACGTGAGCCCGGCCGACGGCGCCATCGTGAAGGAAAAGGTGAAGCCGTCGTGAGCGCCGCCCCGGCGCCGCGCGCCGCGACGATTCGCGTGTGGGACCCGCTGGTGCGGGGCCTGCACTGGATGCTTGCGGCCGCGGTGGTCGGGGCCTATGCGCTGGGCGACGACGGCGGCGTGTGGCACGAGCGCGTCGGCTACGTGGCGCTGGCGGCCGTCGGCGTCCGTATCGCCTGGGGCTTCGTCGGCTCCCGTCGTGCGCGTTTCGTCGATTTCGTCCGCGGGCCCGCCGCGATCAAGGCTTATGGCCGCGAGGTGGTCGCCGGGCGCGAGCCTCGCTACCTGGGCCACAACCCGCTGGGCGGCGCGTGGATCCTCGTGCTGCTGGCGTTGGTCATCGCCACCGGTGCAACCGGCTGGTTGCTCTCGGGCTACGGCAAGGACGAATTCGAGGCCCTCGAGGACGCGCACGAGGTCCTGGCCAACGGGCTGCTCCTCGCGGCCGCGGTTCACGTCACCGGCGTGTTCTGGGAAAGCATCAGGCACGGGGAGAACCTCGCGCGCGCCATGTTCACTGGCCGCAAGCGCGCGCCCTCGCCGGACGATCGCTAGCCGATGGGACGCATCCTCGTCGTCGAGGACGACGCGCCGCTGGGAGAGGGGGTCAAGGCGGGGCTCGAGGATGAGGGCCACGCGGTCGAATGGGTGCGTGACGGGCGCCTCGCGCGCGAGGCGCTCGCGGTCGAGCAGTTCACCGCCGTCGTGCTCGACCTCACGCTGCCGCGGCTCGACGGCCTCGAGGTGCTGCGTGAGCTGCGCGCGCGCGGCGACCTCACGCCCGTGCTCATCCTCACGGCGCGCGACACCATCGAGGACCGCGTGCGCGGCCTGGACGCGGGCGGCGACGACTACCTGGTGAAACCCTTCCACCTGGCTGAGCTGAAGGCGCGCGTGCGCTCGCTTTCGCGCCGAGCCGCGGGACAAGCGACCAACGCCGTGTCCCACCGCGGCGTGACGCTGGACCGGGAATCCCATCGGGTCTCGCGCGAGGGCGAGGCGGTCGAGCTCTCGCCGCGCGAGTTCGCCCTGCTCGAGGCGTTGATCGAACACCCGGGGCGCGCGCTCAGCCGCGCCCAGCTCGAGGAGCGCATCTATCCGTGGGGCGCGGAGATCGAGTCCAACGCCATCGAGGTGCACGTGCACCGGCTGCGCACCAAGCTATTTCCCGCGCTGATCCGCACGGTGCGTGGGGTGGGCTATGTGATCGATGCGGTCGATGGCTGAACGGCACCCATCGCTGCGCGGCCGGCTCATCACACTCCTGGTGGCGGGAATCGGGCTGGTCTGGGCGGGCATCGGGATCGCCACCTACTTCGACGCGCGTTACCACAGCGGCCGCATCTTCGACGCCCAGCTGGCCGAGTATTCGGAAGTGCTCGCCGCCGTCGCCGGGCACGAGGTCTACGAGATCGCCGGCAAGACCACGAGCCTCGACCACGATTATGGGCAGACCTCCACCTACCAGGTCTACTCCCGCGCGGGCGACCTGCTGCTGCGCTCGCACGCCGCGCCGCTCTCCCCGATCGCACTGAGTGACGGGTTCTCCGACGAACAGGTGGCCGGTGAGCGCTGGCGCGCCTACCGCCGCGTGGACATGGAGAACGACTTCGTGATCATCGTCGCGCACCGGCAGGACGAGCGCGACGCACTGGTGCGCGACTTCGCCGTACGCCTGCTTGCGCCCTTCGCGCTCGGCCTGCCGCTGGTGGCGCTCGCCATCTGGCTTGCGGTCGCGCGTGCGCTCGTGCCGCTTGTGCGCCTGGCGCGCGACGTGGGCCTGCGCGGCGTCGATCGCCTGGCGCCGGTGGACGCGACCGAAGCGCCGCGCGAGATCGTGCCGCTGGTGGACGCGTTGAACCATCTCTTCGCGCGACTCGAGCGCTCGTTCGATAACGAACGCCGCTTCACCGGCGACGCTGCCCATGAGCTGCGCACACCGCTGGCCGCGCTGCGGACCCATGCGGAGGTGGCGCTCACCACCGCGAGCGACGAGCGCCGCCGCCGTTCACTCGAGCAGGTGGTGGCCGGGGTGGAACGCGCGGGGCGGCTGGTCGAGCAGATGCTCACGCTCGCACGCCTGGATTCAGCCATGCGGAGAGACGAAACGGCGGCGGACCTGGGCGAGATCGCGCGCGAGGTGGTGGAGGCGATGCGCCCCGAGGCCGCGGCGCGCCGCGTCACCGTCGTGCTGGAGGCGCCGTCGCAGGGCCCGCGGGTCGGCGGCGAGGCGGCGATGCTGCATGCGCTGGTTCGCAACCTGGTGGAGAACGCGCTGCGCCACGCGCCCGAGGCAGGCAGGGTGCGCGTGGGTCTCGGCGAGGAGGGCGGGCGCGCGAAGCTCGCGGTGGAGGATTCCGGCCCCGGGGTGCCGCCGGAGTTCCGCGAGCGCATCTTCGAGCGGCACTTCCGCCTTCCGGGCGACAGCGGCGGCG
The DNA here is from genome assembly GCA_039915735.1 of Usitatibacter sp. Lineage (GTDB taxonomy): Bacteria > Pseudomonadota > Gammaproteobacteria > Burkholderiales > Usitatibacteraceae > Usitatibacter. The sequence continues at coordinate 11,992 of JBDSMR010000078.1, read as the reverse complement.
CTGCCGGCCTGGGCTTGTCGATCGCGCGGCGCGTGGCGCAGCTTCACGGCGGGGCCATCGGCGCGGACGCGAGCCCCTCGCTGGGCGGCCTGCGCGTGACGGTGACCTTGCCCGCGTTCGGTAAGGAAACCTTAAGCCGCGGAGCCGACAGTGGAGTCACTCACTTCAACAAGGAGACCGATTCATGAAAGCCCGCTTCCTCGCAGTCGTCGTCGTCTCGGCCCTGTCGCTTGGGCTCGGCGCCACGGCGCTCGCTGCGCCCGACCACGGCGCGGCGCACGCGCTCGAATCCCATCGACTCACGCTCGACCACGGCCGCAAGTGGGGCACCGACGAGGCGCTGCGCCGCGGCATGGGCGAGATCCGCGCGGCGCTGGAGTCCCGGCGCGCAGGAATCAGCGCGAGTTCGCTCCGCGCCCCCGAATACCAGGCGCTTGCGGGCACCGTGGAGAGCCAGGTCGCGTACATCGTGGCGAATTGCAAGCTGCCGCCGGCGGCCGATGAGAACCTGCACGTGGTGGTGGCCGAGCTCGTCGCGGCCGCCGGCGCGATGAAAGGCACTTCGACGGCCGACGCGGCCCGGGGTGCCCGCCGGGCGATCGGCGCCGCGAACGCCTACGGGAAACATTTCGACCACCCCGGGTGGAGGTCGCTTTGAGGACGGCGGCAAAACCGGCTGACTTGCATCAAGCCCCGATCCGATCCACGCCCCAAGATCAAACCTGCAATCCATTCCACAAGGAGAGACTCACATGCTGAACCGCAAAATGCTCGCCGCCACCATCTTCGCGGCATTCGTGATCCCCGCCATCGCCGCCGACGCGCCCAAGCGCCCGCTCGACATGGGCCAGGCGATCGAACTCATCAACCAGACCTATCCGGGCCGCGCGATCGCCGCCCAGGCCGATCCCACCGGAGGTGACGGTGTCCACTATCACGTGGACGTGCTGCTCATCAACGGGCGCGTCGCGAAGTTCGACGTCGATGCGCGCAGCCAACGCATCTACAACCGCCTGCCGCCCGAGTCCGGACCCGACGTTCCGGTGAGCCTGGCCGACGCGGTGAAGAAGGTGCAGTCGCAGACCAAGGGCCGCGTGGTCTCGGCCGAGTACGACCCGGACCCGCGGCCGCACTATCACCTGAGCGTGCGCGGGCCGAAGGGCGAGGTGAGCCGCCTCGATCTCGACCTGGAGACGGGCAAGGCCGCGCGCCACGTGCCGCGCAGCTGAAACCCCCGACAACCCCTTGAATGGCCGGGCCTTCGCGCCCGGCCTTCTTTTTGGGGCCCGCCGCGAGCCCATCCTGCTGCTCAAATCTTCAGCAAGAACCCCTCGCAACCCCCTGAATCCCCGTGCGAAAAAAGACTTGAAAAAGTCTCTTGCTTTGGCGATGGCGGCTTACTACACTTTGTGCCCATGACCGCCCCGACCACAACATATTGTGGATAGGACGGTGGGGAAAGTGTGCACAGGCTGTGGAAAACACTGGCTCTTTCAGGCAGTTACTCACAATAATCCGCAACTTAGCGGGCCCAAGAAGCCCGCGTCCGTAAATACCCCGGGGCTGGCGCCGGCCCGGAGTCCGAAAACAGAATTCAGGAGATACATCCATGCGCTTGGCATCCGATATCCATCCCGCCGCCCCCCTCGCCGCCCCTATCCTCGGAGAGGAAAGCAGTTCCGTAGCCGCGGAGAGATATGCGGATTACAAGATCATTCGCCGCAATGGCGCGGTGGTGGGTTTCGAGCCGGACAAGATCGCGGTTGCCATGACCAAGGCGTTCCTGGCCGTCTCCGGCGGCACCGCCGCCGCCAGCGCCGGTGTGCGCGACAAGGTGGGTGCCCTCACCCAGGCCGTCGTCCAGTCGCTGCTGCGCCGCCATCCGGCCGGTGGCACGTTCCATATTGAAGATGTGCAGGACCAGGTCGAGCTCGCCATGATGCGTGCGGGCGAACACCAGGTTGCCCGCAGCTACGTCCTCTATCGTGACGAGCGCGCGCGTGAGCGTTCCAAGCGCGTACAGGAGGCCGCGGAATCGCGCGCCCCGCGCATCCACGTGATGATCGGCGGCGCCAAGGAGCCGCTGGATACCGAAAAGCTGGAGCGGCTGCTGGTCGACGCCTGCGAAGGCCTCGGCACCGAAGTCGATCCGAAGAAAATCATGGATGCCACCCTGCGTGACCTCTATGACGGCGTGCCGCTGGAAGAGGTGCACAAGTGCGCCATCCTCGCCGCTCGCATGCTCCTTGAGCAGGACCCCGACTACACCTACGTGACGGCGCGCCTGCTGCTGCACACCATCCGCCGCGAAGTGCTGGGCGAAGAAGTGCTGCAGTCGGACATGAACGCGCGCTACGCCGAATATTTCCCGACCTACATCGGCCAGGGCGTGAAGGCCCAGCTGCTGGACGAGAAACTCGCCTCCTTTGACATGAAGCGCCTCGGCGCGGCGTTGAGGCCGCAGCGCGACCTGCAGTTCAACTACCTCGGCCTGCAGACGCTGTACGACCGCTACTTCCTGCATATCAACGAGCGCCGCATCGAGCTGCCGCAGGCGTTTTTCATGCGCGTGGCCATGGGCCTGTCGTTGAACGAGATCAACCGCGAAGAGCGCGCCATCGAGTTCTACAACGTGCTCTCGACCTTCGATTTCATGTCGTCGACGCCCACGCTCTTCAATTCCGGCACGCTGCGCAGCCAGCTTTCCTCCTGCTACCTCACGACTGTTGCCGACGACCTGGACGGGATCTATGAAGCCATCAAGGAAAACGCGCTCCTCAGCAAGTTCGCCGGCGGACTCGGCAACGACTGGACGCCGGTGCGCGCCCTCGGCTCGTACATCAAGGGCACCAATGGAAAATCCCAGGGTGTGGTTCCGTTCCTCAAGGTCGTCAACGACACCGCGGTCGCGGTAAACCAGGGCGGCAAGCGCAAGGGCGCGGTCTGCTGCTACCTGGAGACGTGGCACCTGGACATCGAGGAGTTCCTCGAGCTGCGCAAGAACACCGGCGACGACCGCCGCCGCACGCACGACATGAACACCGCCAACTGGATCCCTGACCTCTTCATGAAGCGCGTGATGGAAGGTGGCGAGTGGACCCTGTTTTCGCCCTCCGACGTGCCCGATCTCCACGACAAGTTCGGCAAGGCGTTCGAGATCGCCTACGTCGAATACGAGCGCAAAGCCGCGCGTGGCGACCTCAAGCTGCACAAGAAAATCCCGGCGCAGAGCCTCTGGCGCCGCATGTTGACGATGCTGTTCGAGACGGGGCACCCCTGGATCACGTTCAAGGATGCGTCGAACATCCGCAGCCCGCAGAGCCACGTGGGTGTGGTGCACTCGTCCAACCTCTGCACCGAGATCACGCTCAACACCAACAGCGAGGAGATCGCGGTCTGCAACCTGGGCAGCGTCAACCTGCTGCGCCACATCAGCAACGGCCGCCTCGACCACGACAAGCTGAAGAAAACCATCTCGACGGCGATGCGCATGCTCGACAACGTGATCGACATCAACTACTACGCCGTGCGCAAGGCGCATGACTCCAACAAGCGCCATCGCCCGGTGGGCCTCGGCATCATGGGTTTCCAGGATTCGCTGCACGAGCTGCGCATCGCGTATGCCAGCGACGCCGCGGTGGACTTCGCGGACAAGGCGATGGAAGCGGTCTGCTACTACGCGTATTCGGCCTCGACCGACCTCGCGAAGGAGCGCGGCCGCTATTCCACCTTCCCCGGCTCCCTCTGGGATCGGGGCATCCTGCCGAACGATTCACTCAAGCTGCTGCTGGAAGAGCGTGGCGGTTACGTGGAAGTGGACCAGTCCGAGACAATGGATTGGGCCTCGCTGCGCGCGAAGATCAAGGAACACGGCATGCGCAATTCCAATTGCGTGGCCATCGCACCGACCGCGACCATCAGCAACATCATCGGTGTCTCCGCCTCGATCGAGCCGAACTACCAGAACCTGTTCGTGAAATCGAACCTCTCGGGCGAATTCACGGTGGTCAACGAATACCTGGTGCGTGACCTCAAGAAGCTGGGCCTGTGGGACCCGGTGATGGTCAACGACCTCAAGCACTTCGACGGCTCCATCGGCAAGGTGGACCGCGTGCCGCAGGAGCTGCGCAGCCTCTACGCAACCGCTTTCGAAGTGGACGCCAAGTGGCTGGTGGAAGCGGGCGCCCGCCGCCAGAAGTGGATCGACCAGGCGCAGTCGCTCAACATCTACATGGCAGGCGCTTCCGGCAAGAAGCTCGACGACACGTACAAGCTCGCCTGGCTGCGTGGCCTCAAGACCACCTATTACCTGCGCACGCTGGCGGCCACCTCGGCGGAGAAATCCACCGGCAAGGGCGGCGAGCTGAACGCGGTGTCTTCCGGCGGAATGGCCACGGCGGCAGCAGGCGAGGGCGCGGCGGAGGAGGCGAAGTTCTGCTCCATTGACAACCCCGAATGCGAGGCTTGCCAGTAAACATTCAGTAAAGGTGTTCACCCCGGAACTTCGGGGGCAAGACTTCAGGGAGGCGATTTTGCCTCCCTTTTCTTTGGTTCCCATGCCCCTCGATCATGGGCGTTCCAGGTCACCCACCGCGTCAATGCGTTGTTTATGCGCCAGCACCGGCGCGAGACGCGCGGCGAACAGCGCAAACGCGGCCCACGCGAAAAGGCCACCTGCGACCCCAACGTCACGTCGATTGGCGATGAATCCGCAGACCAGCAGGATGGTACCGGCATGGGCAAGACCGAACTGGATCCACGCCGCGCTTCCGCCGCGAATAGGCGCCCCGATGAAACGCGGCAGCATATGTTCGCCGAGGCCGAAAACGATGAACACCGCGAAGCCAAAGCCGAACGCATGCAGCGCCGCAGCGCGCCATGTCGGATCGCCCGCGATGCCGCCACCGAATACCAGCGCAACGCCGGACAACGCGAGATAGAGCACCGCTGAGGCGATTGCCCATCCGCTGGTGGCTTCGAGCGTGAGCCCGACGTAATGCGTCGCGCTTTCATCTTCCGCACGGTCCGGTGCAGCACTGACAAGTTCGAGCGCCTCCTTGGCAGTGGGTACTCCAAGGTGCTTGAGCGTCCCGTCGATGACGGTCGACGGGACGGTCTTCACGCCAAGTCGGGAGACGATAGTGCGACCCTCGGGTTGGCCGACGTCGAGCACTTCGAACACGATCGATTTCTTCTGCGCTACGCGTCTCCAGATTTCCTCGGCGCCGCGGCAAGGGGCGCACCATTCCGACACCAGCAGTTGGACGGTAATCGTCATTGCGAACAGCGCATGCACTGCAAGCGGTACTTGTCGACCCAGGCCTTGAGCGCTTCGATCGCGTCAGGACCGCGCGTCAGGCGTGAGAAGGCTGCCTGCAGGTCATCCGGACGCACCACCACGAGCCATGCATCGGTGTACGGTGCGACGTTCACCAATCCGGGATCGTTCGCAACCGCGGGATTGATGCGCTCGATGGTTGCGTCGAAAGGCACCGGCACGCCGCCCACCCATTTGCCTGATTCAAGGGTGGCGACACTGCGGCCGGCAACGCGATGCATGCCGACCTTGCGAAAGGTCGCTGCTACCACGCGACCCGCCATCGTCTGCGCAGGATCGGTCATGCCAAGCGTGAAGGTGCCGTCATCACCCGGGCGCGCCCAAAGGTAATCGAGGTCGTACCAAAGGTCCTCGGGCAGCTCGCAACCGTTGTACTCGGCCATCCGCTATCCCCGCCGCGCCCAGGGGCGCACCGTCACGACAATGTTGACGGCGAAAAATACAAATCCGGCCCACAACAGAGCACCTCCCGCCGCGACCCAGGCAAGCGCGCCGGCGAGCCAGCCGACGACCATTCCGACCAGGCCCAGGTTGGCGAGGACGAACTGCGCATCTGCGAGGCGTTCGGAAAAAAGCGCATGTCCGGTGAAGCGAGGCAGCACGTGCAGTCCGATGCCGAAGACCATCATTCCGATGAACCCCGCGAGCATCAGGTGTGCATGCGCGCGCAGCGCCAGTGCGGGAAGCTTGCCGGGAAACGCAAGCCATGCAAGCCCGATGAGGCCTCCGAGCAGCGCGTACGCAAGCGCTGCCGCAATGAACCAGCGGTTACGCGGCAACATGAGGCAACGATACCACTGGTTCCGTGTCTCGCTCAGGACCGGGGTGGGGAGTCCAGGCCCGCCTCGTACCACCCACGCGTGCGGTTCACCACCCGCACGACCAGCAGCATCACCGGCACCTCGACCAGTACGCCCACAACCGTCGCCAGCGTCGCGCCAGAATCCAGGCCGAAGAGGCTGATGGCCGCAGCCACGGCGAGTTCGAAGAAGTTGCTCGCACCGATCAGCGCCGAGGGGCATGCGACCGAGTGTTTCTCGCCCGCGAGCCGGTTGAGGCCGTACGCGAGGCTGGCATTGAACACCACTTGGATGAGGATCGGCACCGCCAGGATGGCGATCACCAGGGGCTGGCGGATCACGGCTTCACCCTGGAAGGCGAAGATGAGCACCAGCGTCGCCAGCAGGGCGGCGATCGACCACGGTTGCAGTCGCGCCATCGCGGCTTCGAGCGCCGCGGGTGACCTGGCCAGCAGCCAGCGACGCAGGAGCTGCGCGATTGCCACCGGGATCACGATGTAGAGGACAACCGAGGTGATGAGGGTGGACCACGGCACGGTGATCGCCGCCACGCCCAGCAGCAGCGCCACCAGGGGAGCGAACGCGAACACCATGATCACGTCGTTCAGCGCCACCTGCGAGAGCGTGAAATACGGGTCCCCGCCGGTGAGCCGGCTCCAGACAAAAACCATCGCGGTGCAGGGTGCGGCCGCCAGCAGGATCAGCCCGGCGATGTAGCTGTCCACCTGCCCGGGTTCAAGCCATGGGGCGAACACATGTCGCAGGAACAACCATCCCAGCACCGCCATCGAAAACGGTTTCACCGCCCAGTTCACGAATAGCGTCACTGCGATGCCGCGCCCGTGGCTGCGGACCTGCTGCAGCGCTCCAAAGTCGATGCGCACCAGCATGGGGATGATCATCACCCAGATGAGCACCCCCACGGGGATGTTCACCCGCGCGACCTCGAGCGCGGCGATGGAGCGGACGATGGCGGGAAACGCCTGCCCGAGGGCGAGGCCCGCGACGATGCAGGCCGCGACCCAGGCCGTCAGGTAGCGCTCGAAAAATCCCATCGGCGCCGGCGCGCGCGCCGGCTCAGCGTTGGTGGCCAATATCGTCCATCGCCTGCTTGACGATGCCGGATGCAAGCTTCTCCAGCGGCAGCGCGAGGAAGAGTTCGATGCGCCGGCGCAGGATCCTGGCGGCATCCTTGAAGGCGGCGCGCTTCTGCTGGTCGCTGCCCTCCACCGCAGCCGGATCTTCCACGCCCCAGTGCGCGGTGACCGGTTTACCCGGCCAGATCGGGCAGGCCTCGCCGGCGGCGTTATCGCAGACGGTGATGATGAAATCGATGGGTGCCGCGCCGGGCTGCGCGAACTCGTCCCAGCTCTTGCTGCGCAGGCCTTCGGTGGGAAGGCCGAACCCGTGCAGCGTCTCGAGCGTGAACGGATTCACCCGCCCCGAGGGATGGCTGCCTGCCGAATACGCGGTGAAGTGCCCGCGGCCGAGGTGGTTGAGGAGCACCTCGGCGAGCACGGAGCGCGCGGAATTACCGGTGCAGAGGAAAAGGACGTTGCGGGTTTTGGTGGTCATGGACGCCGATCATGCCGATGGCGTGTGACGGTTTCGTGTCGCGATCGAATACGTGCCCATGCCGGCGATCGCCAGCGCGCCGAGCGCGGCCAGCGCCGCGTTGCGCGTGAGCCCGAACGTGACCAGCGCGGAGAACGCGGCGGGTGCCACCGCCTTGGCGTAGAAGCCCGCGCGCGAGAGATATCCCAGCAAGCCACCAAGGCCCTCGGCCCCGAAAATCTCCACCGGCGCGGTGCCTTTCACGATCGTGAGCACGCCGTTGCCGCAACCGTAGGCGACCACGAACACAATTGCCGCGATGCCGAAGCCCTCCACGCTGACCAGCGCAACAAGCGCCGTGAGCATGAGCATGAAAGCCACGATGCCGACGGTCACGGCGCGCACACGCCCGGCGAGGCCGAACTCGATCACCCGGCCCGCTACCTGCATCGGCCCCACCAGCATCGAGATGGTGACGGCCTGCGCCGCCGTGAGGCCGGCCGTGGTGAGCAGGTTGATCAGGTGCACCGCGATCACGCCGAAGATGAAGGTGGCGATGGCGAAGCTCACCGCCAGCCACGGCAGGCGCGGATCCTTCATCGCGGGTGATATGACCGCGGTTTTGGCGGGTTCGCTTGCGGTTGCCAGCACCGCGATGTGTTTCGGCACGAACAGCAGGTGGATCGGCAGGCACACGAAGAGGTGGAAGCCCGCGTAGATGCCGAAGGTCACGCGCCAGCCCCACGCCTCGAGCAGCAGCAGCGAAAGCGGCCAGAACGCGGTGCTTGCGAACCCGCCGAAAAGCGTGAGGGCGGTCACCGCCTTGCGGTAACGCGTGCCTGTGTGTTGCGAGAGCGTGGCGAAGGCCGGGTCGTAGAGGCAGCCCGCCATGGCGGCGCCGGCGATGAGCCATCCGATCACCATCACGGCGGCGTTTGGCGCGAGGGCGAGGGTGGCCATGGAAATGGCCCCCAGCACCGAGCCGAGCGAAAGGGCGAGGCGCCCGCCGCGCCGGTCGATGAGCCTGCCCATCAGCGGCGCGACGGTGCCGGTGACGAGCAGGCCCGCCGTGAACGCGCCGAAGAGGAACAGTTCGCTCACGCCGAGGTCGCGCCGCATGGCGGCGCCAAGCACGCCGATCGCGTAGAACAACGTGCCCCACGAAACGATCTGCGCGATGCCGAGCGCGGTGATGAATGCGGTCAGCGGCATGAACCAGCGCCGGCCTTCTCCTTCGACGCTGCCGAGCCGCAGCCCGCTCCCCCGGATTCCTTGATCACCTCGTCGGTCGCGCAGCAGGCATCCGCGCGTTTTACCGGCGGTCCGCCGCAACACGATGCCGATGCGGCGGGCTTGGCGATCGAGACTGGCTTGGGCTCCACCACGTCGCAGCATCCGGAAGACGCCTCGTCGAACTGCGTCGAGCACACGCCGGTCTCCGGAAGCTCGAGGCGGACATCGTCGGCGGCGGCCAGGTCGCCGGCGAGCGCGGCCACCACCGAGCGCACCTGTTCATGTCCGGTCGCCAGCAGGAAATTCGGCGCGCGGCCGTAGCTCTTCGCACCCACCATGTAGAAGCGCGCCTCGGGATGCGCGAGTTCACGGTGCCCATGCGGGCGCACGGTGCCGCAGCTGTGCACGTTGGGATCGATCAGCGGCGCGAGTTGCTCGGTGCTCTCGAGCCACGAGTCCAGCTTGAGCCGCAGCTCGGAGGCGAGTGCGAGGTCCGGCCTTCCTCCCGCGGCGACGATGATTTCGTCCAGGCCGCCGATGCTTCGCTGCGTGCCATCAACGCCGTGGCCAAGCACCGTGAGCTTGCCGCCCGCGCTTTGAACTTCCTCGGCCCGGAAACTCGCCTGCAGCTCGAGGCGTCCTCCTTCGGAGAGTGCCTTCAGCCGTTTTCCCAATGCGCCACGCGCGGGCAGTCCGTCATTTTCGCCGCCGCCGAAGATGCGGGTGAAGTTGTGTCCACGGATTGTCCAGACGATCTGCGTGCCCGGCGTTTCTTCCGCCAGCCTCGCGAGGTTGAGCAGATCGCCTGCAGCCGAATGCCCCGCGCCCGCTACGAGTACCCGCTTGCCCGCATATCGCGCGCGATCGCGACCGAGGATGTCGGGCATGCCGTAGGCGATTTGCGCGGCGGCTGCGGATTCTCCAATCGCGGGCAAGCCATTGGCCCCGAGCGGATTGGGCTGTCCCCAGGTACCGGAAGCATCGATGACCGCGCTGGCGCGATACTCGCGAATACCTTCGCGGGTGCTGCAGCGGATCGCGAAGGGCGCATCCTCGCGCCCCGCGGATTTCACCTTGTCGAATCCCACACGCGCGACATCGAGCACGCGATGAGAGAGATGCAGCGCAGCCTTGACGCGCGGAAGGCCGGCGAGGGGCGCGAGGTATTCATCGATCATTGCGCCCGCGGTGGGCAGCTGCTCGAGCGCGGGCTCTTTCCATCCCGCCGCCTCCAGCATGCGACGCGCGGCGGGATCGATGTTGTAGCGCCAGGGCGAGAACAGCTGCACATGGCGGAATGAATCGAAATTGGCGGCGATCGATGCGCTCGATTCGAATACCCGCACCTCGATGCCCCGTCCCAGCAGGTTCGCGGCGGCGGCCAGACCGATGGGTCCTGCGCCGATCACGGCGACGGGCAATGCGGATTCATTTTTCATGAGCCAGTCCTCTTGAGGGGCGACGTGGAAGGAGCGCGGCACGCTGCGATCGCCTGGCCGATGCGCGCGACTTGCATGGCGGGCATCCCATGGCAACACTTTTCCGTGAGGAAGGTGAGCAGCTCCGACATCTCCGCGAAGTCGGCTTCGTAGATGACGAACCGGCCTTCCTGCCGCGAGCGCACCAGGCCCGCGCTGGAGAGCTCTTTCAAGTGGAACGAAAGCGTGGAGGCGGGTGCGCCAACCGCTTCGGCGATGCGCCCGGCTGCGAGCCCCGCGGGCCCGGCCTGCACCAGCGCGCGAAAGATCGAAAGCCGCGTTTCCTGGGCCAATGCGGCCAGTAGCGGAACTGCCTGGGATGTTTTCATATTTCCAGAATGATGGAAATGAACTACGATTGTCAAGCTGTCGTCAAAACTTGCCGGGAAACAACAACAGAAAGCCCATGGAAACGCGCCCTGGTACTGCCTTCCACCTCGAAGTGAATCCGTCCCTTCCGGCGGGGCTCAAGCGCCTCGAGGAACTCGCCAACAACCTCTGGTTCAGCTGGAATCCCGCGGCGCGCGCCTTGTTTGCGCACCTCGACCCCGGGTTGTGGGATGCGCTGGGTCAAAATCCGAAGGCGCTTCTGAGGGGGGTGTTGCAATCGCGCCTCGAGGAAGCGGCGCACGATCCGGTTTATCGCCGCGATCTCGATCACACGCTTGCCGTCTTCGACGCCTATCACGCGCCTGGCCCAGCTCGAGGCGATGCTGCGGCGCTGGCGCAAGGTGATGTGATCGCCTATTTCTGCGCGGAGTTCGGCTTTCACGAAAGCCTGCCGATTTATTCCGGCGGCCTCGGCATCCTCGCCGGGGACCACTGCAAGACGGCTAGCGACATGGCGCTGCCCTTTGTCGCCGTCGGCCTGCTCTATCGGCAGGGCTACTTCCAGCAGACGATTGATGCGGAAGGCACGCAGCACGCGGTCTACAACGACTCGGATTTCGGCGACCTGCCGATCACCCCGGTGGAAGTCGACGGCCAGCCGCTGGAAGTGAAGGTCGAATTCGCGGAGCACGACGTCTATTGCAAGGTGTGGCACGCGCAGGTGGGCCGCATCTCGCTTTATCTCCTCGACACGGATCTCGAGCGCAATCGACCGGAGGATCGCGCGACGGCCCATCGCCTCTATGGTGGTGATCGCAACACGCGCATCCAGCAGGAGATCGTGCTCGGCATGGGCGGCTTTCGCGCACTGCAGGCGCTTGGCATCAAACCCGCGGCGTATCACATGAATGAAGGCCATGCCGCCTTCCTCGTGCTGGAACGCATGCGTTCCTTGATGAAGGAAGGCCTCGATCTCGAGACGGCGATGGAAGTGGTTGCCTCGAACACCATCTTCACCACACACACCGCAGTGGCCGCGGGACACGATCATTTCGCACCGGAGAAGATCGACCGCTACTTCTACCGCTATGTGCAGGAACTCAACCTGCCGCGTGATGCGCTGCTTGCACTTGGCCGCACGCCCAAGAGCCAGGACTTCAACATGACGGCGCTGGCGGCTCGCGGCTCGCGTTTCATGAACGGCGTTTCGCGCATCCACGGCGACGTCTCGGCGCAGATCATGGCCGACATGTGGCCCG
>JBDSMR010000051.1:0-48085 GCA_039915735.1 Usitatibacter sp. | reverse complement strand
TGCAATGGTGAGGACCGGCTCGGTGAGGCCGACGATCCACGCCAGGGTGGCGAGCAGGATCAGCCGGGAGACGAGTGCACCGGCCAGGCCCAGCTTGCGCGCCTTCGCCTGCTGCTCCAGCGGCAGGCGCCCGGCGAGCAACGAGATGAAAACGAGGTTGTCGATGCCCAGCACCACCTCGAGTGCAATCAAGGTGATGAGGCTGACCCAGATCTCAGGGTCGTTGATCCACGTGAAGGTGAAGAATTCCATGGGCGGGGTGTCTCGCGAGCGGCTATTCTAGTCGCTATGTTGCGACACGCCCTTTCACTCCTGGTTCTGGCCTGCGCCGTGATGGCCGCCTCCGCCCAGGACTACGCGCGGGAAAAACGCGTCGAGGCGGAAATTGTTCCCGGATTGATGGTTGGCGACGCCGTGAAGCTGCGTACGGCCGGCGGGCGGGAGTTCCTCGGCATCCTCGCCAAGGCAGAAAAGCCGAAGGCCGCGATCGTTCTGGTCCATGGCCGCAACGTGCACCCCGACCACGAGCTGGTTGGCGCCCTGCGCATGAAGCTTCACGAGCTGGGGTACACCACGCTTGCGATCCAGATGCCCATCCTTGCCGCGGAAACGCCGCATGAGGATCCGGCCTATCGCGGCCTTTTCCCGGAAGCCGGCGAGCGGATTGCTGCCGCGGGAGCGTTCCTGCGTGCCTCCGGCGAGAAGCGATTGGTGCTGGTATCCCACAGCCTCGGCGCGGCGATGGCGGACATTTATTTCGCCAACCATGCTGATTCGCAATTCTCGGCCTGGGTCAGCCTGGGGATCACCTCGGGATATGGCGCCGGGGCGAAAAACGCCTCGCGCCCCTTGCTGGACATCCAGGGAGACGCTGATTTTCCCGAGGTGTTGAAGGCGGCGCCGGCGCGCCGCGGCGTGGCCACCCGGCAGGTCGTCATCGCGAACGCCAACCACATGTACACCGGCCGCGAGGGCGAAGTCGCCACCGTGATCGCGGCGTGGCTCGCCGAGGTGGCGCGCTAGGCCATCAGCCGCTTCGCCGCTTCCTGGTATTTCTCGCTGGTCAAGCGCGCCACCTCCGGCGGCATCGGCGGGGCGGGCGGCTTGCGATCGAAGCCGATGCCGTCGAGCCAGTTGCGCACGTACTGCTTGTCGAAGCTTTCCGGGCTCGAACCTTCCTTCCAGGTCGCGAGCGGCCAGAAGCGCGAGGAGTCCGGCGTGAGCGCCTCGTCGATCAGGTGCAGCTTGCCCGCGGCGTCCACGCCGAATTCGAACTTGGTGTCGGCGATGATGATGCCGCGCTCGAGGGCATATGCGGCGGCCTTCTCATACAGTTTGATTGCGATGTCGCGCACCTGTTGCGCGACGCCTTGTCCCACCTGCGCGGCCATCTGCTCGAAGGTGATGTTTTCGTCGTGGTGCCCGGCTTCGGCCTTGGTCGCGGGCGTGAAGATCGGGTGCGGTAGTTTCGAGGCGCGCTTGAGACCGGGCGGCAGCGCAATGCCACACACTGTTCCCGACTCCGAATATTCCTTCCAGCCGGAGCCTTCGAGGTAGCCGCGCACGACGGCCTCGATCGGCAACGTCTGATACTTGTTCACCACGATCGAACGGCCGCGCACCTGCTCGCGCTCACCCGGGGCGACCACCGTTTCCGGATCGATGCCGGTGAGGTGGTTGGGGATGATCGAGGCCAGCTTGCCGAACCAGAAGTTGGCGAGTTCGGTGAGCACGCGGCCCTTCTCGGGGATAGGCGTTTGCAGGATGACGTCGTACGCCGAAAGCCGATCGGTGGTGACGATGAGCAACTTGTCATCACCCACCGCGTAGATGTCGCGCACCTTGCCACGACCGAGGAGGGGAAGGGACTGGATCGAGGATTCGAGCATGGCTACTCCGGGGAACAAATGAGCTCAGGCGGACTTCTCGGCTTCGACGCTCCACTGGCCGCGTGCGGCGAGACTGTTCATGCGCGCGCGGTGTGCAAGCGCTTGTTGCGCCGCCGGGATCTTCGCGGCGTCGCCGCGCCACGTGGTGAGCGCCATGTGCTGCAACGCACGGCTGTAGCTGAAGGTGAGCGGCCAGGGCATGGCGCCCATGCGGTTCATCGCATCGAGGTGCGCGGTGGCGTTGGCGTCGCTTTGGCCACCCGAGAGAAAGACGATGCCGGGCAACGCCGCCGGCACGGTGCGCTTGAGTACGCGGATCGTGCGCTCGGCCACTTCCTGCACGCCAGCCTGGTTCGCGCTGCTGCTGCCCGAGACCACCATGCTCGCCTTGAGGATCACGTGCTCGAGCAGCACGTCCTGGGCCGCGAGTTCGTGGAAGAGTGTCTCCAGCGTGCGCAGGTGCACCGCCTCGCTGGTTTCCGCGCTGTGGTCGCCCTCGAGCAACACCTCCGGTTCGACGACCGGCACGATCGAGGCCGCCTGGCAGATCGCCGAGTAACGCGCGAGCGCGTGGGCGTTTGCATCGATGCAGGCCTGCGTGGGAATGCCGTCGCCGATCGTGATGACGGCGCGCCACTTCGCGAAACGCGCGCCCATCCTGAAGTACTCCTCCATGCGCCCGGCGAGCTTGTCGAGGCCCTCGGTCACTTTCTCGCCCGGGTGCAGCGCCATGTCCTGCGCGCCCGCGTCCACCTTGATGCCCGGGATGATGCCGTTCTGCTCGAGGTACTTGCCGAAGTTGATGCCGTCCCTGGTGGATTGGCGCAGTGTCTCGTCGAACAGGATCACGCCGCTCACGTAGTTGGAGAGCTTCGGCGTGGTGAACAGCATTTCGCGATAGCCGCGCCGCGTCTCCTCGGTGCTCTCGACGCCGATGGTGTCGAAGCGCTTCTTCGCCGTGCCCGCGCTTTCGTCCGCCGCGAGCAGGCCCTTGCCCGGCGCCACCATCGCGCCGGCGGTCCTCGCCATCAGTTCCGTGTCCATGGGCATTGCTTCAGTTGACGACGGCGGCCAACTCACCCCTGGCGTAGCGCGCCGCCATCTTGTCGAGCGCCATCGGCTGCATTCTGGAACCCTGGCCGGCGCAACCGAACTGCGCATAGCGCTGCTTGCAGATTTCCTTGGCGGCGGCACGTGCGGGCTTGAGGTAGTCGCGCGGGTCGAAGGCGCCCTTGTTCTCGTTGAGGTACTTGCGCACCGCGGCCGTCATCGCCAGGCGGATATCGGTGTCGATGTTGATCTTGCGCACGCCGTGCTTGATGCCTTCCTGGATCTCCTCGACCGGCACGCCGTAGGTCTCCTTCATTTCGCCGCCGTTGTCGCGGATGACCTTGAGCAGCTCCTGCGGGACGGAAGACGAGCCGTGCATCACCAGGTGGGTGTTGGGGATGCGTTTGTGGATTTCCTTGATGCGGTCGATGGCGAGGATGTCGCCGGTGGGCTTGCGTGTGAACTTGTAGGCGCCATGCGAGGTGCCGATGGCGATGGCGAGCGCGTCGACGCCGGTTTTCTTCACGAAGTCCGCGGCCTGCTCCGGATCGGTGAGCAGCATCTCGCGCGTCATGGTGGCGTCGGTGCCGTGACCGTCTTCCTTGTCGCCTTTCATGGTCTCGAGGGAGCCGAGGCAACCGAGCTCGCCTTCGACGGAGACGCCGAGGCGGTGCGCCATGTCCACTACCTGTTTTGTGGTGTCGACGTTGTATTCGTACGAGGCGATGGTCTTGCCGTCGGCCTCGAGCGAGCCGTCCATCATCACGCTGGAGAAGCCCAGCTTGATGGCGCCTTCGCACACGGCGGGAGACTGGCCGTGGTCCTGATGCATCGCGACCGGCGTCTTCGGGTAGGTGGCGACCGCAGCTTCGATCAGGTACTTGAGGAAGGTCTCGCCAGCGTATTTCCGGGCACCGGCGGAAGCCTGCATGATTACCGGGCTGTCGGTCTCGGAGGCTGCTTCCATGATCGCCTGGACCTGTTCCAGGTTGTTCACGTTGAAGGCGGGCAACCCATAGCCGTTTTCGGCCGCGTGATCCAGCAGTTGTCGCATCGAGACGAGAGCCATGGCGTTTCCCTTGGGCAAAACGCCGATTTTACGTGACTATGGGCGCGCGATCATGAGATCGATCGTGGGGCCCTCCTCACGTGCGACCAGGAGCGTCTTCTCGTCCGAAGTCACCGCCAGGGAAGCGCCCGATCCACTGGGGGAAAGCGCCCACGATCGCGTGAACTTGCGGGTGTCGAGGTCGTAGCGCGAGAGCCGCGGCGTGCCGTCCGCAATCGTGCGCAGGTAGACCGCGCGCGCGCCCAGCGTCCAGTGGTACACATCGTCGCTGGCGAGGTCGAGGCCAAGGGGTTCACACGCCATGGTGTCGAGGCGGCAGACGGTGAGGGCCGGCAGTTGCGGCTGCGCGAACACCATGCGGCCCGCCGAGATCTGGTACTGGACCACGAGCGGGACCGGGAGGCGCTCCGATTTCTCGGGGCTTGCAAGCGGCGCGCGCAGCAGGCGCATGGCGTGCCCCGAGAGCTCGGCCCAATAGAGGTTGCCGTCACCACCTTCGCGGACGTCGATCACGTCGTTGCCCAGCGTGTTCAGCACGACTGCCGGGCCACCCTCGGCGGGAATGCGCAACGCTTCCTGCCAGCGCTTGCCGTGGTTCGCCGAGCGTACGGCGTAGACCGAGAGCCCGTCGGCGGACCAGTGCGGCCGCAGGTAACGGTGCTCCTTGCCGAAGGCGATGCGGCGCGGGTCGCCGTCGAGCGCAGCGACATAGATCGCGTCGGCGCCGTCGCGATTGGATGAAAAGACCACGCGCCTGTTGTCGCGAGAGAACTCGGGCTGGCTGGTGTAGCGCGTCGATTGCCAGATCATTCGCGGCGCCGGAGCCCGGGGCGCGGTATCGAGCCGCCAGATGTTGGCGGAGTACATCGCATTTTCGTAGACCACCTCCCCGTTGGGACCCACGTCGGGATAACGCGCGCCCCGCGCGCCCAGCAGCTTCGCTTCGCCCGTGTCGAGATCGATGGTATTGAGCGCGCGGAATCCGAACCAGTCGGCGGCGGCGAGCAGCGGTCCGTCGCGCCCCAGCCACGACATGCCATAGGACAGGCCTTCGACCGTCGCGGCCACGCGCGCGCTCGAGGAATCGCCCACATCCACGACCCAGGGCGAGCGATGCGATTCGCTGCCGCGATAGAACGCAATGCGCCTGCCGTCGGGACTGAAGCGCGGCGCGATGTCGTCTCCCATTCCGGGCTCGGGAGCGGTCAGGTTCACCGGCGTGCCGCGGTCAATTTCCATGACCCAGAGTCCCGCGGGGAATTGCGGGCGCGAGCTGCCGGAGAACACCAGCCAGCGCCCGTCGCGGGAGATGTCGAAGCGCGGGCGTGGCACCAGCGAGCAGTCGAGCAGCTTGCGCTCGAGCGAGGTATCGAGGTCGTGCTCGATGACGGCGCACTCCTGGGCCTGGTTCTTCCAGTACGCGACCTTGCGATCGCCCGGAAGGAACACCGGCGAGAGGCGCGCGGCACCCGTAAGTCCGCCGACAAACTGGCGGTCGGAGCCATCGACCGCCTGCACCACGATGCGTGATTCATTGCCCTCCGCCAGCGCGAAGGCGACGCGCTTGCCGTCGTGCGAGAAGCGCGGCGAGAGTTCCAGCCCCGGATCGGAGGTGAGCGGGCGCGCGGCCGTGATCATCGCCGCCAGGTTCTCCGGCACCTGTGGTTTCGGCTTCGAGAGCGACCACGCGAGCGCACCCAGCGCCACCACGGCGACCACACCGGCTGCGTAGGGCCATCGCCGTGGCAACGCGGGCGGGGGTGGCAACACCGGGGCGGGGGCTGGCGGCACAGGTGTTGTGTCCTGTGCCGCTGGCGCCATCGCAGGCGCAACCCCGGATTCAATTTCCTCGACCGTTGCCACCAGCCGGTAGCCCAGCTTGGGGAGCGTCTCGATGTAACGCGCGCCACGGGCGTCGTCGCCGAGCGCCGTGCGCAATTCCGCGATGGCGCGCGACAGCACCTCGTCGTTGACCATGCGGCGCGGCCAGACGTCCTCGAGCAGGGTTTCGCGCCGCACCACCTCGCCGCGTTCCGCGGCGAGGCGCAACAGGATGTCCATGAGCAGGGGGCGCAGCCGCGCCACGCCTTTGCGGCCGCGCAATTCGCAGGAGGCCGGCAGGACTTCGAGGTCGCCCAGGCGGAAAGGGGTGTCGCGCTTCCAGGAGGTTTTCGGGAGGTCGGAGCTCACGGACAGATTCTAGAGGGAGTGGTGGCGCTTCCGGGTTCCGGAGGTGGATCGGCGACAAATCGGAGGCGCCTGCCCGGGCCTCGCGGACAGCCCCGCGTCAGCATCTGTCTTCGCTTACATGGAGATCCCAGATGTTGTCCCGTTTGATCCTGATCCTGGCGGTTTTCCTGGCAATTCCGGCCACCGCGCAGACCTGCGGCTCGCGCCTGTACGTGAGCGGATTCTTTTCCACCGTGCACGTCTTCGACGCCTGCAGCGGCCAATACCTGCGCGACCTCGACACGCGATCGCGCCTTTCAGGCGCCATGGCCGTGCGCCTCGGCCCGGACGGTCTTCTTTACGTGGTCGCCGAGACCGGCGGCGTGATCCACAAGTATCGCAATGACACGCTCGATCATGTCGGCGCTTTCGCGCAGGTTCCCGGCATCGGCGCTACCGGCCTCGTTTTCGATCCCGCCGGCATCGCTTACGTCGCCGGATACAACAGCAACGACGTGAAACGTTTCGACCGTAGCGGCGCGGCGCTGAGCCCCGCATTCCCGGCGGGCGCATCGGGGCTCGCGGGCCCGGACAACGGCATGACCTTCGGACCCGACGGCAATCTCTACATCCCCGGCTACGACTCCAACAGCGTGGTCCGCTGGGATCCGCGCACCGGCGCCACCAGCATCGCGGTTGCGGCAGGCACCGCGGGGCTTTTCCATACGCGTGGGCTCCTGCCCGCTCGCGATGGCCAGCACATCTACATCACCAGCGAAGGCTCGGGCACGGTGCTCAAATGGAACCTCGCGAGCCGGGTGGTGACGGTACTCGCGACCGGCTTGGGGCGGCCAACCGGCATCGACTACGGCACCGACGGCAACTTGCTGGTCTCGAGCGGCACGAGTGTCGTGCGCGTCGATCCCGCGACCGGCGCCCAGCTCTCCACCTTCGTGGCTTCGGGTACGGGCGGCATCTCCGGGCAGGTGTTCCTCGCCGTCATTCCGACGACGACGCCAACCGTGGACGCTTCGCAGGTCGGATCGCAGTACTGGGTCGTGGGCGATTCCACCTTCAACGGCCGCGTGCTCGAGCTGCCGCAGGTCTTCAGCGCCACCGGCACGCAATTCGGCGCCGGCCTCAAGTTCACCGACATCGCGGTCAAGCGCTGGGGCACGATGCGCATGGAGCTGTTGTCCTGCACCGAGGCGCGCTTCAGCTGGACATCGAGTGGCGCGGACTCCGCCAACTTCGGCAACGGCTCCTACGATGTCTTCCGCTATTTCGAGAACGAGTCGACGGCGCGTTGCCGCGCGCAGGGCATCGACGCGGCCGACAAGGGCTGGGTCAACGGCCAGTGGTGGGGACGCGACGCGCGCTCCGGCGAGGGCTGGTTCATCGATCGCCATGCCGACGGCCGCGCCTTCTTCGCGTGGTTCACGCATCGCCCGGCCGCGGGCGTGGGCGGCGTCGATGCGGCGCAGGTCGGCACGCAATACTGGGTGGTGGGCGATGCGCCGTTCGCCAATCGCGTGCTGCAGATCGATTCCGTATTCAGCGCCACCGGCACCGCCTTCGGGCCCAACCTGAAATTCTCGGACCTGGCGGTAAAACGCTGGGGTGCGGTGCGCATCGAGCTGCTGTCATGCACCGAGGCGAATTTCAGCTGGGATTCCAACGGCGGCAACTCGGCCGCATTTGGCTCCGGCACCTATCGCGTCTATCGATTCTTCGAGAACGAAGATACCGCGCGCTGCAATGCGCAGGGACTGGACGGCGCCGACAAGAGCTGGGTGAACGGCCAGTGGTGGGGGCGCGATGCCAGGTCGGGCGAGGGTTTGTTCCTCGATCGCCGCGCCGACGGCACCACGTTTTTCGCCTGGTTCACGCACCGCCCACGTTGATGAAAGGGATATCGATGAAGATTGAATTGCAATTCGCGCTGGCCGCACTGGTCCTCGGCGCGGCGCCACACGTTCACGCACAGGACCCCAACTGCAAGCGCAGCGACACGCCCGAGTGCAAGGCGCAGCGCGAGGCCAGCTGCCGCAAGGCGATCGCGGAGTTCACGGAAATCGTGCGCAGCACGCCCATCACCGACGCGAGGGAGAAGGTGCGCCACGCGGAATTCAAGGCGAAGGTGGAGGGCAGGATCGCCGACAACCGGCGCAAGGGCGTTGAGGAATGCACCACCTGGGGTGAAGTCGGGGGCCTCGCCTCCAGGCAGTAACCGTCAGCGCGAGGACTCTCCCACCTTCACGATTTTCATCGTGTTGGTGCCGCCGGCCTTGCCGATGGGCTCACCGATGGTGAGCACGATGATGTCGCCGGCATTCACCACGCCGTGCTTGACCAGCACCGCCTCGGCCTCGGCCAGCAGTTCCTCGCGATCGTGCCCGACGTATTTGACCATCAGCGGGTAGACGTCGCGGAATAGGGTGCAACGGTAACGCGTTTCCGTCTGCGCGGTGAGGGCGTAGATCGGCACGCCGCAGTTAAGGCGGGACATCCACAGCGCGGTCGACCCCGATTCCGTGAGCGAGGCGATGGCCTTCACCTTCAAGTGGTACGCGGTGAAGAGGGCCGCCATCGCGATCGACTGGTCGACGCGCGTGAAGACGCGGTTGAGGAATTCGCTTTCGAGCGCGACCGGCTGCGACTTCTCGGCCTCGAGGCAGATGCGGTTCATCGACATGATGGTCTCGACCGGGTACATGCCGGAGGCCGATTCTGCCGAAAGCATGACGGCGTCGGTGCCGTCCAGCACGGCGTTGGCGACGTCCGAGACCTCCGCGCGCGTCGGCACCGGGCTCGAGATCATCGATTCCATCATCTGCGTTGCGGTGATGGTCAGTTTGTTGAGCTCGCGTGCCTGCCGGATCATGCGTTTCTGCAGCGCGGGCACAGCGGCATCGCCCACTTCCACCGCGAGGTCGCCGCGCGCGACCATGATGCCGTCACATGCGTGCATGATTTCCGCCAGCGCCGGAATCGCCTCGGCGCGCTCGATCTTGGCGATCAGCATCGCCTTGCCACCGGCCGCGCGCAGCAGCTCGCGGGCCATGTACATGTCGGCGCCGCTTTTCGGGAACGACACGGCGACGTAGTCGACATTCAGCTGCGCCGCGGTGCGAATGTCGTCGATGTCCTTCGGCGTAAGCGCCGGCGCCGTGAGCCCGCCGCCCTGGCGATTGATGCCCTTGTTGTTCGAGAGCACCCCGCCATGCCGGGTGACGGTATGGACCTCGGTGCCGCGTACGGCCTTCACGTCGAGCACGATCTTGCCGTCGTCGAGCAGCAGCACGTCGCCTGGGCGCACGTCACGCGGCAGATCCTTGTAGTCGAGGCCGACGCGTGCCACGTCGCCCAGTTCCTCGAAACCGGCGTCGAGGATGAAATCCGCGCCCGCCACGAGCTGCACCTTGCCGTCCTTGAACTTGCCCACGCGGATCTTCGGCCCCTGCAGGTCGGCCATGATGCCAACCGCACGGTCGACCTTGCGGCAGACCTGGCGCACCAGCTCCGCGCGCTTGCGGTGGTCGTTCGCCGTGCCGTGGGAGAAGTTGAGGCGAACGACGTCGACGCCGGCGAGGAACATGCGCTCGAGCGTGGCGGCGTCGCTCGACGACGGGCCCAGGGTGGCTACGATCTTGGTGCTGCGTTGCATGTCAGCCATTGGTGTTGGCCCGTTGCTCGAGGATCTCGACCGCAGGAAGAACCTTGCCCTCGAGGAACTCGAGGAATGCGCCGCCACCGGTGGAGATGTAGCCCACCTTGCTGGTGATGCCGAATTTCGAGATGGCCGCGAGGGTGTCGCCGCCGCCTGCGATGGAGAAACCCTTCGACGCGGCGATGGCCTCGGCCAGCGCGCGGGTGCCACCGGCGAACGCGTCGAACTCGAACACCCCGACCGGGCCGTTCCAGACGATGGTGCCGGCGTCGCGCAGCATGTCCGCATACGAGGCTGCGGTCTTCGGGCCGATGTCGAGGATCAGGTCATCGTCGTCGACGTCGCTGGCATTCTTCACGATTGCCGGGGTATCCGCGGCGAAAGTCTTGCCGGTGACGACGTCGACCGGCATCGGCACGGATGCGCCGCGTGCTTCCATCATCACCATGATTTCCCTGGCCTCGGGTGCGAGGGCCGCCTCCACCAGTGATTTGCCGATCGGCAGGCTCGCGGCAAGCATGAACGTGTTGGCGATGCCGCCGCCGACGATCAACTGGTCCACCTTCTGCGACAGCGACTTGAGGATGGTGAGCTTGGTCGAGACCTTGGAGCCCGCGACGATCGCCACCAGCGGGCGCTTGGGATTCGCGAGCGCGCGGCCGAGCGCTTCCAGCTCCGCGGCCAGCAGCGGGCCCGCGCAGGCCACTTTCGCGAATTTCGCGATGCCGTGGGTGGTCGCTTCCGCGCGGTGCGCAGTGCCGAAGGCGTCGTTTACATAGACGTCGCACAGTGCGGCGTATTTCTGCGCGAGCTGCTCGTCGTTTTTCTTCTCGCCCTTGTTGAAGCGGCAGTTCTCCAGCAGCACAACTTCGCCCGGGTTCACCTCGACACCTTCCACCCAGTCGCGCTTGAGCGGCACTTCGCGCCCAAGGAGCTCGCCAAGGCGCCTGGCCACTGGCGCGAGCGAGTTGGCCTGCGAGAAAATGCCTTCAGTGGGGCGGCCGAGGTGCGACGTGACCATCACCGCGGCGCCTTTCGCAAGTGCCTCCTTGATGCCACCGACGCAGGCGCGGATGCGGGTGTCGTCGGTGATGTTGCCGGCGTCGTCCTGCGGCACGTTCATGTCGGCGCGGATGAAGACGCGTTTTCCGGAGAGGTCCAGGTCAGACATGCGCAGCACGTTCATTTGGGCGCTTTCGAGCGGTCGAGCGAGGCGTGCAGCTCGCGCGTGATGCGGCTGCCCGTCGTCCTGAAGAGGAAGGGGACCAACCCGTGCACCACCACCGCGAGGCCGCCGACGGTCATCCTGATCCCGTAGCGGCACGCGAAGCACGCGTGTTCGAAATAGGACTCGCCGACTTCGCGCGGATGCGCGGTGAACGGGTTGCGCACTGCTACTTTGCCGCCATCAGGGCGAGCGTGGTGTCCAGCATGCGGTTGGAGAAGCCCCACTCGTTGTCGTACCAGCTGCACACCTTCACCAGGCGGCCGGAGACCTTGGTGCACGTGGCGTCGAAGATCGACGATCGCGGGTCGTGGTTGAAATCGACCGAGACAAGTGGCGCCGTGTTGTAGCCGAGGATGCCCTTGAGGTCGCCGCTTTCGCTCGCCTTCTTCATGATGGCGTTGACTTCGTCCACCGTGGTGTCGCGCGCGGCGGTGAAGCACAGGTCGACGAACGAGACGTTGATGGTGGGCACGCGGATCGAGAAGCCGTCGAGCTTGCCGTTGAGTTCCGGCAGCACCAGGCCGACCGCGGCGGCGGCGCCGGTCTTGGTCGGGATCATCGAGTGCGTCGCCGAACGCGCGCGGCGCAGGT
This sequence comes from Usitatibacter sp., assembly GCA_039915735.1. Taxonomy (GTDB): domain Bacteria; phylum Pseudomonadota; class Gammaproteobacteria; order Burkholderiales; family Usitatibacteraceae; genus Usitatibacter. The sequence continues at coordinate 36,419 of JBDSMR010000051.1, read as the reverse complement.
CCTCGTGATAGACGTCCGTCAGCACCTGGTCGTTGGTGTACGCGTGGATGGTGGTCATGAGGCCGTTGAGCACGCCGATGGATTCGTGCAGCGGCTTCACCATCGGGGCGAGGCAGTTGGTGGTGCAGGAGGCGTTGGAAATCACCGTGTGCGAAGCCTTCAGCACATTGTGGTTCACGCCGTAGACGACCGTCGCGTCCACGTCCTTGCCACCCGGTGCCGAGATGATCACCTTCTTCGCGCCACCCTTGAGGTGCGCCGAGGCCTTTTCCTTGGTGGTGAAGAAGCCGGTGCTCTCGAGCACCACGTCGACACCGAGCTCGCCCCAGGGAATCTGCGCCGGGTCGCGCAGCGCGAAGACGCGGATCCTGTCGCCGTTCACGATCATCGAGTCGCCCTCGACCGCGACGGTGCCCGGGAACTTGCCGTGCGTCGTGTCGTAACGCGTGAGGTGCGCGTTGGTCTCGGTGGGACCGAGGTCATTGATCGCGACGATCTGCAGGTCGTGCGACTTGTTGCTCTCGTAGTGTGAACGCAGGATGTTGCGGCCGATGCGGCCGTATCCGTTGATGGCGACTCTGACGGTCATTTTGGCAAGCTCCGGAGGGAAAAATACGCGGCGAAACGCGTATTTTAGCCCGTCCCCACAAGCCCCGTGAGGTCGTGCCAGCCGTAGGCGATCTCGGCGAAGGAGTGCTGGCCCAGGCGCTCGGTTTTTTCACCCATCTCCTGGCCGCCGAGCGCCTCGTAGAACATGCGCGCGCGATTGGCCTTGAGCACCCAGAGATAGAAGCCGAATTCGCCCTGGCGCACGAAGTGGGCGGCGCAGGCGCGCACCAGGTCGCGCCCGACGCCATGGCGCTGGTAGTCCTGCAGCACGTAGAGCGCGTAGATCTCCGATTCCAGGCCCTGCATGCGATGGCGCGCGGCGCCGCACGAGGCGAAGCCGACAATCTGGTCGTTCCGGAAGGCAATGAAGGTGCTGTCACGCGCGGGTCCGGTGGAAAGGCGCGATTGCCACTGCTCGGCGGTGCGGCGGCCGGCCTGGGCGGCGATGAAGTCCATCGGCAACATGCCGGTATATGTGGTGCGCCAGCTTTCGCGGTGCACGTGCGCGATGCCGGCCGCGTCTGCCGTCGTGGCCAGGCGCAGCGCGACCTCGGCGACGTCAGACAATGCGCTGGACGGCCGCCACGACGTGCCCGGCGTCGATGCCGAGGAATTTGTACACGTCAGCTGCCGGCGCCGACTCGCCGAAGCGGTCGATGCCCACGACCTCGCCTTCGAGGCCCACGTATTTGCGCCAGAAATCACTTACGCCGGCTTCGACGGCGACGCGCGGCATGCCCCTGGGCAGCACCGATTCGCGCCACGACGCGTCCTGGCGATCGAAGATGCTGGTGCAGGGCATGGAGACCACGCGCACCGGGACGCCCGCATCGGCCAGCTGCTTCTGCGCGGCGATCGCGATCTGCACTTCCGAACCGGTCGCGAGGATTGCCGCCTTGGCGCCGGGCGCATCGGCGAGGACATAGCCGCCGCGCGCGATGGCCGCAACCATTTCGGCGGTGCGTTGGTTGAATGGCAGGTTCTGGCGCGAAAGCGCGAGTGAACTCGGGCCGTCCCTGCGCTCGATCGCAGCGGCCCAGGCCACGGCGGTCTCGGTGGTATCACAGGGGCGCCAGACATCCATCTGCGGGATGAGGCGCAGGCTCGAGACATGTTCGATCGGCTGGTGCGTCGGGCCATCCTCGCCCAGGCCGATGGAGTCGTGCGTGAAGACGAAGATGTTGCGCGCCTTCATCAGCGCGGCCATGCGCAGCGCGTTGCGCGAATAATCGGAGAACGTGAGGAACGTGCCCGAATAGGGAATGAAGCCGCCATGCACCGCCAGCCCGTTGCCGATCGCGGCCATGCCGAACTCGCGCACGCCAAAGCTCACGTAGTTGCCCGGCTGCGTGTCGCTCACGATTTTCGAGCCTGACCAGTTGGTGAGGTTGGAGCCGGTGAGGTCCGCGGAGCCGCCCAGCATTTCGGGCAGGCCGGGGCAGAGCGCTTCGAGCGCGATCTGCGAGGCCTTGCGCGTAGCAACGGTTTCCGCCTTCTCGCCGGCCCTGGCGAGCATCGCTTCGACCGATTGCTTCCAGCTCGCGGGCAACTCACCGGCGGTACGACGGCGAAACTCCTTCGCCAGTTCCGGATGTGCCCGCTCGTAGGCGGCGAAGCGCTGGTCCCAGTCGCTCTCGAGTGCCTTGCCCCTGGGGCGCGCGTCCCACTCGCGATACACGCCTTCGGGAATCTCGAATGGCGCGTAGTGCCAGCCGATCGCCTCGCGCGTGGCGGCAACTTCCTTCTCGCCCAGCGGGGAGCCGTGGACGCCTTCGGTTCCCTGCTTGTTGGGCGAGCCCTTGCCGATCACCGTCTTGCAGCAGATGAGCGACGGGCGCTTCGTTTCGGCTCGCGCCTTCTCGATCGCGGCATGGATCGCTCCGGGATCGTGGCCGTCGACGTCCGCAACCACGTGCCAGCCATAGGATTCGAAGCGCTTCGGGGTGTCGTCGCGGAACCACCCCACCACTTCGCCGTCAATGGATATGCCGTTGTCGTCGTACAGCGCGACGAGTTTGCCCAGCCCCAGCACGCCCGCGAGCGAGCACACCTCGTGGGAAATTCCTTCCATCAGGCAGCCGTCGCCGAGGAAGACATAGGTGAAATGGCCTACGACGTCGTGCCCGGGTTTGTTGAACGTGGCGGCGAGCAGCCTTTCCGCAAGCGCGAAGCCGACGGCGTTGGCGAGGCCCTGGCCGAGCGGGCCGGTGGTGGTCTCCACGCCGGGCGTGTAGCCAAGCTCCGGATGGCCCGGAGTCTTCGAATGCAGCTGGCGGAACTTGCGCAGCTCCTCCATCGGCAGGTCGTAGCCGCTGAGGTGCAGCAGCGCGTATTGGAGCATCGAGCCGTGGCCGTTGGAAAGCACGAAGCGGTCGCGGTCCGGCCACGCTGGGTTGGCCGGGTTGTGGCGCAGGAATCCGCGCCACAACACTTCCGCGATTTCCGCCATGCCCATCGGCATGCCGGGATGCCCCGAGTTGGCTTTCTGGACCGCGTCCATCGCCAGCGCGCGGATGGCGTTGACAATGTCTGCGTAGGGGGTTTTCGCGGCGGAGGTTTCGAGCATCGGTTTTATTTCGGATGAAAGCGCGCGAGCGCCTTTAGTCAACGTGGAGGTCTTGAAAAATTCGAGCGAAGCAAGATATATGCGATTATACTTGCGCACTTTTTCACCGCGATATTTTTCGCTTGGGTAAACCTCTGCAAGAAGGACAGCACCCGCCGCCTAGGGTTTGAGGGCGCCCCGCTGAAAGCGGGAGCGCCCGAGGTCGCGTTTGCAGTCCCTCCAGCGCGGATTTTTGCTTGGAAGGGGTATCACGATGAAGGGATTGCACATCATTGCCGACCTGTACAACTGCCCGAAGAGCGACCTGCTTTTCTCCTCGGCAAAACTGCGTGAGGTTTGCGTCAACGCCTGCAAGGACGCGGGGCTGACCGTGCTGGGTGACCATTTCATCCAGTTCGACGGCGCCGACGCCACCCAGCAGGGCGGCTCCACCGGCGCCGTGGTCCTCGCCGAATCACACCTTGCGATCCACACCTGGCCCGAGCGCAATGGCGCCACGCTGGATGTCTACGTGTGCAACTACACGGCGGACAATACCGGCAAGGCGGAGGCGGTGTACAAGACGCTGCTGAAAGCACTCAAGCCTGCCGACATCCTCGTGGAGCGCATACAGCGCGGCCGCGACCTCCCCAAGACCAAACGCGTCGCCTGAGAGCTGCTCCCGCGAAAGCGGGGGTGGCATTTCCATGTCCGAGAAGATCTTCGAGCGCCTCACCGACGCTTCGGGCGTCTATTTCGACGGCGCCCTGGTGCTGCGCCGGCAGACGCCTTTCCAGCTGCTGGAGGTGTACGAGACGGCGCAGATGGGGCGCATCTTGCGCCTCGACGGCTGCAACATGACGTCGGAGCGCGACGAGTTCTTCTATCACGAGGCGCTCGTGCACCCGTGCGCCATCTCGCATCCTGATCCGCGCCGCGCGCTGGTGATCGGCGGCGGAGACGCAGGATCGTCCGAGGAGCTGCTCAAGCATCCGTCGATTGCGCAGGTGCACATGGCGGAGCTCGACCCCGACGTGATCGCGGTGAGCAAGGACCAATTCGGCGCGGTGCACGGCGGCGCCTTCGACAACCCGCGCCTCAAGGTCACGGTTGGTGACGGCCTCGCCTACCTGCGTGAGACCAGCACCCGTTACGACCTGGTTTCGATGGACCTCACGGATCCGGTCGGTCCGTCGCTCGAGCTCTATTCTCCCGCCACGTTCGCGCTCGCCAAGGGCGCGATGAGCCCGGGCGGCGCGCTCACCCTGCACATGGGATCACCGTTTTTCCATGGCGATCGCATCCGCCAGACCCTTGCGAGCCTGCGCCAGGTCTTCCGCGTCGTCGTCCCCTATTTCACCTATATCCCGCTCTACGGCTCGCTGTGGGGCTTCGCATCGGCTTCTGATACCCTCGACCCGCGCGCGACCAGCCCCGAAGAGGTGGAGCGCAGGATCGCGGCCCGGGGACTGGCGGGCCTCGAGCTCTACAACGGCGAAGTGCACCACTCGCTCTTCGCGTTGCCGAACTACGTGAAGTCGCTGGTCGCATGAAGGGGGAGCGATGCTGAAGAAGCTGCGCAGGTCTTCCGGCCGCGTGACATTGGTGCTCATCGGCATCGCCGCCCTCACCGGCTGTGGCGAGGATGACCAGCGGCGCGACGTGTATGCCTCGCAGAAGGATTGCCTCGCCGACTGGGCCAACAAGCCCGAGGACTGCACGCCCGCGACCGACCCGAAGCACCGCAGCTCCGGTTTTTTCTACGGGCCGATGTACGGCTATCGCTCGTCCGGCAGTGGCTCTTCGTGGACCAGCCGGTCCTCTTCCTCCGGCAGTCGCTCCATCGGCAGCAGCTCCAGCTCGACCAGCCGCGGGGGCTTCGGCAGCTCGGGGCGCTCCTCGTCCTCGTCCGGAGGCTGAACGATGCGGCGAGAAGAACGAGTCCCGCGCATCGACTGGGTGAAAAAGGTCGAGGACCTCGGCTTTTATTTCCACTCGATGGATGGCGTCTACTGGGATGAGCGCGCCTGCTACCACTTCACGGCTGAAGAGATCGACAAGCTCGAGCTCGCCACCGGCGAGCTGCAGACGCGCTGCATCGAGGCGGTGGAGCGCGTGATCGAGCGCCGCGACTACGCGCGCTTCCATATTCCCGAACCATTCCACGCGCTGATCGAGCGTTCGTGGGAAGCCGACGAGAAATCGCTTTTCGGGCGCTTCGACCTTTCCTGGGACGGCAGCGGCGATCCGAAGATGCTCGAGTACAACGCGGACACGCCCACCTCTCTCATCGAAGCGAGCGTGGTGCAGTGGTACTGGCTGCAGGACGTCTACCCGCAGCACGACCAGTTCAACTCGATCCACGAGAAGCTGATCGAGCGCTGGAAGGACATGCGCACGCAACTGCCGGCGGACGGTCGCGTCTATTTCAGCGGCGACAGCTCGAGCGCGGAAGACCAGGGCAACCTCGACTACCTGCGCGACACCGCCATGCAGGCAGGCCTGGAAGCGTTGCCCATCGACATTGCCGACATCGGCTGGGATGGCAAGCGTTTCGTCGACATGGCCGACAAGCCGATCAATGCGCTCTTCAAGCTGTACCCGTGGGAATGGATGGTGCGCGAGCAGTTCGGCGAGCACCTGCTGTCGGGATCGACGCGCATCATCGAGCCGGCATGGAAGATGCTGCTGTCCAACAAGGCCATCCTGCCGGTGTTGTGGGAGATGTTCCCGGAGCATCCCAACCTGCTCAAGGCTTCATTCGAGGCGGGAAAGTTCGCCACCGACTACGTGAAGAAGCCGCTTTACTCGCGCGAAGGCGCCAACGTCTCCATCAACGCGCAGGGCGAGATCGTGGAGGCGCCGGGCGAATACGGCGAGGAGGGTTTCATCTGGCAGGCGTACCACCGGCTGCCCACCTTCGGCGCCAACCACACGGTCATCGGCTCCTGGATCATCGGCGAGGAGCCCGCGGGCATCGGCATCCGCGAAGACGAGAGCCCGATCACGAAAAACACCAGCCGCTTCGTCCCCCACTACTTCGCCTGAACAAGGAAGACAGACCATGAGACAAGTGTTCGACTCGTTCGCAGGCTTCGACGACTTCCTGCTGTACCTCCTCGTTTCGCTGGTGCTGCTGGCGGTTTTCGTCGCGGTCTACATCCGCGTCACGCCCTATCGCGAGATCTCGCTGATCCGCGAAGGCAACATGGCCGCTTCGTTCAGCCTCTCGGGTTCACTGCTCGGCTTCATCGTCCCTTTGGCATCTGCCGTTCAGCACAGTGTCAGCCTGGTGGACATGGCGATCTGGGGCCTGATCGCGATGGTGGTGCAGATCCTGGCCTTCGTGGTGGTGAAGATGCTGATCCCGTCCATCACCCAGGACATTCCCGCCGACAAGGGTGCGCAGGGCTTTTTCCTCGGCTCGTTGTCCCTCGGCGTCGGACTGCTCAACGCGGCCTGTATAAGTTACTGATGAATACGGTTGCAATCTGCCGATCGATCGCTTTGTGATACGAAACACAGACATACACGCGCCCCTTTGTAAAATGGGACGCATATGGAAACCAACACATTCAGGCCAGGCCGCTACGCAGCAACCGCCTCGCTCTTCCTGATCTCCTTCGCGGTCCAGGCGCAGGACGCAATCCGTACCATCAACGTTTCCCCGGGCGGCGGTGTCGAGCTGGTCCCGTTGCTGGTGCGCCTGATGCCCTGGGCGCCGCCGGGGGTGATCGCTGCCGGCGTCGCGATCGCGAATGCTTCGCTCCTTCTCGTCCTCGCGGGGCTCGGTACTTCGGCCGCGTGGCGCTTCTTCCAGCGCTGGCAGAATCCCAAGCAGACGCAACGCCGTCCGGCGGCCATTCGCAGGGGCGTGCGGCGTCCCGCCGTTCCCCAGGACAAGGTCCGCGCCGCCGATACGGCCCAGCGCGGCCGCCCGGGTGACGATGAAGCGCGTCGCAAGCGCATTCGCGATCGCTTCGTGTACGTGCGCTTTGACGGCGCACTGAAGGGCATCGCCGACTTCGCCAAGCCTGCGAGGGTCATCAAGGCCGCGCGACTCTATTTCGAGGATGGCCGCGGCGACCGCGCCGAAGAGCTGCTCGCCCTGGCGCTCAAGCATCGCCCCGACGAGCACAGCTACTGGCTTGCGCGCCTCGAGATCCGCTTCCTTCTTGGCGACGCCGCGGCGTTTGTCGAGATTGCCGAAGCATTCATGAAAATCGCGCCTGAGGCGCCGGAATGGGACGAGATCAAGCGCCTCGGCGTTCGCATCGCTCCCGAATCGCCGCTCTTCGCGGGCCACGCCTCGAACGCGGCCGACAGCTATGGACCGTGGCCGACGATGCCGAACTGGATCCAGAGCTCCTGGGACCTCACCGCCGAGGTGATCGCGTCAGAATTCCATCACAGCATGCGCGACCGAATCCAGGAGATGCGCGACGCATTTGCGCACAACGCCGGCCTCGTAACCCAGTAGGATAGGGTCGTGAGCTTCGAACACCGGATGAGCGAAGAGGCCGGGCGTGAGGAACTGCGCACGCGCCTTGGCGAGTTGCGTACCGCGCTGGCCAGACGAGACGTAGCGACGGCCAAGGTCATCTTCGAGAAGCTCGATCGCGACCTGGACGACTTCATGAGCGAGGACCAGCAGGCGCTGCTCACCAAGATGCTCGCGTGGGAGGACGAAGACTTCGCCCTCGCCAGCCGCGTGCACGCGCTTTATGCGCGCATGGTTGAAGCCGCTCGCATGCTGGTGGGCTTCAGCGACCTCGATACGCGCCTCGACTACCTGGCCGCCGCCATCGCCTACTGGGCCGACGCCGCCAAGTGGGAGCTGATCTCGATGAGCCACGAGCCGTCGCAGAAATTCAGCCAGCTGCACGAGCTCTACCAGGAAGCCGCCGCGCTCGAAGGCACGAATCACATGCGCCGCATGATGGCCAACGGCGGCTGGGACAGGATGCCGATCGAGGGGCTGTACGTCCGCGCTCTGGTGCTGCGCCGTCTTTCCGGCGGGCACCTCGGCCCGCGGCAGCTCGAGATCCTCGATAGCTGGCTGCTCGCGTGGGTCGATGCCGGCGCCATGCATCTGAAGGTGGAGGACCCGCAGCCCGCGGCGCGCCTGGTGGTGCAGTCCGATTCCACCGCGGGCCTGTCCCTGAACATCGATCCGGACCTGGGCGATCCGCTTTTCCTGCCGCTCGCGCCGCTCGAGGCGCAGCTGGACCGCGCGTTCGAGTACCTGCAGCGCGGCGACCTCTTTCCCGGCAAGGGGCCCTCGACCACCTTCCGACTCGAGGACCACGTTTCGCTGCTCGACGTGCTGCACCGCGAATTCACGCAGTCGGGTGCGGCGCCGCTGACCCGCGATGCGCGCACCAGCTCCGAAGGCGTCGAGGTCGACATCTACATCGGTCTGGGCGAAATCATCCGCTGCGGTTTCACGCTGCCGCTCGCGCCGGTCAACGAGCAGGACCGCAGCGCCCTCTTCGAGCCCACGCTCTCGCGCAAGGTGCGCCGCTTCCGCCTTCGCGACCACAACGATTCCGGGCTCGGCCTGCTCGCGCCCCGCGACGAAGCCGCGGCGCTGCACCCGGGCGACCTCATCGGCGTGCGCACCGATCCTTCGATGCCCTGCCTTGTCTGCGAAGTGGTGCGCAAGGTCCATCCGGCCGACGACAGCGACACGCTGCTTGGCACGCGCGTCGTTTCGCGCGACGCGTTGCCGCTGGTCCTCAAGCGCGAGGACGCATCGCCCTCGGCCGCACCCGATATCGAGGTCCTCTACGTTCCCGGCACCGACAACAGCGGGCGCGCGGATTCGCTGCTGGTGAGCGAAGCCGTGTTCCAGTCCGCGGGCGTGCTGGTGAAGGACGATCCGGCGCAGACCTTCCGGCTGAGCCTCAACCGCGGCCGGCGCCGCGGCCGCAATTGGGTCCTCGCGGGCCTCGAGTTCCTGGCCGAGGGCCAGGCGCCGGCGAAGGGTTCGGGCAAGAACCCCAAGCCGCCCGAAGAGGGCCTTTCCCTTTCACTCGTCGACTAGCCCCGCGTTCGCGCGGATCCAGGCGCGCCATTCGTCGTGCAGGGCGGGGGTGCGCGCGGCAAGGGCGGACCGGGTCCACGGCGGTGCCGACCAGAAGTGCGCTTGCTCCACGGTGCTCAACGTGCCGCGGGCTTCCTCGAGTATCAGCGCGCCGGCGGCGTAGTCCCACATCTTCTGTCCCGAGTGCAGCATCACGTCGATGCGCGAGGCGGCCAGGTGACACCACGAGAGCGCCGACGATCCGCTGGAGATGCGGCGCGCATAGGGAGGATGGCGCTTGAGGGCGCCGCGAAGCTTCGCGGTGTCGCGCCGAAGGCTCACCTCGGCCAGGGCTTGCGCGAGCCGCGGAGCGGCCGAAGGCAGCTGCATCGGCTGGTGGTTGAGCCAGGCGCCGGCCCCGCGCACCGCGTAGAAGGCTTCGTCGGCGATCGGATCGAAGACGGTTCCGAAGAGCGGCTCCAGTCCATCCATCAGCGCCACCGACACCGCGAAGAACGGAATGCCTTCGCTGAAGTTCTTGGTGCCGTCGAGCGGATCGACACACCAGTAGCGCCCGCCTCGCTCGAAGATCGCGAGTTGCTCGTGGGCCGGCATCTCCTCGGCGATCACCGGCAGCTCCTCGAGCTTGCGCAGGCTGTGGACGAGCGCATCCTGTGCCGCGAAGTCCGCGGCGGTGACGAGGCTGCCGTCGTCCTTGATGCGCGCGGTGACGCTGCGGTAGCGCGGCAGGATCTCCTCGAGGGCGACCTTGCGCACCGCCTCGATGGCGCGTGCTGCGAAGTGAACCGTGATGTCCACCTCGCTATGCTACATTCGATCAGCCCTTCCACCCGCTGTACCCATGGCAATCCCCCGCATCCATTGCGAGCACAAGCTCGGACCCGGCGCGCAGTTCTGCCTCGCGCCCGAGGCGGCGCAACACGTCGCCAAGGCGCTGCGCCTCCAGGCCGGCGACGCGCTGGTGATGTTCGACGGCCTCGGCGGTGAATACGAGGCCAGGATCCAGCGCATCGACAAGAGCCGGGTCGACGTGAAGCTCGGCCAGTGGCACGACGTGGACCGCGAAGGCGCGCTGGCCGTGGGGCTCGTCCAGGGACTGCCGGAAGCCGACAAGATGGACTGGATCATCCAGAAGGCCACCGAGCTGGGCGTGGGCTGGATACAGCCCATCGTCTGCGAGCGCAGCGTCGTGCGCCTTGCGGGCGAGCGCGCCGAGAAGCGGGCGGCGCACTGGCGCCGCGTGGCGATCGCGGCCGCGGAGCAATGCGGACGCACCCGCATCCCGGAAGTGCGCCCGGTGCAGACTTTCATCAACTGGATCGCCGTCCCCGGGAGCGTGCCGCGCTGGTTGCTCGAGCCGGGTGCGACACCCATCGCCGTGCGCGACACCCCGCCCACGCCGCTTGAGCTGGTGGTGGGTCCCGAAGGCGGGCTTTCCGGGCGGGAGCGCGAGCTGGCCCTCGGCCGCGGCTGCGAATCCGTGGCCCTGGGCCCGCGGGTCCTGCGCGCGGAAACGGCGCCGATTGCGGCGCTGGCCGCAATTCATGCCCTGTGGGGCGACTTCCGCAGTTAGAATTCGCGACCTATGCCACGCGCTCCCGCCCTCAAGACTGAAGCTTTCGTGAAGTGGTTCCGGTCGGCCACGCCCTACATCCATCAATGGGGTGGGGCCACGTTTGTCATCGCCTTCGGGGGAGAAGTCCTCGCCGACGGTGAATTCCAGCAGCTCACACACGACATCAACGTGCTTGTGAGCCTCGAGGTTCGCGTGGTCCTCGTCCATGGCACGCGCCCGCAGATCGAGGAGCAGATGCGCCAGCACGGTGTCACGCCCCGCTACGTGGCCAATCGCCGCGTGACCGACGCCAAGGCACTGCAGTGCGTGAAGGAAGCCAACGGCATCGTGCGCGTCGAGATGGAAGCATTGCTGTCGATGGAGCTCGCGAACTCGCCGATGTGGGGCGCGGACATCCGCGTGTCCTCCGGCAATTTCGTCACCGCCAAGCCGGTGGGCGTGGTGAACGGCGTGGATTTCATCCACACCGGCGAAGTGCGCAAGATCGATGCCGAAGGCATCCGCCGCCGCCTCGACGACGACGAGGTCGTGCTGCTTTCGCCGATCGGGTTCTCGCCCACGGGCGACGTCTTCAACTGCACGCTCGAGGACGTGGCGACCTCCACGGCGATCGCGCTCAAGGCCGACAAGCTGATCTTCCTCACCGCGACCGCGGGTGCGCCCGATGCGAAGGGCAAGCTGATCTCGGAGCTGACGGTAAAGCAGGCGCGCGAGCTCACCTCGGCCAATCACCTTCCCGAGGACATCCTCATCTACCTGCCGCAGGCCATCAAGGCCTGCACCAGCGGGGTCAAGCGCGCCCACCTGATCAGCCGCCACGTCGATGGCGCGCTGCTGATCGAGTTGTTCACGCACCACGGTATCGGGACGATGGTGGTGCCGGAGTCGCCGGAACGCATCCGCGACGCCACCCTCGACGACGTGCCCGGCATCCTGCAGATCCTGGAGCCGCTGGAGCAGCAGGGCGTGCTGGTCAAGCGCGAGCGCGAATCGCTGGAGCGCGACATCGGGCACTTCTTCGTGCTCGAAAGCGAGGGGAACATTCTCGGCTGCGCGGCACTCTATCCATTTCCCGAGCAGAAAAGCGCGGAGCTGGCGGCGGTGGCAGTGAACCCCTTCTTCCGTGACGGCGGGCGGGGCGAGAGGTTGATGGACCACGCCATCGCCAAGGCGCGGGGCATGGGGCTCAAGACGATTTTCGTGCTGTCCACGCGCACCACTCACTGGTTCATCGAGCGCGGTTTCGTGGAGACGGAGACTGGATGGCTCCCGGTGCGCAAGGCAGCGCTCTACAATTACGACCGCAGGTCGAAGATCTTCAGGAAGGAGATTTAAGAATGGCGCGCACGGTGAACTGCATCAAGCTCAAGAAAGAGGCCGAGGGCCTCGATTTCCCGCCTTATCCCGGCGAGCTCGGCAAGAGGCTCTGGCAAAACGTCTCGAAGGAGGCGTGGAAGGGATGGCTGGAACACCAGAAGATGCTGGTGAACGAGAATCGCCTCAACCTTTCGGATGCGCGCGCGCGCAAGTACCTGGAAGAGCAGATGACCAAGCACTTCTTTGGCGAGGGCGCCGACGCAGCTCAGGGTTTCGTCCCGAAGGCCTGACCCTCTCCCGGGGGAGAGCGAACTTCACGCCGGACGCTTCAGCGTCTTCACGCCCTCGGGCGTGGCCAGCAGCAGGATGTCCGCGGGACGGCGCGCGAAGATGCCGCAGGTGACCACGCCGGCAATGCGCGTGATCTCCTCTTCCAGCTCCATCGGCTTGAGGATCGTGAGTCCGCGCACGTCGAGGATCACGTTGCCGTTGTCCGTGGTGACGCCCTGGCGCAACTCCGGCATGCCACCCAGCTTCACCAGCTGGCGGGCGACAAAGCTGCGCGCCATCGGGATCACTTCCACCGGCAGCGGGAACTTGCCCAGCACCGGCACCAGCTTCGAGCCATCGCAGATGCAGACGAAGGTCCTGCTGGCCGCGGCGACGATTTTCTCCCGCGTGAGGGCGGCGCCCCCGCCCTTGATCATCGCCAGGTGTTCGGTGATTTCATCCGCGCCGTCGATGTAGACGTCGCAGCCGTCGGTGTCGTTCAGCTCGCGCACCGGGATATGCAGCGCGCGCAGCCGCGCGGCGCTGGCCTGCGAGCTCGAGACCGTTGCTTCGATGCGCGCCTTGCGCGAGGCGAGCGCGTCGATGAAGAAATTGACGGTGGATCCGGTGCCGACACCGACGATGGTGTCGTCTTTGACGTATTGCAGCGCCGCTTCCGCGGCCGCTTTCTTGAGTGCGTTGGCGTCCATGGACGGAGCATAAGCTATGCTTGCGCCCTATGCGCGACGACGGCTACCTGCAACGGATCTTGACCGCGAAGGTCTACGACGTGGCGATCGAGAGCCCGCTCGATCCCGCGCCCGCGCTGTCGCGCCGCCTCGGCAACAAGGTGCTGCTCAAGCGCGAGGACAAGCAGGAGGTTTTTTCCTTCAAGCTGCGCGGCGCATACAACAAGATGGCGCACCTCAAGCAGGCTGAACTGGCGCGTGGTGTCATCTGCGCCTCGGCCGGCAACCATGCGCAGGGCGTGGCGTTGGCGGCGCAGCGCCTCGGCGCCCAGGCCACCATCGTGATGCCGGTGACCACGCCGCGCATCAAGGTCTCCGCCGTGGCCGCGCGCGGGGCGAAAGTGGTCCTCCACGGCGATAGTTATCACGAGGCGTCGTTGCACGCGAAGCAGCTCGCGCGCAAGCAGCGGCTCACGTTCGTGCATCCGTACGACGATCCCCTGGTAATCGCTGGACAGGGCACCATCGGCGTGGAGATCCTGCGCCAGCATCCGGATCATATCGACGCGATTTTTGTCCCGGTGGGTGGCGGTGGACTGATCGCGGGAATCGCGTCCTACGTGAAGCGCATCTCGCCGAAGACTCGCATCGTCGGCGTGGAGCCGGTGGATTCCAATGCGATGCAGGCCTCGCTCAAGGCGGGCCGGCGCGTGACGCTTGCCCACGTGAACATCTTCGCCGATGGCGTCGCGGTCAAGCAGGTGGGCAAGGAGACCTTCCGCATCGCCCGCGAGCTGGTCGACGAGATGGTGCTGGTCGACACGGACGAGATCTGCGCCGCGATCAAGGACATCTTCGAGGACACCCGCGCCGTGGTCGAGCCTTCGGGCGCGCTGGGTGTCGCCGGGATCAAGCGCTGGGTTGAGCGCCGCGGTGTCGAAGGCCGCTCGCTCGTGGCCATCGCGTGCGGCGCCAACATGAATTTCGACCGCCTGCGCTTCGTCGCCGAACGCGCGGAGCTGGGCGAGCATCGCGAGGCGGTACTGGCGGTGACGATCCCGGAGCGCCCGGGCAGCTTCCGCGCGCTTTGCGCGCTGCTCGGCAAGCGCAGTGTCACGGAATTCAACTATCGCTACACGACGGGCGGCGAGGCCCACGTCTTCATCGGCGTCTCGGTTGCCTCGCGTGACGAAACCCGCAAGCTGGTCGCGCAGCTGGAGAAAAGCGGCATGCGCGCCGTGGACCTCTCCGACAACGAGCTTGCGAAGATGCACGTGCGCCACCTGGTTGGCGGGCGCTCGGGCGAGGTCGGCGGCGAGATGCTCTACCGCTTCGAATTCCCGGAGCGTCCGGGCGCCTTGATGAATTTCCTCAACGGCATGGGCTCGGGGTGGAACATCACGTTGTTCCATTACCGCAACCATGGTGCCGACGTGGGCCGTGTGCTGGTGGGCCTGCAGGTGCCGGCGCGCGAGCGCGCCGCTTTCCGTCGCTTCCTGCGCGATCTCGGCTACGACTACGTGGAAGAATCGCGCAATCCCGCATACCGGCTCTTCCTGAGGTGAGTGCCGGGGACCTGGCGGCGGTGCTTCGCGAGGCGCAGGAGCACATCGCGCACGGACAACTGGCGCAAGCCGAACTTGCCTACCTCGAAGCGATCCGGTTGCGCGCCGACGTGGCGGAGATCCATTTCAACCTCGGTATCGTCTACTACGCGCAGGGCCGTTTTCCCGAGGCGCTTGCGAGCCACCGTCGCGCCTTCGAGATCAAACCCGCGTTTCCGGAAGCGCATGCAAGCGCCGGCAGCGCACTCTCCGCGCTTGGTAAATGGGACGAGGCCGCTGCTGCCTTCGGCCACGCGATTGCTTTGCGTCCCGACTACGCCGACGCGCACAGCAATCTCGGCCTGGTCCACGAGGAACACGGCCGGTTCGAAGCCGCGCGTGAAAGTTTCGAGCGCGCGCTCGCGCTCGATCCCGGGCACGGGGAAGCCACGCACAACCTCGGGTTCCTCCTCGAGGAACAGGGCCGGCATGGCGAGGCGATGGCGCTCTACGCGCGTGCGCTGGAGAAGAATCCGGGCCTGGCGCGCACCGCTTACAACCTGGGCCTCGCGCACTTGCGGCGCCAGGAATTCGCTCCCGGCTGGGAGCTGGCGCGCGCCCGTTTTGACACGGTGCCGCCGATGACACCGCGCCGCGCGCTGGGGCTGCCTGATTTCTCCAGCTCGGATTGGGGCCGTGGCCACCGCATCGCGCTGTGGCGCGAGCAGGGCCTCGGAGACCAGCTGTTGTTCTCGACGTTGCTGCCGGAGCTCGAGGCGCTTGGGCAGGATTTCGTCGTCGAAGTTGATGCGCGCCTGGCAGCGGCGTTCTGGCGCGCCCACCCGAATTGGAAAATCGCGACGCCGGAAGAATCCACCGCTGCGTTTGCCTCGTGCGACCGCCAGCTGGCGATGGGATCGCTGCCGCAACTCATGCGTCCCAACCTGGAAAGCTTCAAGGCGCAGCCCGCCGCGCTGCTGGCGGCGGATCCCGTGCGTGCGCAGGCCTTTAGCGAACGCCTCGGCGCGGGTCCGTTGATCGGCATCTCGTGGCGCAGCTTCCAGTTGCGCGCGCGGGCGCGCGTTGCGCGCGCGAAGTCGGCGCCACTGGCCGCCTTCGCCGGACTCTCCCGCAAGGTCCATCTGCTGGACCTGCAATACGGCGATACGTCCGCTGAGCGCGCCGATTTCGCACGCGCCGGCGGCAGGCTCGAGCGTCTCGAGGACCTCGACCTGTATTCCGATCTCGATGGCGTGCTCGCCGCGATCGAGGCATGTGACCGTGTCGTGACAACAAGCAACGTGACCGCGCATTTCGCGGGCGCGCTTGGCAAGGAGACGTTGCTGCTGCACCTGGGCGCGGCGCCCTTCCACTACTGGGTGCCCGGTCCCGACGGCCGTTCACTCTGGTACCCGTCAGTGCGCGTGCTGGCGCCCGATGGATTCGAAAGCTGGCAGCAGGCGCTGGCGAAAGTTGATGAGCTCGCCGGCGGCTGAGGAAGCGGCGTTTGCCCTCTTCCGCGCCGGCCGCCTCGCGGAGGCGGAAGCGGCCTATCGCGAGATCGTCGCGCGCGAGCCCGGCAGCGTCAACGCGTTGCATCTCCTCGGCTTCATCCTCGCCACGACGGGGCGTGGGGAAGAAGGCATGCCCTATCTGGATCGTTCGGTCGAGGCGGCGCCCCGCAACGCGGCCTTCCTCGACAATCGCGCGCAGGTGCTGATGCAGGCCGGGCGCGACGCGGAAGCGTTGCGCGACCTCAAGCGCGCGACGGCTCTGGAGCCCGGATCGGCGGCCACGTGGCTGCATCTTTCGCAGGCCGCGCGCCGTGTCGGCGACAGGGATGCCGCCCGCATCACGATCGCGAAGGCGCTGGCGATCGATCCCCAAAGCGGCACAGCCTCCTATCACGACGGCCTGCTGCGCCTTGAAGGCGGTGACTATGCCGGTGCCGAAACCACGCTGCGCGCGCTGCTGGCGCGCGAGCCGCGCAACGTTCCGGCCCTCAACAACCTCGGCGTCGTGCTGCGTGAAACCGGGCGCGCAAATGAAGCGATGGTGAGTTTCCAGCGCGCCGCTGCGAGCGATCCTTCGAACGCGGAAGTGCTGAACAACCTCGGGCTGGCACTCCACCACGACGGGCAGGAGCGCGACGCGATCCGCCTCTTCAAGCGCGCGCTGGAGCTGCGGCCCGGCTTCGGCCAGGCGTTGCTCAACTGGGGCAACGTGATGCGCGATGGCGGAGACCTCGACGGCGCGCGCGCGCTTTATCTCGAGGCGCTGGCCGCCAACGAGGCGTTCTCTCCGGCGCGCGTGAACCTTGCCAGCGCGCTGCTCGAGAGCGAGAAGCTCTACGAGGCACGCGACCAGTACGAGGCGGCACACGCCGCGCAGCCCGGCAGCGCCGACGCCCGCGCGGGGCTGGCGCAGGTCCGCCTGCGCGAGCAACGGTTCGCCGAAGGGTGGAGCGACTACGAGGCCCGCTTCGATACCGATCCGCCGCAGGCGCTCGCGCGTGCCTTCAGCATCCCGCGCCTGACGGCTGGCAACCTCGCGCAAGCGCGCCGCGTGGCGGTCTGGATGGAGCAGGGCGTCGGCGACCAGATCCTTTTCTCCACGCTGCTTCCGGAGCTCGCACGCCGCGGACTGGAGGTTGTCGCGGAAGTGGACACGCGCCTGCTGGCGCTTTATCGCCGCGGCATGACCAATGTGACATTTGTCACACCCACGCAGTCAGAAGCGGCGTTCGCCGCTTGCGACCACCAGGTTCCGCTGGGCTCGTTGCCGGGACTGTTGCGCCTCGATGCCGCAAGCTTCGCGGCGCAGCCCCACTCAATCCTGGTCGCGGACGCATCAAAGGTGCAGGCCTGGCGCGCGAAACTGGGCACGGGAGCGTTCATCGCGATTTCCTGGCGCAGCGTGCAGAAGGGCCGCCGCCGCGGCCTGGGCGAGCGCAAGTCGATCCCGCTGGAGGCATTCGCCCTGCTGGCGGAGCGCATCGGCGCGCGGCTGGTGGATGTGCAATACGGCGACGTGCAGGAGGAGCGCGCGATGTTCGAGGCGCGGCATCCCGGTGTCCTGGTCCGTCCGGAGGGGCTGGATGTGTTCAACGACCTCGATGGGATGGCAGCCCTGCTGGTGGCTTGCGGGCGGCTGGTGACTTCCTCCAACGTGACGGCGCATCTGGCCGGAGCGCTCGGCGTACCGACATCGCTGCTGTACCTGCGGGGATGGGCGCCTTTTTCCTACTGGGTGCCCGCACCATCAGGCCATTCGCTCTGGTATCCGGCGCTGCGCGTGCCGGATACTGCCTTTGCCGACTGGCGGTCGGCCTTCGGAGCGGTGGATGGCGCCGGGGATGGATAATGGTGCTGTTGAGAGGAGTCGAACCTCCGACCTACTGATTACGAATCAGTTGCTCTACCAACTGAGCTACAACAGCACGGTCTCGAATTATACCGCGTAGCCCCGCCCGGAGCCATATCCGGGGAGGCCCCGTGGCCCGGTCCCGCAGCCCGTCGGCCGTCCGCCGCCGCCCATCGGCATCCGGTCGCCGCATGTCGGAATTGGCTTTCCGCCCGCCCGGCATGTCTTTAAATTCACCACAACCAAGAAAAGGAGCGCCCCAATGGCACGCAAGGAACAGGGATTCACGCTGATCGAAGTCATGATTGTGGTTGCCATCATCGGCATCCTCGCGGCCATCGCCATCCCCAGCTACGCGGATTACGTGACCCGCAGCCGTGTGATCGAGGCCACCGGCGGCCTGGGTGACGCGCGCAACAAGATGGAGCAGTTCTTCCAGGACAATCGGGCCTATCCGGCCGGCTGCGTCGTTGCCCCCGCAGCGCCGGCCGCCACCCAGATCCAGGTGCAGGCGCTGCAGAGCTTCGACCTCACCTGCGGCGGGCTCGCCGCGACCACGTACACCATCACTGCCACGGGCAAGGGCCCGATGCTCGGTTTCACCTACACCATCAACGAGCAGAACACCCGCACCTCCGCCTTCTCCGGTTCGGGTCCGAGCAAGGGCTGGACCCCGGCCGCCCCGAATACCTGCTGGGTGATCCGCAAGGGCGCGCTGTGCTGATCATGAAAATGCAACGGGGCATGTCGATCATCGAGATCCTCGTCGTCTTCTGCATCATCGGCATCGTGATGGCCTTCGTCGGGCCGTCCGCCGGGGTGTGGATCCAGAACACGCAGCTGCGCAACGCCGCCGAATCGGTCCTGTCGGGCGTGCAGCAGGCGCGCCTGGAGGCGATCAAGCGCAACAAGCCGGTGATGTTCCGGCTGACCGACGCCGCCACCACCGCCTGGGACATCTGCCTTTATGACCCGGTGACAGACACCTGCTCGGCCGCGGCCAACGCCACCATCGCCGACAAGAGCGCCAGCGAAGGCTCGCAGAACGCGCGCCTCGCCACCGAAACCACGATTCCCCCGTCTCCGACCACCGCGCTGTCCGCGGGCGCCGGCATGCCGGCCACGGTGACGTTCGACTCGTTCGGGCGCCAGGCCACCACGGCCTCCAGCAACTTCACGCGCGTCGACGTGCGCAACACGGTCATGCCGGCGGCCGACGAGCGTCGCCTCGTGATCCTGGTGGCCGCCGGCGGCCAGATCCGCATGTGTGATCCCAAACTCAGCCTGGCCACCAATCCGCAGGGGTGTGTATGAGAGCGACCTCCTTCAAGTCGCGGCTGTCGCAGATGTCGCGGGTCCCGGCCGCCAAGGCCCAGCAGGGCGTGATGCTGCTCGAGGCGTTGATCGCCATCCTGCTGTTCTCCATCGGCATCGTCGCGGTGATGGGCATGCAGGCCGCTTCGATCTCGCAGGTGACGCAGTCGAAGTTCCGCACCGACGCGAGTTACCTCGCCAACCAGATCATCGGCCGCATGTGGGTGGACCAGGCCAACCTCACCGCATACACCAACGCCGGCTCCGCGGGCCGCCTCGCGTGGGACAACACCGTCGCCGCCACGCTGCCCACGGGCACGGGCGTGATCACCCGGGTCGGCAGCCAGATGACCGTAACGGTCCGCTGGCGCATGCCGGAAGAAACGACGATGCACCAGTTCGTCGCCGTCGCGAACATCAATCCGAGCTGAGCCATGAATAGAAAACTTTCCTTCCGCGCCATGCGTCACGCCGGCTTCACGCTGATCGAGGTGATGATCGCGCTGCTGATCGGCGTGATCGGCATCGTGGTGATGATGCAGACCTTCGCGGTTTCCGAAGGCTTCAAGCGCACCGCCACCAGCGGCACCGACGCGCAGATCAACGGCAGCGTCGCCCTCTACATGCTCGAGCGTGAAGTGCGCCTTGCCGGCTACGGCATGAACCAGTTCGTCCCGCTCGGCTGCGCCTCGGTGCGCGTGCACAACACGACCGCCGGCACCGCGGTCGACATGCGCATGATTCCCTTCGAGATCAACCCGGCGGGCATCCCCCCGGGTGACGCGAACACCGACGTCCTGCTGATCAACTACGGCACCGCGGATTCGTTCGCGGCCGGCGTGCAGGCCGACCAGGCGAGCAACAGCCCGCTCGATCCCTTCACGCTGTTCTCGAACCGCGAAGGTTTCCGCAACGGCGACGTCTTCGTCTCGATTGCACCCGGCGCGGGTCCTGGCGGCACGGCGAGCTGCGTGCTGCATGAAGTGACGGCTGCCCCCGGCGCCGCTGGCAACTGCACGGCAGGCCCGGCCAACCCGAGCACCATCGAGCACAAGACCTCCAACTACCGCAGCACCAAGAGCGCCTGCACCTTCACCCCGGTCCGCTTCAACAGCGCCACCGGCATCAAGGACTCCGGCGGTACCGTTGTCCCGCCGGTGCGCCTGGCCACAGGCGGCCAGGTGTTCAACCTCGGCCAGGTGCCCTCGATCAAGGCCTACGCGATCCGTGCCGGCAACCTCACGTTCTGCGACCTGCTGGTCTCCGACTGCGCCAACGTCGCCAACTACCAGGTGATGGTCAACGACATCGTCAGCATGCGCGCGGTGTACGGCAAGGACTTCAACCCCGCTCCCTCCTCGCTGCCTGGTGACGGCGTGGTGGACACCTGGGACCGCGTGGCGCTCGCCGACGGCTTCCAGGCCAGCCGCGTCCTCGCGGTGATGATCGAGGTCACCGGCCGCAGCGGCGTGAAGGAAAAGCCGACCAGCGGGACGACATGCAACGCAACCACCGTGGCCACCCGCCCTGACAAGACGCAGGACTGGATGGGACAGGCCTATGTCGGCATCAACCTCGCGACGTCGAGCGTCGACTGGCAGTGTTATCGGTACAAGCTCTACCAGACGAGCGTGCCGCTTCGCAACTTGATCTGGAGGCCCTAGGAATGTCCCGCACCACTCGTAGCATCCGCGTATCGCGGCCCCGCCGCCAGGGAGGCGTCGTGCTGATGGTTGCGCTCATCGTGCTGGTCGCGATGACGCTGGCCGGGATCGGCATCATGCGCGCCGTCGACACCGGAACGCTGGTGGCGGGCAACATCGGCTTCCGCCAGGCGGCGGTGGCGACGGGTGACACCGGCATCGAGGCCGCGCGCACCTGGCTGATGGCCAACACCGGCTCGCTCAATGCCGACCAGACCACGCTCGGCTACTACGCCACGCGCCAGGATTCGCTCGACCTCACGGGCAACAGGACCGAAGGCGGCACCGACGGCGTGGACTGGGACGGCACCGATCCCAGCCAGCCGGTGAAGGCCAGGAGCCTGGGCGCGCTCGATTCGAGCGGCAATACGATTTTCTATCTGATCCACCGCATGTGTTCCGTGCCCGGAAGCATCAACCTGCCGGCGCAGAGCTGCGCCACGGCATCGGTCAGCGGGGCGGGCAGCACGCAGGGCGACGTGAGTTATTCCGATTACGCGTTGAAGCTCAAGAACCAGGTCTATTACCGCGTGACCACACGGGTCAACGGTCCGAAGAACACCGTCAGCTACGTACAGGCCGTGATCCTGCTCTGACGAGCCGGATTGGTCCCAAGGAGATGCAAATGAATCGCACCGAAACCCCCAATCCCGCCGCGCGAATCCTGCGGGCCGCCATCGCGCTGGCCCTGGGCGCGGCGCCGGGCCTTGCCGCTGCGGCACTGACCGACCTCGCACAGGCCCCGATAGCCACGAGTGGCACCACCATCGTGAAGCCGAACGTGAGCTTCGTGCTCGATACCTCGGGCTCGATGGCCTCGCTGCACGCGCCTGACGAAGCCTCGCCGTTCGCGTCCCGTTACGGCTACAAGTCCTCGCAGTGCAACAGCATCTATTACAACCCGAGCATTACCTACGCGCCGCCAAAGAACTCGAACAACACCGACTTCGCGAACTCGAGCTTCACGGGGGCGTGGATCGACGGCTTCTCGACTGCTGACGGCACTGTCAACCTGTCGACCCAGTTCACGGCCAACAGCGGCGACGCCCAGCAGGCGGCGTACTACTACACCTATTCGGGCTCGCAGGTGGTGAACTTCCTCACCAACAGCAACACCTTCTACAAGGAATGCAACAGCAGTATCGGCTCTACGCCGGGCAAGACGGTGTTCACGTACGTGAAGGTCACGGCGAGCTCCGGCCCGAACGGCACGGACGAGCGCGTCAACTTCGCCAACTGGTATTCGTACTACCGTTCGCGCATCCTGATGATGAAGTCGGGCGCCGGCCGCGCTTTCGCAACGATTGGTGACAACTACCGCATCGGCTTCATGACCATCTATGCCACGCCAAGCAACAACACCTCGGCGAGTGACTACCTCAAGATCAGCGATTTCGACCAGACCCAGAAGGACGCGTGGTACAAGCGCTTCTACGCGCAGGACCCGAGCGGCAATACACCCCTCAAGAAGGCATTGTCGGTGGCGGGTCGAAATTTTGCGGGCGTTCTGGGACCCGACCCAATCCAGTATTCGTGCCAGCAGAACTTCACCATCCTGACGACGGACGGCTATTGGAACAACGGCACCGCGGACGGCGTGAAGGTCGACGGCAGCTCCAGCATCGGCAACCAGGACAACAACGCCGCCAACACGCCGGCGCCCATGTTCGACGGCAACCTCGGCGGCTCCAGCAACACGCTGGCCGACGTGGCGGCCTACTACTACTCGACCGACCTGCGCCCCGGCAGCAACTGCTTCACGGGCTTCGGCGGTGCCGACGTCTGCGAGGACAACGTGCCGGTCTCGGGCCTGGACGACAATCCCGCGCAGCACATGACGACGTTCACCGTTGGCCTGGGCGTGAACGGACAGTTGGGCTTCGCCGATAGTTACCTCACCGGCGGCTCGGCCGACTTCAACGCAATCGCGGCGGGTTCGAAGAACTGGCCGGTTCCGGTGGGCGACAAACTCACCACCATCGACGACCTCTGGCACGCCGCGGTCAACGGCCACGGCCAGTACTTCAGCGCCAAGAACCCGGACAGCCTCGTGTCCGGCCTGCGTTCCGCGCTGGCGGGCGTCTCGGCACGCGAAGCAGCGGGTTCCGCCGCGGCGACCTCCAACCTCGAGCCGGTGGCCGGCGACAACTACGCGTTCGTCGCCAACTACCGCACGCAGAAGTGGGATGGCGACGTCGAAGCGCGCCTCATCGACCTCACCACCGGCGCGATCTCCACCACTTCAATATGGTCCGCGCAAACCGTGCTGGACACGATGGTCACGGACATCAGCGACTCGCGCACCATCTTCACCTACCTGAACAACGCCAAGACGATGTTCATCCCCGCCAGCTTCACGGCGGCGCAAAAGACCGCGTGGTTCACGCCCAGTGCCTCGCCACCCCTCGGCCAGTTCGCCGGCTGGACGGTGCTGCAGAAGGCGGCCGCCACGCCGGATTCGCTCATCAACTTCCTGCGCGGATGGCGTGGCAACGAGCAGCGCGCCGGCAACCTGTTTCCGATCTATCGCCAACGCGACCACGTGCTCGGCGACATCATCGACGGCAAGCCGGTGTACGGCAAGGTGCCGCCGTTCAACTACACGGAGAACGGCTACCAGGGGTTCAAGACCAGCCTGGCCACCCGCCAGGGCGTGGTTTACGCCGCGGCCAACGACGGCATGCTGCACGCCTTCGCGACCGACACCGGCAAGGAGATGTGGGCGTACGTGCCTTCCTTCGTGTTGCCCAACCTCAAGGCCCTGGCCGATGACAACTACGCCAACGCCCACCAGTACTACGTCGACGGCTCGCCGCTGCTGACGGACGTCTGGAACGGCAGCGCGTGGCGCACCATCATCGTCGGCGGCCTCAACGGCGGCGGCAAGGGTTATTACGCCCTCGACGTGACCAGCCCGACCTCGCCGCAGATCCTCTGGGAGTACACCAGCGCCCAGATGGGCTTCAGCTTCGGCAATCCGGTTGTGGGCAAACTTGCCGACGGATCCTGGAACGTGTTCATCACCTCCGGCTACAACAACGCGGACGGCGTGGGCCGCCTGTTTGTCCTCAACGCGATGACCGGTGCGCTCAAGTACACGCTCAGCACCGCCGTGGGCAGCGCGGTGACACCGTCGGGCCTCTCGCGCATCAACGCGTGGACCGATGACGGCCTCGCAGACAACTCGATCAAGCGTCTCTACGGCGGCGACCTCCTGGGTAACCTCTGGCGCTTCGACGTGAACGACATCATTCCGCCGGCCGGCCGCGAAGCCACCCGCCTCGCGCTCTTCAAGGTGGGCACCTACCTGCAGCCAATCACCGTCAAGCCGGAACTCGGCCTGGTGTCCAACAAGCCCGTTGTGTTCGTCGGCACCGGCAAGTACCTCGGCGCCAGCGATCTCTCGGACCTCAACCAGCAGTCGCTGTACGCGATCCGCGACGACCTGACCGCGGCCGGAGTGGGTGATGTTCGCAACTCCCCGGTGGCGCCCTGCACGTTCCGCAAGCAGACACTGAACGTCATCAACGCCAACAGCCGCAGCGTCACCGGCACCGCCGTCGACATGTCGCTGGCGGCCGGCTGCGGCTGGTACATCGATTTCAATCCGGCCAACTCCACGCCGGGCGAGCGCATGAACATCGCGCCGAAACTGCAGCTGGGTGTGCTGGTTGCCGGTACCAACATCCCCGAGAAGAGCATCTGCACACTCGGTGGCAGCAGCTTCCTGTATTTCTTCGATTACCAGCAGGGCCTGGCGGTCAACCCGGTCCCGGGCACGACGGTTGGCCAGCGCCTCCCGGTCATCACCGTGGGCGATCCGATCATCGAGCGCCTGCCGGACGGACGCGTGGTTGCGGTCATCACGACGGCAGACGACAAGCGCCCGGTGTTCCCGGTGCCCGACAACCCGCTGGTGGGTGCGAGCGGCAAGCGCGTGATGTGGCGTGAGCTGCTGAACTAGTCTTCGTGCAGGAAACGAATGGCGCCCGGGACCTCCCGGGCGCTTTTCATTTGGGAGATTGCCAGTGATTCGAAAGGTGTTGGGCGCGATGCTCATGGCCGTGGGCCTGGCGGGCGCCGGGTGGATGACGATCGAGGAGCTGCGCTACCTCGAGCCGGTGGAGCTCGACCGCAAGCCCTATCCGATGCGTCGCGTCGACCTCGACCCGATCGAGGCGCGCAACGGCGTTGAATATTTCGGCAAGGTGAAGCTGCGGATCTACATCCAGAAGGGCGGCTCGGTCGACCACGTGGATGTGGTGAACTCCACGCTGCCGCCGGACGCTACGCAGAAGGCGGTGAAGGCGTTCGCGAACACGCAGTGGGAACCGGGAATGAAAAGTGGACGCAGCCGTCGCAGCGTGAACGTGGTCGAGGTCAACTTCGAGGCGCCCACGCCGGGCATCGTACGCCCGCTCAGCTCGCCGCCGCGCTGATCCCCTTGGGCAGCGGGAAGGTGACGCGCTCCTCGATGCCGTCGAGCTCGCGTACGCGGCGCACGCCCAGCGACTGCACCTTCATGATGACCTCCTGCACCAGCACTTCCGGCGCCGAGGCGCCCGCGGTTACGCCGACGCGATTCTTGCCCACGAGCCACTCCGGCTTGATTTCGTCGGCGCTGTCGACGAGGTAGGCCTCGCGCCCGAGGTTCTGCGCGACCTCGCGCAAGCGGTTGGAATTGGAGCTGTTGGGTGATCCCACCACAATAACGACGTCGACCTGCGGGGCCATGAACTTGACCGCGTCCTGGCGGTTCTGGGTGGCGTAGCAGATGTCATCCTTCTTCGGTCCCACGATGGTGGGGAAACGCGCCTTGAGCGCGCCGATGAGGCGCGCGCAATCGTCGATCGATAACGTGGTCTGGGTGACATAGGCGAGCTTCCCGGGATCGGCGACATTCAGGTTGGCGACATCCTGCTCGCTCTCCACCAGGTACATGCCGGCTTCCGACTGGCCCATGGTGCCTTCGGCTTCCGGATGTCCTTCATGCCCGATCATGATGACTTCGCGCCCCTGCTCGCGCATGCGCGCGACTTCCACGTGCACCTTGGTCACGAGCGGGCAGGTGGCGTCGAATACCTTGAGGCCACGAGCATCAGCCTCGCGCCGGACTTCCTGCGCCACGCCGTGTGCGGAGAAGATCACCGTGGCGCCTGCGGGCACTTCCTCGAGCTCCTCGACGAATACCGCGCCCTTGGCGCGCAGGTCTGCGACCACGAACTTGTTGTGCACGATCTCGTGGCGCACGTAGATCGGCGCGCCGTAGAGGGCGAGCGCGCGCTCCACGATCTCGATGGCGCGGTCGACGCCCGCGCAGAAGCCGCGCGGCTTGGCCAGCAATACTTCGGCGGATTCGTTCATGTCTTCTCCTGCGGGACGCTTGCGTGCGCGGGATTCCTTCCGCTGCCCAGCACGCTGTCCCAGATGAGCACCGCGACGCCGACCGAGATGGCCGAGTCCGCGACGTTGAAGGCGGGGAAATAGTAGCCGCCGGCGTGCAGTTGCACGAAGTCGACGACGTAGCCCAGCGAGAGGCGGTCATGGAGGTTGCCGAGCGCGCCACCCAGCACCAGGGCAAGCGCCAGCGCGAAAGGCCTGTTGTCGGGATGGCGCCGCAGCATCACGACGATCGCCGCCGAAATCGTGATCGTCACGACGGCGAAGAACCAGCGCTGCCAGCCGCCTGCGCCGGCGAGGAAGCTGAAGGCCGCGCCGGTGTTGTGGGCGAGTACCAGGTTGAAGAACGGCAGGATCGGCTTGACCTCGCCGTACTGGAAGGCGTCGCTCACCAGCGCCTTGGAGGCGAGGTCGAGCACCACCACCACGGCGCTCAAGCCCAGCCAGTGCCACCAGGGGGGCGTGGATTCAGGCATGCACGCGCCCTTCACCCTGGCCTGCAAGGTTGGCGACGCAGCGCCCGCAGATCGTCGGATGCAGCCGGTCGGAACCCACGTCCGAGCGCCAATGCCAGCAGCGCTCGCACTTGGGCTGGGTGCTGGGCGTGACTTCGACATTGACAAGCGCCTCGTCGCTTTCCTCGCCCACGGTGGCCTGCGACGTGATCAGGACGAACTTGAGGTCGTCGCCAAGGGAGCGAAGGAGCTCCTTGTCGGAGAGTTTCCCTTCGACCTTCACCTCGGCCTGCAGCGAAGAGCCGATCCGACCTTCCGCGCGCACTTCCTCGAGCTTGCGGGTGACCTCCGCGCGAATCTCGCGGATGCGCTTCCATCGCACCAGCAATTCCGCTTCGCCATCCTGCCGCGGCAACACGTCCTTCCAGGTGTGGAAGAAGACGCTCTCGTCCTTGCCCGGATGCAGCACTTCCCACGCTTCCTCGGCAGTGAACGAGAGGATCGGTGCCATCAGGCGCAGCAGCACTTGCGTCACGTGGTGCAGCGCGCTTTGCGCCGAGCGCCGCGCCGGCGAATTGGCGCCGGTGGTGTAGAGGCGATCCTTGAGGATGTCGAGCCAGAAGCCGCCGAGGTCCTCGGAGCAGAAGTACTGCAGCCGCTGCACCACCGTGTGGAACTCGAACTTCGCGTAGTCGGCGGTGCAGGCCTGCGCCATCTCGCGCGTCATCGCGAGTGCGTAGCGGTCGACCTCGAGCCATTGCTCGACGGGCAGCAGGTCCTTCGTGGCGTCGAAGTCGGAAGTGTTGGCGAGCAGGAATCGCAGCGTGTTGCGGATGCGGCGATAACCTTCCACCACGCGCTTGAGGATCTCGTCCGAGATGGCGAGCTCGCCCGAATAGTCGGTCGAGGCCACCCACAGCCGGATGATCTCCGCGCCGAGCGAGTTGGAGATCTTCTGCGGGGCGAGCGTATTGCCAAGCGACTTCGACATCTTTCGGCCATCGCCGTCGACGGTGAAACCGTGCGTGAGCAGCGAGTCGTAGGGCGCGCGGCCATCCATGGCGCAACCCGTGAGCAGGCTCGACTGGAACCAGCCGCGATGCTGGTCGCTGCCTTCGAGGTACATGTTGGCGGGATACTTCTGGTCCGTGAGCTGGCGCAGCACCGTGAAGTGGGTGGCGCCGGAGTCGAACCACACGTCCACGGTGTCGGTGATCTTGCGGTACTTCGCCGGGTCGACGCCGAAGTCCTCGCAGCTCGCCGCGAACCAGGCCTCCACGCCGCCCCCGGAAACCATGCCGGCGGCCCTTTCCAGCAGCGCCTCGGTATCCGGATGCAGCTCGTCGGTCTGGCGGTCGAGGAAAAACGGCAGCGGCGTGCCCCAGTTGCGCTGGCGCGAGAGCGTCCAGTCGGGACGTTTCTCGATCATCGCGGTGAGGCGCGCGCGGCCCGGTTCCGGATAGAAGCGCGTGTTGTTGATCGCGTGTTTCGCCAGCTCGCGCAGCGTGCGTCCCTCGGTGCCTGGCTTGCCTATGTTCGCCGGGCGGTCCATGCCGATGAACCACTGCACCGTCGCGCGGAAGATGATCGGTGTCTTGTGGCGCCAGCAATGCGGGTAGCTGTGGCGGAAGGGTTCGTTGCTGAGCAGCATCTTGCGCGCCTCGAGCAGCTCGAGGATCGGCTTCTCCGCATCGCGCACCGACAGGCCCGCGAAGTTCGGCACGTTCTGCTTGTAGCGCCCGGCGTCGTCCACCGGCTGGTCGAGCGGCAGGTTGTAGCGCACGCCCACCTGGAAGTCGTCCACGCCATGGGCGGGCGCGGTGTGCACGAGGCCGGTGCCCGCTTCAAGCGTCACGTGGTCGGCCAGCACGACCGGCACGAGACGATCCTCGAAGGGATGGCGCAGCTTCATGCCTTCCAGTTCGCTGCCTTTGGTGCGCGCGAGCACCTTGCCCTCGAGCCCGTAGCGCTTGAGCGCGCCTTCGACCAGGTCGGAGGCGAGGATGAGGTTGCCGCGCGGCGTGGAGATCAGTGCGTATTCGATGTCCGCGCCGAGCGCCACCGCGCGGTTGCCCGGCAGCGTCCATGGCGTGGTGGTCCAGATCACCGCGAACTGCGGATGCATCGGGATGCCGACGCTGAAGGCCTCCGCGAGGTGCTCGCTTTCCATCACCGGGAAGGCGACGTCGATCGCGGGCGAGGTCTTGTCTTCGTATTCGACCTCGGCCTCGGCCAGCGCCGAGCCGCAGTCGATGCACCAGTTCACGGGCTTGAGGCCGCGGTAGAGCAGGCCCGTCTTCCAGATCCGCCCGACGGCACGTATCTCGGCGCCTTCGGTCTGCGGGTCCATGGTCTTGTACGCATGGTCCCAGTCGCCGAGCACGCCGAGGCGCTGGAAGTCGACCTTCTGGCGCTCGATCTGCTCCGCGGCGTAGGCACGGCATAACGCGCGCTGGTGGTTCGGCTCCAGGTTGCGGCCGTGTTTCTTCTCGATCACGTGCTCGATCGGCAGGCCGTGGCAGTCCCAGCCGGGCGTGTAGGGCGCGTCGAAGCCGTCCATGGTTTTCGACTTGACCACCATGTCCTTGAGGATCTTGTTGACCGCGTGGCCGATGTGGATGTCGCCGTTGGCGTACGGAGGACCGTCGTGCAGCACCCACTTGCGGCGGCCCTTGCAGGCCTCGCGGATGCGCTCATAGAGCTTCGTCTCGAGCGCGCGCTTGACCCAGACGGGCTCGCGCTTCGCCAGGTCCCCGCGCATCGGGAACGGCGTTTCGGTGAGGTTGAGCGTCTTCTTGTAGTCGACCTTCGTATCGTTCGCCATCAGGACCCCGTCACCCGCAGCGCTTCACGCGCCATGTCGCAATCGCGGCGAATCTGCGCCGCCAGCTCGTCGAGCGAGGCGAAATGCGCCTCGTCGCGCAGCTTCTTCACGAACTCGATGGTGAGGCGGCGCCCGTAGAGGTCGCCGGAAAAATCGAAGAGGAATGCTTCGAGAGTCGCCGGGCCGCCGGATGCCACGGCCGGGTTGATTCCGAGGCTCGCCACTCCCTCGAGTCCGCGAGTTGCTGCACCGAAACATTTTACCGCAAAGACTCCCTGCAACGCGGGCTTGGGACGCGCGAGGCGCACGTTGGCGGTGGGGAATCCGAGCGTGCGGCCACGCTTGGCGCCGTGGACCACGTGTCCGGTGATTGCGTAGCGGCGTCCCAGCAGCTGCGCGGCCTGGTCGAAATCGCCGCAGGCCAGGGCTTCGCGAACTGCTGTGCTGGAAATGCGCTCTGCTCCGGCACGCACGGCGGGCAGGACCTCGACCTCGAAGCCGAGTCGCTTTCCGGAGGCGACAAGACTCGCCGCGTTACCCATGCGGCGCGCGCCATAGCGGAAGTCCTCGCCGATCACGATGTGCCGGCAACCGTGGACCGCATGTAGCCGTTGCGCGAACGCGTCTGGCGAGAGGGCGGCGAAACTCGCGTTGAAGCGTTGGATGAACGCGATGTCGATGCCGAGCCTGCCAATCAAATCCAGGCGCTCGTGCAGCGACGTGATGCGCCCGGGCGCGGAGGCCGGCGAGAAGAATTCGCGCGGCAGGAGTTCGAAGGTAAACACGGCGCTGGCGAGTCCGCGCTCCGCGGCGCGCGTGCGCACCAGCCCCAGCAGGGCGGCATGCCCGCGATGAACGCCGTCGAAGCTGCCGATGGCGATCGCGGTCGGCGTGGTGCCCGTCGAGGCATGGCGGATGATGCGCATCGCGGCCTATTCGTGGCGCGAAAAGTCGCGCATCCGGAACCCCATGATCGCGAGCGAGGCGAAGTACGCCGCCGTGCCAATCGCGATCACCAGCGCGAGCTTGCCCGCGCGCAGGCCGGCGGATAGCTCGAACCACGAGCTCTCCCGGCCCATGGCGAACCAGAGCGCGCCGCCCATCAGGTAGAGCGCCACCGTGAGTTTCAGCAGGAACGCGCCCCAGCCCGGCTCCGGCTGGTAGGCGCCGGAGCGGCGCATCAGGTACCAGAGCCAGGCGGCGTTGAAGCAGGCGGCGATGGAAATCGAAAGCGCGAGGCCGGCGTGGTCGAGTCCCGTGAACTGGATGAAGACGAAATTCAGCACCTGCGTGACCACGAGCGTGACGATCGCCACCTTCACCGGCGTGCGGATGTCCTGCTTCGCATAGAACCCGGGAGCCAGCACCTTCACGAGGATGATGCCGGCGAGCCCGACGGCGTAGGCGACCAGCGCGCTGCGCGTCATCAACACGTCGGCGCGCGTGAACATGTCGCCGTGCCAGAAGAGCGTGGAGAGCAGGGGTACCGCCAGCAATCCCAGCGCCACGGCGGCAGGCAGCGCCAGCAGCAACGTGACGCGCAGTCCCCAGTCGAGGAGCCTGGAATACGCGCCGGCGTCCTGCGCCTGGTGGTGGCGCACAAGCGACGGCAACAGCACCGTACCCAAAGCGACGCCGAGCATCGCGGAGGGGAATTCCATCAGGCGGTCGGCGTAGTACAGCCACGAAACCCGGCCGTCGCCCAGCTGCGAGGCGATCTGCGTGTTGATCAGCAAGCTGATCTGCGCCACGGAGACGCCGAGTGCGGCAGGCCCCATCAGCTTGAGGATGCGGATCACCCCTTCGTCGCGCGGATCCCAGCGCGGGCGCGGCAGCATGCCGATGTGGCGCAGGAAAGGGAACTGGAAGAGGAGCTGCGCCACGCCCCCGAGGAACACCCCCCAGGCCAGCGCGATCACGGGCCTTTCGAGGTGCGGCGCGAGCCACAGCGCGCAGCCGATGAACGAAAGATTGAGCAGCACCGGCGTGAATGCCGGGCCCTTGAACGCGCCGTAGGTGTTGAGCAGCCCCGCGGAGAAGGAGACCAGCGAGATGAAGAGGATGTACGGGAAGCAGATCCGCAGCATCGTGACCGTGAGACTGAACTTGTCCGCGTCCTTGGCGAAACCCGAGGCGGTAAGGTAGACCACGGCCGGGGCTGCGACCACGCCGATGAGTGTGACCACGAAAAGAATCGCGGCGAGCATCGCCAGGACCTTCCCCGCCAGCTCGCGCGTGGCGTCCTCGCCGCGCTGCTTGCGGTACTCGCCCAGCACGGGGACGAAGGCCTGCGAAAATGCGCCTTCCGCGAACAGCCTGCGCAGGAGATTGGGAATGCGGAAGGCGACCACGAATGCGTCCATCGCAATGCCGGCGCCGAAGAGGACGGCCAGCAAAGTGTCGCGAACGAAGCCGGTGATCCGCGAGAGCAGCGTCATGCCGCTGACGGAAGCGGCGGCCCTGAGCAGATTCAATCTAGGGCTTTGTTTTGTATGGACAAGTGGTGTATGATAACAGGCTTAATTTCGTTCTTAGCAAAACTACCAAGGACTTCAGGTACCTAACCATGGCCAACACCAAGCAGGCCGCCAAGCGCGCGGCGAAATCCACCGAGCTGCGCGCCACGAACATGAGCCTTCGCACCAGGCTGCGCGGCTCGATCAAGAAGGTGCAGAAGGCGATCGAAGGCGGCGATGCGGCCGGCGCGAAGACCTCCATGCAGGCCGAGCAGTCGACCATCGACTCGATCGCCCGCAAAGGCATCATCCACAAGAACAAGGCCGCCCGTCACAAGAGCCGCCTTGCCAAGCAGATCAAGGCGCTGGGCACGCGCGCCGCCTGAGCCATAATCGCCGTACCCCAGACGGCGGCTTGAGCCGCCGTTTTCTTTTGGGCCTTCGAGGAGCTTTGCGATGACAGCCTCCCACCTGATGCATACCTACGCGCCGCAGCCGGTCGCCTTTGCGCGCGGCGAGGGCGCCTGGCTCTGGGATGTCGAGGGCAGGAAATACCTTGACGGCCTTGCGGGCATCGCGGTCAACGGCCTGGGCCACGCCCATCCGGTGCTGACCAGGGCGATCGCGGAGCAGGCGGCGCGCCTCATCCATACCTCGAACCTGTTCCATGTCCCCGAGCAGGAGCGCCTGGCGGAGAAGCTCTGCGCCATCACCGCCATGGACAACGCCTTCTTCGGTAATTCGGGCGCTGAAGCCAACGAATGCGCGATCAAGCTCGCGCGCCTTCACGGCCACCACAGGGGTATCGAGAACTCGCAGATCATCGTGATGGAGAAGGCGTGGCACGGCCGCACGCTCGCCACCCTTTCGGCGACGGGCTCGCGCAAGGCGCAGGCCGGCTTCGAGCCGCTGATGGGCGGTTTCATCCGCGTTCCCTACAACGACCTCGGCGCCATCGAGCGCGTCGCGGACAACCCCTCGATCGTCGCGATCCTGATGGAAGTCCTGCAGGGCGAGGGCGGCATCCACGTCGCCGATTTCGAATACGTGCGCCAGCTGCGCGCCATCTGCGACCGCAAGGGCTGGTTCCTGATGATCGACGAGGTGCAGAGCGGCATGGGACGCACCGGCAAGTGGATGGCGCACCAGTGGACCGGGGTCGTCCCCGACGTGATCACGCTCGCCAAGGGCCTGGCCTCGGGTGTCCCGGTGGGCGCGTGCCTCGCGCGCGGGGAAGCCGCCAAGGTGTTCAAGCCGGGTAATCACGGCACCACGTTCGGTGGGGGGCCGCTGGTTTCCGTCGCGGCGCTGACCACTCTTGAAGTGATCGAGAAGGATGGGCTGCTGAAACATGCCTCCGACATGGGCGCGCTCCTCAAATCCGAACTGCAGCGCGGCCTGGCCGGCGTGGATGGCGTGCGCGATATCCGCGGCGAAGGCCTGATGATGGGCGTGGAGCTCGATCGTCCCTGCGGCGACATCGTGAAACTTGCGCTGGCCGCAGGCCTGGTGACCAACGTCACCGCCGACAAGGTGATCCGCCTGCTGCCGCCGCTTGTCATCAAGGACACGGAAGTGAAGCTGCTTGCCGCCATGCTTGTCCAGGTGATCAGGGATTTCCTGGCGCAGGCTTCGGCAGCCGCGGCGGCGTGAAACATTTCCTGCAGTTCCGCGACCTCGATCGCGAGGAGATCGCGCATCTCTTCAAGCGCACCCGCGTCATCAAGGAGCGCTTCAAGAACTACGTGGCCTACCAGCCACTCGTCGACCGCATGCTGGCGATGGTGTTCGAGAAGAGCTCCACGCGTACGCGCGTCTCCTTCGAGGCCGGCATCTACCAGCTGGGCGGCTCCTCCATCGTGCTCAACATGGGCGAGACGCAGCTGGGCCGTGGCGAGCCGATCGAGGACGTGGCGCGAGTGATCTCGCGCATGGTCGACATCGTCATGATCCGCACCTTCGAGCACTCGAACATCGAGCGCTTCGCCTCCGAGTCGCGCGTGCCGGTGATCAACGGCCTCACCAACGACTACCACCCATGCCAGATCCTGGCCGACCTCTACACCTTCATCGAGCATCGCGGACCGGTGGAAGGCAAGGTGATCGCGTGGGTTGGTGACGGCAACAACATGCTCAACACCTGGATCCAGGCCGCCGAGATGTTCCGCTTCAAGCTGCACGTCGCCACGCCGGAAGGTTACGGCGTCGATCCGGCCCGCCTGGCCGGCACGAAATACGTCGAGCTCTTCTCGACACCGACGCAGGCCTGCGCCGGCGCGCACCTCATCAACACCGATGTCTGGACCAGCATGGGTTTCGAGGCCGAAGCCAACGCGCGCAACGAAGCCTTCCGCGGCTTCATGGTTGACTCGAAGATGATGGCCGCCGCCGATCCGCAGGTGCTCTTCATGCATTGCCTGCCCGCGCACCGCGGCGAGGAAGTTTCCGCCGAGGTCCTCGATGGGCCGCAAAGCGTCGTCTGGGAGCAGGCGGAGAACCGCCTGCACGTCCAGAAGGCGCTGATGGAATACCTGCTGCTGGGGAAGATCGAAGCGTAGGACACCCGAAGCGTAGCCCCGGCCGCCGCAGTGGCGGCTGACGGGCCGGGGCCTAATCCTTCTTCTGGTCGTTCCCCAGCAGCGGCACGCCGCCACCCGAATCCAGCAGGCCGGTCTCCGAATACACACGCAGCTTGTCGCGCGTATCGACGATGTCGAGGTTGCGCATCGTCAGCTGGCCGATACGGTCGGCCGGGGTGAAGAACGCCTCACCCTTCTCCATCGTGAGCCTCTCCGGCTTGTAGGTGAGGTTGGCGCTCTTCGTGTCGAGGATCGAGTAGTCGTTGCCGCGGCGCAATTCCACCGTCACTTCACCCGTCACCGCGCGCGCCACCCAGCGCTGCGCCGTCTCGCGCAGCATCAGCGCCTGCGGATCGAACCAGCGTCCCTGGTAGAGAAGGCGGCCGAGCCGGCGCCCGTTGTTGCGGTATTGCTCGATGGTGTCTTCGTTGTGGATGCCGGTAACCAGGCGTTCATAACAAAGATGCAGCAGCGCCATGCCCGGCGCTTCGTAGATGCCACGGCTCTTGGCTTCGATGATGCGGTTCTCGATCTGGTCGCTCATGCCCAGGCCGTGCCGCCCGCCGATGGCGTTCGCCTCGGCGAGCAGCGCCACCGTGTCCTTGAAGGTCTGGCCGTTCAGCGCGACCGGCACGCCTTCCTCGAAACGGACCGAAACGCGTTCCGCCTTCACCGCCACGTCGTCGCGCCAGAACGCCACGCCCATGATCGGTTGCACGATCGTCATGCCCTTGTCGAGGAACTCCAGGTCCTTCGCTTCATGGGTGGCGCCGAGGATGTTGGAGTCGGTGGAATACGCCTTCTCGGTGCTCATCCTGTAGTCGAAGCCGCGCTTGATGAGGTACTCGCTCATCTCCTTGCGCCCGCCCAGCTCGTCGATGAACTGCTGGTCGAGCCACGGCTTGTAGATGCGCAGGCTGGGGTTCGCAAGCAGGCCGTAGCGGTAGAAGCGCTCGATGTCGTTGCCCTTGAAGGTACTGCCGTCGCCCCAGATGTTGACGTCGTCTTCCTTCATCGCGACGACCAGCATGGTGCCGGTCACGGCGCGGCCCAGCGGCGTGGTGTTGAAGTAGGTGATGCCGCCGGTGGAGATGTGGAAAGCGCCGCACTGGATCGCGGCGATGCCTTCGGCCACGAGCTGCGGGCGGCATTCGACCAGGACGGCCTTCTCGGCGCCGTAGAGCTTCGCCTTGCGCGGGATCTCCTCGTAGTCCGTTTCGTCGGGCTGGCCGAGGTTGGCGGTGTAGGCGTAGGGGATCGCGCCTTTCTCCCGCATCCAGGCGAGCGCGGCGCTGGTGTCGAGTCCACCCGAGAAGGCGATGCCGACCTTTTCGGACGCGGGAAGTGCTTGCAGGATGGTGGCCATGCGGAATTCTAATAGAATCGACGCTCCAGCCCCCGGAGAAGACCGAATGCCCTCATTCGACATCCTGTGTGAAGCCAGCGCGGTCGAGCTCAAGAACGCTATCGAAACCGCCAACAAGGAAGTCGCGAACCGCTTCGACTTCAAGGGCTCGGACGCGCGCTTCGAGCTGAACGAGAAGGAGCACGAGATCACCGCCTTCGCCGACGACGACTTCAAGCTCGGCCAGCTGCGCGACGTGCTGATGCTCAAGATGTCGAAGCGCGGCGTCGACACGCGTTTCCTCGAGTTGAAGGATGCCGAGAAGATCGGCGGCGACAAGATGAAGCAGAAGATCACGGTCAAGAACGGCGTCCAGGGCGACCT
>JBDSMR010000028.1:0-27954 GCA_039915735.1 Usitatibacter sp. | reverse complement strand
ACAATTTTGACCTGCACAACCATTCGACAAGCTCGGATGGTTTGCTGACACCCACGCAGCTGATCGAACTGGCGGTCCGCAACAAGACCGACGCGATCGCGCTCACGGACCACGACAACACCGAAGGGCTGCCGGAAGCTTTCGAAGCCGCCCAACGGTCGGGAATCGTGTTTGTGCCGGGTGTCGAGATTTCAGTGAGCTGGGGCGAAACAGTCCTGCACGTCGTGGGACTGAACATCGACCCGGAATCATCCGCATTGCGCAACGGGCTGGAGGCCATCCGCGGCGGCCGCCTCGGGCGAGCGAAGAAGATCGGCGAAGCGCTGGCGAAACTGGGTTTCGAGAACACATTCGATGCCGCGCTGGAGCTGGCGCAGGGAGAGCGGCTGTTGAGCCGCACGCACTTCGCCCGGCACCTGGTGCAGCGCGGCGCGGTAAAGGACATGCAACAGGCGTTCGACAAGTACCTCATTCGCGGCAAGCCCGCCTACGTGTCGCACACCTGGTCGGACCTCGAGGATGCGGTGGGCTGGATTCTCAGCAGTGGTGGCGTGGCGGTGCTGGCACACCCGGGACGTTATGACCTGAAGCCGATGATGCGCGAGGAGCTGCTGACGCAGTTCAAGAAACACGGCGGCACGGCGATCGAAGTGGTCACCGGCAGCCACCGGCCGGAAATGTATTCGTTGTGGCAACGCGAAGCGCTGGAGCATGGGTTCCTGGCGTCGCGCGGGGCCGATTATCACGGGCCGGGTGAGAGTCCCTGCGAGCCGGGAAAACTTCCCCCGCTGCATGCCTCGCTCACCCCCGTGTGGTCCACCTGGGCGCACTGAAAGCCGCCCGATTGAGAGGGCGCCGGCAATCCGGCGCGTTGAATGGCGCAATTCTTTACGGTTCATCCGGAGAATCCGCAACCGCGGCTCATCCGCGCGGCGGTGGAGATCATCCGCGAGGGGGGCGTTATCGCCTACCCCACGGACTCCTGCTACGCGCTCGGTTGCCACATCGGCGACAAGGCGGCGATGGAGCGCATCCGCAGGATCCGCGACGTGGACGAGCGCCACAATTTTTCGCTTGTTTGCCGCAGCCTCTCCGAGGTGGGCCTGTTCGCCAAGGTGGATAACCTGCAATACCGATTGATTCGCGCCAATACGCCGGGTCATTACACGTTCATCCTGCGTGCAACGCGCGATGTGCCGCGCCGCCTGCTCACCCCGCGCCACACCATCGGCGTGCGCATTCCGGATCATCCGGTGCCGCTGGCATTGCTCGAACTGCTGGGAGAACCACTTCTCACCTCCACATTGATACTTCCGGACCACGGCGTGGCATTGAACGACGCGGAGGAAATCCGCCGCCAGCTGGAGCATTCGCTCGACCTCGTGATCGATTCGGGTCCCTGCCATGGGGAGGTCACCACCGTGATCGATCTCTCCGGCGACCAGCCCAGGCTCATTCGCGAAGGCAGCGGCGACATCCGCCCCTTCGGTTTCGTGAAGGCGGCGCTGCACTGATGGACATGCACAACATCATGATCAAGCTGCTGGTGAACGCGTTGCCGTTCATCTTCGCGATCACGCTGCATGAAGCGGCACACGGATACGTCGCGCGGCGCTTCGGCGATTCCACCGCCTACATGCTGGGTCGCGTGACGCTCAACCCCGCAAAACACATCGACCTCATCGGCACCATCCTGATTCCCGCTGCGCTCATCATCGCGGGCGCGAGCTTCCTCTTCGGGTGGGCCAAGCCGGTGCCGGTCAACTTCAACAACCTGCGTTCGCCCAAGCGCGACAGCCTGTGGGTGGCGTTCGCGGGGCCGGGCGCCAACATCATCCAGGTGTTCATCTGGGCGATCGTGGCGCGTATCCTCGTCGAAGTGGCGCCGATGGAGGGGCTGGTCGCGCCGTTCTGGCTCGCGGTGTGCGAAGCCGGGATCATGTGGAACATCATGTTCGCGCTGATCAACCTGTTGCCGATCCTGCCGCTGGACGGCGGGCGCATCCTCGCGAGCCTGCTGCCGGACAAGGCTTCGTACGCGTTCTCGCGCACCGAGCCTTACGGCTTCTTCGTGGTGATGGCCCTCGCGCTTACCGGTGTGTTGAGCCTGGTGCTTGGTCCGCCGTTCCTTGCCCTGATGCGCGGCACCTATTCCCTTTTCGGTTTC
Organism: Usitatibacter sp.; assembly: GCA_039915735.1. GTDB lineage: Bacteria > Pseudomonadota > Gammaproteobacteria > Burkholderiales > Usitatibacteraceae > Usitatibacter. The sequence goes on along the minus strand of JBDSMR010000028.1, from coordinate 25,787 downwards.
CAGTAGAGCGGCCACGAAAACAATGTTCCAGGATCGCGTGCTTTCAGGAATGCGCCCCACCGGCTCGATGCACCTCGGCCACTACCACGGGGCGCTCAAGAACTGGGTGAAGCTGCAGAACGAATACCCGTGTTACTTCTTCGCGGCGGACTGGCACGCGCTCACCACGCACTACGAGGATCCCTCGGTCATCGAGTCGACGGTTTGGGACATGTTCGTCGACTGGCTTTCCGCCGGCATCGATCCCACCAAGTCCACGCTTTTCATCCAGTCGCGCGTGCCGCAGCATGCGGAACTCACCATGCTGCTGTCGTTCTTCACGCCGCTCTCGTGGCTGGAGCGCGTGCCCACATACAAGGATTTGCTGGAGCGCCACGCGGAGCACGGCCGTGACCTGCTCACGTACGGATTCCTCGGCTATCCGCTGATGCAGGCGGCCGACATCCTCATCTACCGCGCCAACAAGGTGCCGGTAGGTGAGGACCAGGTCTCGCACATCGAGCTCACGCGCGAGATCGCGCGCCGCTTCAACCACCTGTTCGGCCGGGAAAAGGGATTCGAGGAGAAGGCCGAGGCCGCGGTGAAGAAGATGGGCCCGAAGAAGGCCAAGCTCTATCGCGCGTTGCGGCAGAAATTCCAGGAGCAGGGCGACCACGCGGCGCTCGGCGAAGCGCAGGCGTTGGTGGAAGACGTGCAGAACCTGTCGCTCGGCGACAAGGAAAGGGTCTTCGGCTTCCTCGAGGGTGGCGGGCGCGTGATCCTCGCGGAACCCGACGCGCTCCTCACGGAAACGCCCAAGCTGCTTGGCCTCGACGGCCAGAAGATGGCCAAGAGCCTCGATAACTCGATCTCGCTGCGTGAGGCGCCGGAGTCGGTCACGCAGAAGATCCGCACGATGCAGACGGACCCGGCGCGGGTGCGCCGCACGGATCCGGGCAATCCCGAGAAGTGCCCGGTGTGGAACCTGCACCAGGTCTATTCGGACGAGAATACGAAGAAATGGGTACAAGTCGGCTGCCGTTCGGCGGGCATCGGTTGCCTCGAGTGCAAGCAGCCGGTGATCGACGCGATCAACGCGGAACTCAAGCCGATCCGCGAGCGCGCCGCCCAGTACGAGGAAGACCCGACCCTGGTGCGCAACATCATCCAGGACGGTTGCGAGAAGGCTTCCGACCTCGCCGACGAAACGATGCGCGACGTGCGCGCGGCCATGGGACTTACCTACAGCTAGGGAGCCGCAGATGAACACAGATAAACACGGATGGTGGTCAGTGCTTGCGGGTATCGCGCTGGTGGTGTTCGCAGCGACGGCCGAGGCGGCCACTGCCGTCCCCTCCGGGCGCTGGAGCTTCATCTTCAACGACGCCAGGGGCCATCCCGACCGCCCGATCCGCGTCTATACCTATCGCGGCCGCAAATGCGACTCCACCTGCCCGATCATCTTCGTGATGAGCGGGGAAAGTCGCAACGCCTACAACTACCTCGAGTACTGGGAGCTGGCCGCGGATCGCTACTCGTTCATCGTGGTGGCGCCCGAGTTCAGCAAGGAACACTGGCCGAAGGCGGCAGCGTACAACCTGGGCGACATGGTCGACCAGCCGAACCGCGAGAAGTGGACCTACTCCGCGATCGAACACATCTTCGATGAAGTGCGCGACGGCCAGAAGGACTACCGCATCTTCGGCCATTCGGCCGGCGGCCAGTTCGTGCAGCGCATGGCGTTTTTTCTGCCGGACAACCGCGCCACGGTGATGATTGCCGCCAATCCGGGCTGGTACACATTCCCCGAATGGCGCAAGGAGAAGGCGGACAATCCGTTTCCCTACACGCTGGTGAATGCTCCCGGCGGAGTGGGTGAGCAGCAATTGCGCAAGGCGCTGCAGCGGCGCGTACTGCTGCTGGTGGGCCAGAACGACAGCGATCCCGACGCCGAGAACCTCTTCCAGAGCGCGGGCGCCAAGAAGCAGGGTGAATCGCGCCTCGACCGCGGCGAGAACTTCTTCAAGGCGCTGACGACGGCTGCAACTGAACTCGGCGTGAAGCTCGGCTGGGAATTCAGCGAGGTGCCGGAAACCGCGCACGACGGCCGCGCCATGAGCCGTTACGCCATCGACCAGCTCTATCCGAAGAAATGAGCAATCCCAACGCCAATAATTCCCTGCGCGACGGCGCGGCCAACGACGAGGTGGTGCAGCCTTCGCTCGACCTTGCGATGCCGCTCGCCAAGATCCGCGGCGAGGCGATCACCGAGATGCCGGCGGACCTCTACATCCCGCCCGAAGCGCTGTCGGTGTTCCTCGAGGCCTTCGAAGGCCCGCTCGATCTCCTGCTGTATTTGATCCGTCGCCATTCCCTCGACATCCTCGACATCCCGATGGCGGAGCTCACGCGCCAGTACATGGAATATGTCGACGCGATGCGCACCACGCAGCTCGAGCTCGCCGCGGAATACCTGTTGATGGCCGCGCTGATGATCGAGATCAAGTCGCGCATGCTGCTGCCGCGCCCCAGGCGAGAGGAAGACGCGGAGCCGGAAGACCCGCGCGCGGAGCTGGTGCGCCGCCTGCTGGAATACGAACGCATGAAGCAGGCCGCGGCGGCGCTGGCGCAGGCGCCCGTGGCCGGGCGGGATTTCACGCTGGTCGAGGTCTACATCGAGAAGCAGATCGAGCGGCTGCCCGGCATCGCCGTGCCGGACCTCTCGGAGGCGTGGCGCTCCATCCTCGCGCGCGCGAAGATGACCAGGCACCACAAGATCAGCCGCGAGCAGCTGTCGGTGCGCTCGCACATGAGCCGCATCCTGAAGCAGCTCGCGCCCGGAAACTTCGTCGAGTTCTCGCAGCTCTTCGATGCCACCAACGGCGTGCCCATCCTGGTGGTGAGTTTCCTCGCGCTGCTGGAGCTGTCGCGCGAGGCGCTGATCGAGCTGACCCAGAAAAGTCCTTTCGAACCGATCTACGTGAAGCTCAGGTCGGAGCGCCCGGCGCTCACGATCGCCTAAACCCAAGAAGAGCAGAACATGAACGAACAGACGAATCCGGAAGTAGTGCCCGACGAGCCTGGAGAAAATCCGGTGTCAGACACCAATGTCGTGGAGGCGGAAAATCCCGAAGAAGATCTGGGGTCAGAGCCCAATGTCGTGGAACAGGCAGAAAATCCGGGGTCAGAGCCCAATGTCGTGGAACAACGTGGCGATGGTGAGGACCCCGCGCTTGAATTGGGATCTGACCCCCACACGCACATCAAGCGGGTGCTGGAAGCGGCACTCCTCTCGTCCCCCGAGCCGCTGACGGTGCAGCAGTTGAAGCGCCTCTTCGGTGGCCAGGTCGATGCCGACAATATCCGCAAGGTGCTCGACGAATTGAAGGACGAATGGTCCGGGCGTTCGATCGAGCTCACTACCGTGGCCTCCGGCTGGCGCTTCCGCGTGAAGCCGCAGTACCAGCAATACCTCGAGCGCATTGGCAACGACAAGCCGCCGCGTTATTCACGCGCCGTGCTCGAGACACTCGCCATCATCGCGTACCGCCAGCCGGTCACGCGCGGCGACATCGAGGAGGTCCGCGGTGTCGCGGTCTCCCCGCCCACCTTGAAGGCGCTCGAGGAGCGCGGATGGATCGAAACTGTCGGCCACCGCGAAACTCCCGGACGCCCCGCCCTTTTCGCGACCACGCGAAAATTCCTCGACGACCTCAACTTGCGCTCGCTCGAGGAGCTGCCGCCGCTCGATGAACTGCAGTCCGCCCTCGAGCAGGCGCCGAGCCTCGCCGGGATCGAAGCGGCCCCGATGCCGCCCGAGCAGGAATCCCTGATCGCCGACGAGCCCGAAGCCACGACCGAGAGCAGCAGCGAGAACCACGATCCGGAGGAGTCACAAAGCCATGCGGGATAGACCCCAGCAACCCAAGCTCGATTGGCCCGGCGGGGTGGTGCCGGAATGGGCGCGCGTGCCCGCCAAGCCCCGGTTCGGAAAACGCGGGCCGAAGGGCGCGCATGAACGCCAGGGCGGCAGCAGCCCCTCGAAACGCGAGCGCCTGCAGAAGGTGATGGCGCAGTCCGGCCACGGATCGCGCCGCAACATCGAAATCCTGATTGCGCAGGGCCACATCACCATCAACGGCCAGCTCGCCAAGCTGGGCGACGCGGTGGGCCCCGGCGACAAGGTCAAGCTCGACGGCAACCTCATCAACCTGCGCTATGGCCAGCAGCTGCCGCGCGTGTTGATCTATCACAAGCCGGAAGGCGAAATCGTCTCGCGCGACGACCCGGAAAAACGCGCCACCGTCTTCGACAAGCTGCCGAAGATCAACGGCGGTCGCTGGGTTTCCGTCGGCCGTCTGGACCTGAACACCGGTGGCCTGCTGCTCTTCACCACTGATGGCGAGCTCGCCAACAAGCTCACCCATCCTCGCTTCGAGGTGGAGCGTGAATATGCGGTGCGTGTCCTCGGCGAGCTGACCGAGGAGCAGACCACCAAGCTGCTCAAGACGGGCGTCGACATCGAAGGCGACATCTGCACCTTCGATTCGCTCGAGGACCGTGGCGGCGAAGGCTCGAACCACTGGTACCACGTGGTGCTGCGCGAAGGAAAAAACCGCGAGGTCCGCAAGATGATGGAAGGCGTGCACATCATGGTGAGCCGCCTGATGCGCGTGCGCTTCGGCATCATCATGCTGCCCGGCCACGTCAAGCGCGGCATGCTCCGCGAAATGGAAGAGGAGCAGGTGCAGGAGCTGATGGCCTTCGCCGGCATGAACGAATCGCCCGAAGCCGCTGAACGTGGCGAGGACGAGGTCGACGATGCGCTGGAGAACATCGGCAACCGCATCCAGGACCATCGCGAAGCGCGCGCGAAGGAAATAGACGACGACATCGGCAACAAGGTGAAGGCGGTCCCGAACCAGGCGCCGCCCCCGGAGCCCGATGGCAACCGCGGCACCTACAATCCCATGGCCGCCGAGGACCGCCCGCAACCCAGGCAGGGCCAGCGCCGCGCGCATTCCGGCAGCGGCAGCGGCAGTGGCGGCGGCAAACCGTTCTTCAAGAAGCGCGGCCAAGGCGGTGGTGGCGATGCCGATTCGCGCGGCAACCGCGCACCGCCCGCGCAGCACGGCCACGGGCAGGGCGAGGACAACCGCGGCAACGGCCAGCCGCACGGACAAGGCCAGGGCCAGCAGCACAAGCGCAAGCAGGGCCAGGGCGGCCAGCCGCGTGGGCCGGGCCAGGGCGGCCAGCAGCGTGGGCCGGGCCAGGGCGGCCAGCAGCGCGGGCAGGGCCAGGGCGGCCAGCAGCGCGGGCAGGGCCAGCGCGGCCAGGGCCAGCAGCGCAATCCGCAGCAACCGCAGCAGCAGCACGGCGCGGCGGGCGAGTCGGGCGAGGCGGGACAGCCGCAACCGCAGGGCCAGGGCGCGAAGCCACCGGGGCAGGGCCAGAACAAGCCAGGTCGCAATCGCCGCAACAAGAACCGTGGCCGCAATCGCGGCGCGGGCGAAGGCCGCGCGGAAGCGCAGCCGGGCAATAGCAACAAACCGCCGGAAGGCGCCGCCTAGCTTCCACTCCGGGGCTTGTGCATCAGGGCCTTTGCCGGTCCTGCTGCCAGCTCCGCGCGCACCCACTCGCGGAAGAGCTTCACCTTGGTCGTCGCCACCGTCTCCTTCGGGCTCACGAACCAGTAGGTCGTGGGTGAAGGAATGGAGATGTCGAAGAGGCGCTTGAGCGTGCCGCGCTCGAGGTCTTCTCCCAGGATCGACATGCGCGCGAGCGCGATGCCTTCTCCGCGCGCCGCGGCCTGCAGCGCAAACGTCGAGTCATTGAAGCTCGGCCCCGTCATGGGTGTGGCCTGCGCCACGCCTGCCGCGATGAACCACTGGTCCCAGAGGTCGCGGTCTTCGTGGATGATGCGCGCGTTGAGCAGCTCGGCAGGCTTGCGGGGCAACCTGCCGCGATAGAGCTTCGGGTTCGCCACCGGGAAATATTCATCGCCGAGGAAACGCTCGCACACCAGTGGCGGCCACGGCCCCACGCCGAAGCGGATGGCGACATCGACTTCGTCCGCCTGGAAATCGGCGAGCCCGGTGGTGGCGCTGACGTTGACGGCGATCTTCGGGTTGGCATCCATGAAGCGGATGAGGCGTGGCATCAGCCAGCGCGAGGCGAAGGAAGGCAACACACTCACGGTGAGGCGGTCCTCGCGGCGCGCGCGCAGGCTGTCGGCCGCGCGGCCGATCTCCTCCAGCGATGCACGCACCCTTTCCGCGAAGGTCCTTCCCGCGCCGGTGAGCGTCACGCGCTTGCCGTGGCGGGCGAATAGCGGCGTGCCGAGGTGTTTCTCCAGCGCGCGCACCTGGTGGCTGACGGCGCCATGGGTGAGGTTCAGCTCCTCCGCGGCGCGCGAAAAACTCTCGGAGCGCGCCGCGGCCTCGAAGGGACGCAGCGTGGCGAGTGGCGGCAGGCGGCGTTTCATATGTGAATGATATTAGCAAAGATTGGCAAAATATAGCGTTAAGAGAACGCAGGTGATTGGTGAATAATCCTCACATGAACTTGCGAGGTGACGTGATGGACTTTCCCAACTCCCCGGAGGATCGCGCCCTCGAGCGGCGCGAAGCCAGTCCGCTGGCCCTGTGGCTGATGGTGGCGATGATCGGTTTCATCCTTGGAGGCGCCGCACTCGCTGCGGCATGTACGACCGACACGCGTGACTTCGCCGCACGCCATGCTTCGGTCCTGCGGACGACGGCGCTATGAGTATCCAGGCGCCGTACGCGGCCCGCCTTCCCGGCGGCCAGCTGATGCGCGTCGAATAGCGCGGGCGGATAAGATGGCGGGATGACTACCCGCATTGTTCCCCTCGATATCGCACGTGCCATCACGCTAGCGGTCGCCTGCGCCGCCCTGCTCCTGCTGCTGATGTCCGGCCCCGGCACGCGACTGGGCGCGTGGAGCTGGCAGAACGGCATTGCGATGGTCCGCTGGGCGTTCTACATGGGTGCGGCGGCAGGCATATCCGCCGCCGCGCTCGCGATCCTGCTGCTGGTCCCGAAATTCCGCTTTCGGCCGTGGGTGCCGGTACTGGCTCTGCTGATCGCGCTGGTCGCGATCGTGCCGCCGCTGCTGCTGCTCTCGAATGCCAAGGCCGTTCCGCGCATCCACGACGTCACCACCGACATGGCTGATCCGCCCGCCTTCGTCGCGCTGATGGAGGAGCGCAGGAAGGCGCCCAACGGTTTTGCCTACGGCGGCGAAGCCATCGCCGCGCAGCAACGCGCGGGTTATCCCGACCTCAAGGCGCTGGTGATGAAGGCCGCGCCGCGTGAAGTGATGCAGCGCGTGATCGACGAGGCGCGCTCGATGGGCTGGGAAGTCGTGGCGAGCGACGCCGCCGCAGGCCGTGTCGAAGCCACGGATACAACGCGCTGGTTCGGCTTCAAGGACGACATCGTCGTTCGCGTGCGCGCCGAAGGCGAGGGCAGCCGGGTGGATGTGCGCAGCGTCTCGCGCGTGGGCCTCTCGGACCTTGGCGCCAATGCCATTCGCATCCGGAGCTTCCTCGGCCGGCTCGCGTAACATTGAATTCCCCGGTGAGCCGGGGCCCGGAAATCCAGGACGAGAGACAACATGGCCGCAGATAGCGACATCATCGCCACGCTCGAGAAAGTTACCACCGCCACCATCACCACGATGCTGCTCAAGAAGGGGTTGCGCAACGTGTGGATGCGCGGCACCCGTCCGCTGAACGCGGGGCAGCCGCGCCTCGTGGGCAAGGCTTTCACGCTGCGGTTCGTGCCCGCTCGCGAAGACCTCGCGACGCCCGAGTCGTGGTCGAAGCCGATCTCCACGCGCGGCGCCATCGAGGCGATGCCCGAGGGCTGCATCTGCGTGGCCGACGCAATGGGTGTCACCGACGCCGGCATCTTCGGCGACATCCTTTGCGCGCGCATGAAGAAGCGTGGCGTGAAGGCGTTGATCACCGATGGCGTCGTGCGCGATGCGGCCGGTGTGTGCGCAACCGGATTGCCGGTGTGGTGCCAGGGCGCGGCCGCACCGCCTTCGGTCGCGGGCCTGACCTTCGTCAACTGGAACGAACCCATCGGCTGCGGCGGCGTGGCCGTGTTCCCTGGCGATTGGGTGGTGGTGGATGACGACGGCGCGGTGCTGATCCCCGCGGCGTTGATTGACGAGATCGTCGCCACGGCCCCTGAACAGGAGCGGCTCGAGGGTTGGATCATGTCGGAGATCGAGGGCGGGCATGTATTGCCGGGGCTGTATCCGCCCAATGCCGAGGCCAAGGCTCGCTACCAGGCCACGAAGAAATGAAGGCGCACATCGACGCCAGGGGCGTCTACGTCATCGCGCCCACGCCGTTCAAGCCGGACTTCTCGATCGACGACTCCTCGATCGACAGGATGACCGATTTCTTCGCCGAGGCCGGCGTCAACGGCATGACGGTGCTCGGCCAGCTGGGTGAAGCGCCCAAGATGACACACGCGGAATCCGTGGGCATCGTGAAGCGCGTGATCGCGCGCACGAAGATGCCGATCGTGGTGGGTGTCTCCGCGCCCGGCTTTGCCGCCATGCGCGCGCTTACCCAGGACGTGATGGCGCTGGGCGCCTCAGGCGTGATGATCGCCCCGCCCAATACGCTGCGCACCGATGAGTCGATCGTGCAGTACTACAAGCAGGCGAGTGAAGCGATCGGCGCCGACGTGCCCTTCATCATCCAGGACTATCCGCTCACGTTTTCGGTGCAGATGACGCCCGCGGTGATCAAGCGCATCCACACGGAGAATGCGTCGTGCTGGTTCCTCAAGCACGAGGATTGGCCCGGCCTCGACAAGATTTCGCAGCTGCGCGCGTGGGAGAAGGACGGCTCGCTGCGACGGCTACCGATCCTCACCGGCAACAACGCGCTGTTCCTCGATTTCGAGATGGAGCGTGGCGCGGATGGCGCCAACACCGGCTACTGCTTCCCGGACATGCTGGTGGATGTGGTGCGGCTTTCGAATGAAGGCAAGCGCGACGAGGCGCACGACCTCTTCGACGCGCACCTGCCGCTGATCCGCTACGAGCAGCAGCCCGGCCCCGGCATGGCGGTGCGCAAATACGTGCTGATGCGCCGCGGCATCATCGCTTCCGACACGCTCCGGAAACCCGGCGCCGCGCTTTCACCCGTTGCGCGTGCCGAAGTCGATTACCTCCTGTCGCGCCTGGCCCGCAAGGACAAGCGCGCCACGGTCTGACCCGAAAACCGGGGACGCACCCTGCCTATCCCGAGGCGAGGTTGCTGGTAGTTTCCTGCGGCACAATCCGCAACAAACCCTGGGCACCTCCGCTCAGGATAAGTAGGGTGCGTCCCCGGTTTTCATTCGCTCGCGCACCAGGCTGGCCAGGTGCTCGACGCGCGAATCACGGATGCCGTGTTCCTGCAGCGAGGCGATTGTCTTGAAGAGATATTCGCAGGCGGCGCCATAGCGCCCGCTCGCGCTGGCGATGGCTTCGACCGCCACTTCCTCGGGAAGCTGCCCGGCGTAGCCCGAGCAATCGCGGTTCACGGTGAAGGCGAGGGCGCGCATGCTATTGCCGCCCACGACGAAGTTGAGCCACTTCGGCACGTAGGAGCCGTAGGTCATTTCGCGTTTCCAGATGAGGGCCATCTCCTCCTGCACGCGATCCGGGTCGATGCGATAGATGAGGCCACGGCAGCTGCCGCCGCGCTCCAGCGTGAGGACCAGGCCGGGATTTTCCGGCGTGCCGCGATTGAGACGCGACCAGATGCGAAACGAGCGATGGTAGCCGCGAATCGTCGCGACCTGGCGCGCGTCCCACGCGAACTGCGGGTTCCACATCAGCGAGCCGTAGGCGAAGATCCAGAACGGCGTGCCGCGCTCCCAGGGTTCGAGTGCCGCACGCAACGTCGCCAGCAGCTCCGCGGGCGTGAGCGCCTTGGCGGCGGAAGCGGGCGGGGCGTAGGCCTCTATGCCACTCACGGCGCCAATCTCGCCGTGGTCCAGGTGGTGCCAAGGCGCGAATATGCAATGCGATCGTGCAGGCGGCTGCGGCGTCCTTGCCAGAACTCGAGATAGTCGGGGATCACGCGATAGCCGCCCCACTGCGGCGGCAGCGGCGGATTTTCCCCGTGTTGCTCCTGCATCTCCTTCCAGCGGCCCTCGAGCCAGGCGCGGTTCTCGATCTCCTGGCTTTGCGGCGAGGCCCAGGCGCCGATGCGCGAGCCCAGCGGGCGCGTGGCGTAGTAGGCCGCGGATTCCTCGGCGCTCACGCGCTCCACCTTGCCCTCGACGCGCACCTGGCGTTCGAGCTCCTTCCAGAGGAAGGTCAGCGCGGCAAAAGGGTTCTTCGCGAGCTCGCTGCCCTTGCGGCTCTGGTAGTTGGTGAAGAAGACGAATCCCTGGGGATCGACGCCCTTCAGCAGCACGATGCGCCCGGAGGGGCGGGCCTGCCCATCCGCGGTGGCAAGTGTCATCGCGGTGGGCTCGGGCACCTTCGCGTGGATGGCTTCCACCATCCATACCCCGAACTGCTTCATCGGGTCGCCATCGACCTCGCTCTCGTCGAGGGTCTTGAGCGAATAATCCTGGCGGAGTTGCGCAAGCTCGGGGGCGGCTTCCATGCCGGCCATTTTCCCATGGAAAGCGTGGGGAGCGCAGAAAACCCCGCGACTCAGTGGCCGGGGGCGTCGTAATTGGAGACTTCTACCAGGTTGCCGTCAGGATCGCGAAAGTAGACGGACTGCATCGGGCCCATGGCGCCGGTTTTCGCCACCGGTCCCTGGATGATCGCGACACCTTCGGTCTTGAGTTTCTCGATCACTTCGGAAAGCGGCGAGGTGGCGATGAAGCAGAGGTCGATCGCGCCGGGCGCGGGTGCCAGCGCCTTCGGCTCGAACTCCCGACCGGCCTGATGGAGGTTCAGCTTCTGCCTGCCGAAGGCGAGCCCGCGGCGACCACCCGCGAACGTGATCTGCTCCATGCCGAGCACGCGTGAATAGAACTCGAGCGTGCGATCGAGGTCATGCACGGTCAGCACGATGTGGTCGATGCGGTCGATCACCAGCGCCATCGCTATTTGCGCGCGATGTAGTCGGAGAACATGCCGAGCGCCACGCGCCGCTCGACCGATGCGAAGCCCGCGCGCTTGAGCGCCTCGATGACCTTCCCGGGCGGCACGCAGGCGTCGATGGTGTCCCAGTAGAACTTCATCAGGTCCGCGCCGCTCTTGTTGCGGCGCAGGACGCGCGACATCAGCGGCACCACGCCGGTCATGTACACACGCAGCGGAATGACGGCGAAGTTGCTGCGCGGCTTGGTGATCTCCAGCACACACGCGGTGCCGCCCGGCTTGAGCACGCGCCGCATCTCGGAGAAGAGGCCTTCGAGGTCCGCGACATGGCGCAAGGCGTAACCCATGCTGACGAAATCGAACGAGTTGTCCGCGCAGGGCAACTTTTCTCCGAGCGCGCGGATCAACGGGATGGAAAGGCTGCCGGCTTCGCTCAGCATTCCCGCACTCGGGTCCAGGCCGATGACCCGGCCTTGCGCGCCGGTGAGCTTGAGCGCCTCGCGCGCGACGAGCCCGGTGCCGGTGGCGATGTCCAGCAGGTGCATGCCCTTTGACAACCCTGCCATCTGGAGTGCCTGGCGGCGATGCCACGGACCGCTGCCGAAGCCAAGCAGGCCCTCGACGAAGTCGTAGTCGCCCGCAGTGCCATCGAAGAGGTGATCGAGGTAGCGGCGGCGGCTGGGCTCGTCGGACCAGTACTGCGGCAGGACCGCGATCGGGGCCCGCGCGTCTGTCTTCAATGCGTGATTCTTGTCGGGCACGCGGAGAATTCTACATTACAATGTTGCGGCCACCGCAGAGGAGAGGCACCGAGTGCAACAGGAGTGCGATGTCGTAGTGATCGGGGGTGGACCGGGAGGGTCGACCGCCGCAACCTTGCTGGCGGGAAAGGGGCACAAGGTCGTCCTGCTGGAGAAGGAATCCCACCCGCGGTTCCATATCGGCGAGTCGCTGCTGCCGGCCAACATCCCGCTGCTCGAGAAGCTCGGCGTCGCGAAGGAGGTCGAGGCGATCGGCATGCTCAAGCTGGGCGCGACGTTTGTGTCGCCGTGGCACGAGACACAGTCCGGATTTCGGTTTGCCGATGCAGTGAACAAGGACCTGCCGTCGGCGTGGCAGGTTCGCCGCTCCGAGTTCGACGAGATCCTTTTCCGGCGCGCGGAGCGCGCGGGCGCGCAGACGCATGAGGGGATGCGTGTTCGCGAAGTCGACCTCGCGGAAAACGGCGGCAAGCCCAGTGTCACCGCCACCGATGCGCAAGGCAAGGAGCACCAGTGGAGCGCGCGCTTCATCGTTGATGCGACTGGACGCGATACCTTCCTCGGCAACCGCCTCAAGCTCAAGCGCAAGAACCCGAAGCACCAGAGTGCCGCGATCTTTGCCCACTTCCGCAACGCGCGTCGCGATACGGGCGAAACCGAAGGCAACATCATCATCACGTGGTTCGAGCATGGCTGGTACTGGTTCATCCCGCTCAAGGACGGCATCACCAGCGTGGGCGCAGTGGCGTGGCCGTATTACCTCAAGTCGCGCGGCAACAAGCCGGTGCGCGATTTCCTGATGGAGACACTCAACCTTTCGCCGGAACTCAAGGACCGGCTGAAGGATGCCGAGATGGTGGAAGAACCCACGGCCACCGGCAACTACACCTACGACAGCAGCGCGTGCCAGGGCACCAACCACATCATGGTCGGCGATGCCTTCGCGTTCGTGGACCCGATGTTCTCCTCCGGCGTGATGCTGGCGATGAACAGCTCGTTCGAAGGCGCGGAGCTGGTGGACGCACGCCTGCGCGCCGACAAGGCCGCGGAGCGCCGTGCGCGCGCCCGATTCGACTGGGCGCTGCGCCGCGGCCCGCGCGAGTTCTCATGGTTCATCTATCGCGTGACCAACCCCAACCTGCGGGACATATTCATGGACCCGCGCAGCGAGTTCGGCATTCGCGCGGCGGTGATCTCCGTCCTCGCGGGCGACCTCTTCGGCGAGACGAAGATCCGCAAGGGCCTGCTGCTCTTCCGCGCGATCTACTACTTCACCTCGCTTGGCGACCTCAAGCGCTCGCTCTGGGCGTGGCGCCGGCGCGCATTCAACATCGGGGAAGAGTCGGACATGAAGGAGCTGCGCGGGTGAGACTCATTCGCCTGCTGCCGGCCGTGGCGACGGTGCTCCTCGCGCCCCATTGCGTTCAGGCCCGTGACGAGCCGCTGTGGGAAGCCGGCCTGGGTGTCGCCGGCGTGAGTTTTCCGGACTACCGCGGATCGTCGCAGTCGCAGGGCTACGCGCTGCCTTCACCGTATTTCGTCTATCGCGGCGACTTCTTCAAGGCCGACCGCAACGGCATGCGCGGAGTGTTCTTCAAGAACGACGACGTGGACCTCAACCTCAGCGTCGGCGCTTCGCTGCCGGTCGACAGCTCCGAGAACAGCGCGCGTGCCGGCATGCCGGATCTGCGGCCTTCGGTCGAGGTGGGGCCATCGCTCGCGCTCACGATGTGGCGTTCGGCGGACAGACGCCTCAAGCTGGACCTGCGCTTTCCGGTGCGCGCCGCGTTCACGATCGAATCGAAGTCGCGCTACATCGGCGCCCAGTTCTTCCCGCACGCCAACATCGACATCCATGAGCCGTTTGGCCTCGAAGGGTGGAACCTCGGCATGTTTGCCGGTCCGGTGTTCACGGAGAAGCGCTACAACCGTTACTTCTATCAGGTGGATCCACAGTACGCGAGCGCCACTCGCCCCGCCTACGAGGCGCCCGGCAGCGGCTTCGCCGGCACCGAGATGGTGATGGGTGTATCGAAGCGTTTCCCCAATTTCTGGATCGGCGCCTTCGCGCGCTACGACACGCTGCGCGGTGCGAATTTCGAGTCGAGCCCGTTGGTGACCTCGAAGAAATACGTCGCCGCCGGCTTCGGCATCTCGTGGATCTTCAAGGAGTCCTCGCGCCGGGTGGAAGTCAATGCCTACGGGGACGAGCGCCGGTGAACAGCCTGCGAGCCATGGCCGGGGCCGCGGCGGTTGAGCCTTCCCGCACCCACCTGGTCCTGATCCCGAGCTACAACCCCGGCGCCAAGGTCTTCGAGACGGTCCGCGGAGCGATGCAGCAGTGGAATCCGGTGTGGGTCGTGGTCGACGGCAGCACCGACGGCACGCCGGAAGGATTGCTCAAGCTGGCCGAGGAAGAACCGGCGCTGCGCGTGCTGGTGTTGCCGCAGAACGTGGGCAAGGGTTCGGCCGTGCTGCATGGCATCGAGGCTGCGGCCCTCGAAGGCTACACACACGCGCTCACGATGGATTCGGATGGCCAGCACCCGGCCGACCTGATCCCGAATTTCATGGCCGCCTCGCAGGCCAATCCGCGCGCGCTGGTGCTCGGCAAGCCAGTCTTCGATTCGAATGCGCCGGTGATACGCGTGCAGGGCCGCAAGCTCTCCAATGTGTGGGCCAACATCGAGACTTTCGGCGGGAACATCGGCGACTCGCTCTATGGCTTCCGTATCTATCCCATCGCTGACCTCGTCGCGGTGATGCGGGCGCAGCACTGGATGCGGCGCTTCGATTTCGATCCGGAAGCGGCGGTGCGACTGGTGTGGCGAGGGCTGAAGGCCGTTAACATCGATGCGCCGGTGAAGTACCTGAGTGCGGAGGAGGGTGGCGTTTCGCACTTCAATTACCTGCGGGACAACGTGTTGCTGACGTGGATGCATACCAGGCTGGTGTTCGGGTTTGTCCTGCGGTTGCCGGTGCTTGTCGGGCGGAGGATTTTTGGCTAGCCGATTACCGAGCTTGATCGCCCGATGGTGATTACTGCGGCTTGATCGCCCGATGGTGACTTACTGCGGCTTGATCGCCCGATGGCGGCCGGGGAAATGCTCGATCCGGGGGATTTGCAAGGTCAGAAGGACCCCGCCAGGACCCTTTATTTGACTGTCGCAGTAGCGAACGTCGCCGTTGCCCCTCTCGAGCATTTCCCCAAGGCCTCATCGTGCTCTGGCGGCGCACCGCGCCGTCTCGGCGGGCTTCGCCATGGCAGGCCGAGTGACGTATTTTGTTGCTGCGCTTGATCGCCCGATGGTGGCCGGAGAAATGCTCGAGCCCATTGGGGGCGGAGCCGAGTGACGTTTTTTTGTTGCTGCGCACCGTGGTGCAGGCACTGGAGCGTGTTGAGCAGAGACCCGATGAGGCCTTGGGGAAATGCTCGAGAGGGGCAACGGCGGTGTCCGCAACCGAGCAGCTCAAATCAGGCTTTTGTCCCGCTGCGATTTGCTGCTAGCTCCCCCGGGTCGAGCATTTCCCCGGCCGCCATCGGGCGATCAAGCCGCAGTAATCGCCATCGGGCGATCAAGCCGCAGTAATCACTAGCGGCCAGTAGTCCTTCACGTCATCCCGCCATTCACCGGAATCACCTGCCCGGTGACGTAGCCACCAGCATCACTCGCGAGATACGCAACCGCAGCCGCCACCTCCTCCGCGGTCCCCATGCGCTGCAGCGGAATCATCCTCGCCACCAGCTCCGGCGAAAAGGCGGCCGCGCTCATCGGCGTATCGATGAGGCCGGGTGAGACGCAGTTCACGGTGACGCCGCGGCTACCCAGCTCGCGCGCAAGCGAACGCGAAGCGGAATGCAACGCGCCCTTGGCCGCGGCGTAATTCACCTGTCCGCGGTTGCCGAGGTCCGCGGCGACCGAAGTGATGCTGATGATGCGGCCCCAGCGCGTGCGGATCATCGGCAGCGTGAGGGGCTGCGTCACGTTGAAGAAGCCGTTGAGCGAGACGTCGAGCACGCTGCGCCACTGCTTCGCGCTCATGCCGGGGAATGGGGCGTCGTCATGGATGCCGGCGTTGTTGACCAGTACCTGGACTGGAGCCTCTTCGACAAGGATTTCGAGCGCCGCACGCGTGGCTTCGGCATCGGTGATGTCAAAAGCGATGGCGCGCGCGTTGGGTAGCGTTGCGGCGATGGCCCTCGCGTTCTCGAAATTGCTGTTGGCGTGCACGATGACTTCGCAGCCCTGCGCCGCAAGAACACGGCAGATGGCCGCGCCAATCGCACCACTGCCACCGGTCACCAGCGCGCGCCGGCTCATTTGCCGAACGCCACGGTGACGCGACCCTCAACGAGTGGCTTGCCCGAGGAAGAGACCTCGAAGCGATACATCACGCCGGCCGCGCTACCGCCCAGTTGCTCGACGTTCACATCGAGGTCGCCGGCGATGTCGTCCAGTCGCGCTACATGGAATCGAACGGATCGCACGGCGGCAATCATCCCCGCTCCCGACGGTGCCTGCGACGCGAGGGCGCCGTGAGCCGCGGCGGCCTGCGCGCCATATTCGATGCCGGCGGTTGCGGGCAGCTGCATTGCGCGGCGCAACGCATGGTCAGTCGCGCGATGACCGTCGGCGCGCGCATGCAGAGTCTGCTCGTCCCACCGGACGATTGCCGCGAGCAGGTTCATCGCACCCTGGTGTGGGAGGTTGGCCAGCAACCAGTCGCGGCCGAGTGGCGCATTCATGGCCGCACGTCGACGGTGAGTGATTTCCCGCCGAGATATTCGATTGTTGCGGGGCCTGCCGACTCCCGGGCGAGCAGCGCCAGCAGCGGCAATGCACGCGCCGCAGGCACCCCCGCGCGCAGCGCTTCGAGCCCGGCATCTTCCAGGGAATTCGCGGGCTGTGAAGACACGTCGACGCGGATCATCGGTCCCTTGGCATCGGGGCCCGCACACAACACCAGCGCGCAGGCGAACGAATCGGAGAGGGGGCGCGCGCCCTGCAGCGGTTCCGGGTAGGGCGCGTCGTACGCCACCAGCAGTACCGGCTGCGCGGGCTGCTGCGCCAGGCGAACCATCGCCTCGAGCAGGCCGGCGGCGAAGCTCGCGTTGAACGCGGCGATGCTGTCGGCCGGATGCATCGCGCCGGTGGCGATGCCCCAATAGCCGGCGGGTGCGTTGTGCACCGAGTTGTGGAAACGCGTCGGCGAAATTTCGCGATCCTCGGACGCCAGCGCCTCGCAGATCGCATGCATGGTTTCGCCATCGCCGCTTGAGGAAGTGAAGATCGAGACCAGTTCGCGCGCCGCGCGCCCCGAATGTCCCGCCGCCTCGATGCCCACTGCGAGGGCGAGGCGCACGCACTTGCCGGCGCGCCGCCGCTCCGCCGCAGGCAGCATCTCCGGTGCGGGGAACACGACCGGCTTGTGCTCGAAGGGTTGGCGACCGGCGAGGACTTCGCGCGCGGCGTTCCAGTCGACCAGGCCCGGTCCCACCAGCCCTATGCCTTCGATGCGCGCCACGAGGTTCATGCGGCGTTGTCCAGGCGACCGAAGACGAGGCTGCAGTTGGAGCCGCCGAACCCGAACGAATTGCTCATCACGCGGCGCAATGTGCGCGGGCCGCCGTCGAGCTCGTAGCGCGCGCGCAGCGCCGGATCGATGTCGCGGGTTCCGGGACTCGCGGGCACCGCGCCTTCCGCGATGGCGAGCACCGAAATCAACGCCTCCACCGCACCCGCGGCGCCGAGCGTGTGCCCCGTCATGCCCTTGGTGGAATTGACCGGCGGGCGATTGCCGAAGAGTCCCCACACCGCGCGATCCTCGGCGGCATCGTTGCTGGGTGTTCCGGTGCCATGCAGGTTCACGTAATCGATGCCGTCGGTGCCGATGCCGGCTGCGGCGAGCGCGGACTCCATCGCCAGGCGCGCTCCCAATCCTTCCGGATGCGGCGAAGACATGTGGTACGCGTCGCACGACTCACCGGTGCCGAGCAGCGCCATCGATTCGGGCGCGCTGCGGTCTTGCGCGCGTTCGAGCAGGAAGAAGGCCGCCGCCTCGCCGATGGAGATGCCGTCGCGATTCTCGTCGTAGGGCCGGCAGGGCTGTGCCGAGAGCAACTGCAGCGAATTGAAGCCGTAGAGCGTGGTGAGGCAGAGCGTGTCCACGCCGCCCACGACCGCGGCGTCGATCAACCCTGCTTCGAGGTAACGCGAGGCGGTAGCGAAGACCTTGGCGCTCGAGGAGCAGGCCGTGGAGACCACGCAGCACGGGCCTTCAAGCTCGAGGCGCGCGCGTACGTAGTCGCCGATCGAAAATGCGTTGTGGGTATGCGCGTAATCGAAATCCGGCGGCAGCGCGCCGTCGGGGCCGCGGCGGCGGTAGGCAAGCTCGGTCTGCAGGATGCCCGCGGTGCTGGTGCCCATGAAGACGCCGACGCGAGTCGCGCCGTGGCGCAACCGCGCATCCGCCACCGCGGCAAGGAATCCATCCTGGTTGAGTCCGACCTCGGCCGCGCGATTGTTGCGGCAGTCGAATTGCTGGAATCCGGCGGGCAGCGCCTGCGCATCCACGCCCTCGATTTCGCCCACGAAGGTTGGCAGGTTCACCGTTTCGAAATGGCAGGGGACCAGTGCGCTCGCTCCGGCGCGCAGGGCCGCCCGCGTGGGCTCGAGGCCGCGGCCAAGGCAGCTGGCCATCGTGTAAGCCGAGAGTAGGACGGGGCGCATCGGGGGGTTATCCGTGGGAATGATACCGCGCCACCAGCAGCACGTTGGCAAACGGTGTGCCCTCGCTCATCGGCGTGGAAACGACCTCGAAGCCGAGCTCCTTCAAGGTCGCCATCCAGCGCGCCAGCGAACGGCAATAGAGGCGCGGAAGCCTGTGGCCGCGCAGCGCCATCACCAGCCGGTCGATGAACAGCGTGTAGCGGAACCGCATCGAGCCCGACTCGTCGCCCACGCGCACCAGCAGCACGCCGCCCCCGGAGAGCGAAGCGCGCACGCGTTCGAGGATCTCGTCCTGCTCCTCGTAGCTCACATAGTGCAGCACATCGAGGATCACCACCGTGTCCGCGTGCCCGAACTCGATGGTGCGGATGTCGCCCTGCACGAAGGTCGCGTGGCCATCGGGACCAGCCGCATGGCGCGCGCGCTTGACGTCGGTCGCCATGAGTTCGATGCCGAGGTAGCGCTGCACGGCGGGGGGTGCCGGCCAGGACGAATCCCAGTCGCCGCGCTCCTTGCGCTCGCGAGCTGCGCGCAGCAGCGCGGCCAGCATGCCCTGGCCGCAGCCGAGGTCGAGCACGCGTGCCCCGGGGCGGACGAGCTGCGCTCGAAGCAGGTGGGCGAAGGCGGGATCCCCCTTGAGCTTGCCGGCGGCGAAGTGGCGCGCGAAGCGGTCGCGCGCGGGGTAGAGCGACGCCGCTTCCTTCGCGAGCGTGTGGAAGAACGCGTCGCTCACGGATCGATGGCTTGGTCGAGTGTGACCGGGTGCAATCCGCGCTGGTGGGCAGCCTCGATCAGCCGTGGAAGCACCGCGAGGACCACGTGCTTGCCGTCGGGTGTGCGCGCCGAGTGTCCGTCATGGAGCAACAGGATGTCGCCGGCGGCCAGTCCGCGCAGCAGGCGGCGCGTCACGCCCTCGTCGTTGCTGCGCTGCGTGTCGTAGCCGCGCCGTGTCCAGCTCACCAGGCGCAGGTTGAGATCGTGCAGCACGGGATCGAGCAACGGATTGCGCAGGCCGGCAGGCGGGCGGAAGAAACGCGGACTGCGGCCGGTGATCTCGCCGAGCATGCGCTGCGCCTCGGTGATCTCGCGGCGGATACCGCGCAAGCCCAGCATCGCGAAAGTGGCGTGGTGGCCGCTGGAATGATTCTCGACGATGTGGCCGCGCCGCGCGATCTCGCGGCAGAGCTCCGGGTTGCCGCGCGCCTTTTCGGCAATGCAGAAGAACGTGGCGCGCACGTTGAATGCATCGAGGATGTCGAGCACCTGCGGCGTCACCTCCGCATCGGGTCCGTCGTCGAAGGTGAAGGCGATTTCACCGCGCGCGGCGCTGGCGCCGGGAAGGCGCGTGAAGTTTGGGCCCAGCAACGTGCTTCGCGGCCACATGCCGAGTGCGGTGAGGCCCGCCTGGTTGGCTGCGACCGCGGAAAGCGCCCACCAGATCCATTCCTCGGGGCCCAGTACCGCGCCGAGGAACGCCACGCCATGCAACGCGATGGAGCCCGTCACCAGGGGCGCCGGGCGCCAGCGGGCTTGCAGGGCTGCGTGCGCGACGGCGCTCATTGCAGCGCCGCCTTATGGTCAACCAGGAATTCGTTCCAGAGCGCGCTCCACGCCTCCCAGTCGTGACCACCGGGCAGCTCGCGCACATGAGCGGGGTCGACGGCGCTTGCCATCAGGCGTTGCCCACTTGCGAAGCGATCGCCCGAGGCGAAGTAGCAATGGACCGGCGCGTGGCCTTCGTCGCGGCTCGCGGCCAGCCACATCCACGCTTCGCGCTCGAGGTCGCCCTCGGAAGGAATCACCGGATGCCAGCATGCGAGGCCGCCGGCCGCTTCCATTTCGCGCAGGACCTCACGCGTTGCGGGATACGGCGAGATGAGCAGGATTCCCGCAAGGTCCGGTTCGTGGCGCGCCGCATAGGACAACGCGGCCAGGCCACCGAGCGAGACGCCCGCAAGCCAGATGCGCGTGTTGCCGCGGGCCTGCGCGGGTTCGACCACCGATTCGCGGATGCGCCGCACGATCGAACCATCGGCGAACCAGGCCGCGCGCATGCCTGCCATCACCACGTCGGCGTCGATGCCCTGGGCTCGCACTGCCGCGGGAAAGCCGGCTCGCACGAAGTCTTCAGGTTCGCTGTAGGTGCCCGAGAGCAGGGCAAGCAGCAGCGCGGGGCGGCCTGGGTTACCTGCCGTCTGGAATATGGTCCGCATGTTGGTCTCTTCCCTGCGGAAATTGTATCCCACCGCCCGAGAGCATCGCGGCAAACGCCAGGGTGACGAAGGCTCCGAGTGCCACCGTTGAGCCGATGGCGTGCAGCACTGGGATGGAGGAAAACGTCAGGGCACCGAAGCTCGCCACGGTGGTGAAGTTGGCCAGGGCCAGGGAGGCGAGGGTGCGTGGGGCGCTGTTGTCCACCAATGCGGCGGCGCGATCGAAGAAAAGCGCGTAGTTGGAGCCGATGGCCACCACCAGCAGCAGCCCCACCAGGTGGAGCAGCGAGAGCCGGGTGCCGCTGAGCGCGTGGAATGCCGCGACCACCAGCACGCCGGCCACGAGCGGCGCCATCACGCGCAACACACGCCGCGGCGAGCGTAGCGCGATCGCCAGCAGAAGCACGATCACGGCAAGGCCGATGGCGGACATGCCCAGCGCGCGTTCGAAATATCCCGAGTAGAGGTTGTCGATCTCCGCCTTGAGGTCGATCAGCACCGCGCTGGGAACACGCGCGGCCGCGATGGCGCCGGCAACCGCCGCAATATCGATGCGGCTCTCGGCCGTGGGGCGCAGGCCGATCATCGCGGTCCAGCGTCCCTGCGGATCGCGGAACAACATGCCCTCGATGGCCTGCCCGAACGCGCTGCCGGCAAGGGATTCACGCGTGAGCAGCGGCGCCGCGCGCGCCTTCGCGACATCGGTGATGAAGGGCTCGAGGCGTTCGGCGCGTAGTGGCGAACCCACCAGCGCTTCCTTGAGGCGGGCGCGCAGCACCACGGGCTCCGGCAGGCTTTCCCGGCGTGCGCGTTGCAGGGCTTCGCTCGGCAGGTAACGCGCCGGCGATTCATAACCCGCAAGGCGGCCGGCATCGACGAGTCCATCCAGATTCGCACCCACCGTCTCCGCTGCGGCCAGCGCTTCCTCCGCGGTCTTGCCGTGGATCGCGATCATGTGGCGTGCATCGGAAGCTCCGAGCGAGGCCCGCAGGCGCACATCGGCGAGGCGATCCTCCGACGCAATCGGGTTGAGCGTCGAGATCTGCGGATCGAATAGCGTTTTGCGATTCATCACCAGCACCGTGATGGAGGCCACCGCCACCAGCAGCACGATCCAGCGCAGGCGCCCGGCGAATATCGCGATCCTGACCAGCCGGCGTCCGAGGCCGGAGACATCGCGCACGCGGAATCCGGCGGGCAGCAGCAGCGGCAACACGAAACGCGTGACGGCCGCCGCCGCCGCGAGGCCGGTGATCGAATAGACGCCCAGCTGCGCCAGGCCCGGCAGTCCGGAGAACACGAGAGCCGAGAAACCCGCGATGGAAGTCAACACGCCCAGCCGGATCGTGGGCCAGAAGCGCTGCACCCAATCGGCATCACCGGCGTGCTCCGATTGCACGAAGAGATAAATCGAGTAGTCGACCGCCTCCCCGATCAGCGTCGTGCCGAAGCCGAGCGTGATGCCGTGCACCAGGCCGAAGCCCAGCGAGACGGCGGCTATGCCGACGATGGCACCGGACAGCACCGGCAACAGGCCCAGCCCGAGCGCGAGCGCGGACCGATACACCAGCAGCAGCACTGTGACCACGATCGCGAGGCTCACCAGCGCGAGCCGCTCGACGTCATGCTCGATCATCGCGCGCGCCTTGGCGGAGAACACGCCGGGGCCGGTCACGACCATCGAGAACCCCTTGCCTGCGCCGATTTCGGCAAACGCGCTTTCGACGGCTTTCCACGCCTGTGCCTGGGCATCGGTGTCGGAGCCGGCGGCCCTGGTGCGCGTGACGAGGACCGCTTCCTGGCCATCAACCGTCGCCCAGACACCTTCCATCATGTTGGGGCTTTCGTCGCGCTTGAGGCGCTCGGCGGCTGCGAGGGTTTCGCCAGTGGGATCGCGCGGCACCAGCGACTTGAGTGCCATGCCGGCGGGTGAGGCGAGCATCTCGATGGTTTCGCCGATTGCGGCACGCAAGCCCGCGACCTCGAAGCGTTGCGGCGTCACGTTGGGGCTCAACAGGTACCTGTTGTCGAGCACGAGGTTGCGCTCGCGGCCGAATTCGCCCGACTCCCCGTTGGCAACGGAGGCAAAGCGCGCATCGGCGCGCAGCTTCGCGCCCAGCGTGCGCGAGACCCCGGCGCGCGTGGCCGCATCGCCGCCGCGCAGGCCCACCAGCATCACGCGCGAGATGGCGCCGTCGCGCAGCTGGTCCACCAGCAGCCGTTGCTGCTCCGTAGGCGCTTCGGGCAGGAACGACGACAGGTCGGCGACGAAACGCGAGTTGGCGATCTGCCCGCCGCAGAGCGCAAGCAGCAGCAGCCAGGCGCCGATGACCCAGCCGCGCCGCGCCATCAGCGCGCCAGGGGCGACAGCGACATCACCGAGCGGTCGCCATCGGCCTGGAAGATTTCCACGGTGGTGACGCGCGAATGCGAGCCGGAGATCTCGACGCGCTCCACCAGCGTGGTGAGGCCGGTGTCGAGCGGTCGCAGCATCAGCTTCCACCTGGCAACGTCACCCGCAAGGCCGATGGAGTAGGTACGCGAGAGAGCCGAAAGATCACCCGCGAGTGTCCCGCGAACACTCTCCACCAGCACGGCGACGGCGGGGTTCTCGCGCAGGCGCAGGGTCTGCTTCCTGCCGTTGCGCTCGAGCGACACGGTATCGCGATCCACCACCACGCGTTCCGCCTTCGGCTTGAGCGTGACCTTCTCCATCCTGTCGGGCGGCATGAAGGCGAGCTCGCCGGAGGACTCCACCGGCTTGTCCAGTATCGACAGGTATTTCTTCTCGACGAAGGTGGCACGTTCAGGCTTGGCACGCGCGAGCTCCGCGAACAACGTGGGAATGTTCCAGTCGGCCGCGAATCCCTGCAGGGAAAGCAGCGCGCAGGCGAACACCAGGATGTGTTTCATTTGCGCAGCGCCCAGAAATCGAAGAAGTTGAACCAGTCGTACGGCGACAGGCGCGCGTAGTGCTCGAGGCGCGCGGCGTAGGCGCGCACGGCGTTCTCCACCAGCACTCCGCGCTCGGCACGGCTCACGCCTTCGAGCTTGCTGAAGTCGGCGAGCAGCTCGAAGTACATCTCGTACTTGTTGCCGCCGCGATAAAGCGCCGCCATGAAAATCACCGGCTGGCGCAGCGCCGCGGCCATGCGCATGGGCCCGGTCGGAAACGGCGCCGGCGTGCCGAGGAAATCCACCATCATCACCGGCTCATCACCCAGCGTGCGGTCCGCGAGGACGCCGACCAGCGAGCCTTGCTCGAGGTTTTCAGCCAGCTCCAGCATCGACTGCACGCGCCCCAGGCCCACGACGTCGCTCATCGCATCCGGCGCGATCGCGTGCAGCACGCGATTGATCTTGCGTGCGTTGTCCTCGAACATCGCCATCACCACGCGCCTGCGCGCACGCGTGCGACCCGCTGCCCGCAAGGCCTCGAAACTGCCGAGGTGCGCGCCCATCAGCAATGCGCCTTGTGTCTCCTCGAAGAGCTCGAGGCCGTGGCGCACGATATCGAAGCGCCAGTCCTGGTTACGCAGGAAAAACACGCGGTCGTGCAGGCAGGTGGAGAAATGGAAGAAGAGTTTGTACTTGTCGACCAGGTTTGGTTCACGCCCCAGCGCCCGCTTGAGGAAGTGGCGCGAGCTGCGGCGGGCCCGTCCGCCGAAGATGACGAAATACACGGCGATGCCGTGCAGGATGATGCGCGTGGGTGCACGACCGAGGGTGCACGAAAGCCAAGCCATCAGGCGGATCAGCGGCATGGCGCCGCGCTCCGTGCGTTGTGTCCAATCGGCCGGGGCCGGGGCCGGGGCCGGGGCTGGGGCCGGGGCGCTCATGATGCGACGTGCGACAACACACCGCTCGCAACCAGGTCCTGGGCGGAGCGGACTTCGAAGCGCAGGCTGCCGGAATTGGTGGCGCTGTGCACAAGCGTGAGCGCCATGCCGGGCGTCACCGGCGCGAGGAATTTCGCGTTGGAGATTTCCCACTCGCGCGTGGGCTTTCCGGTCGCCAGCTCGATCGCCGCGAGGACTTCGGCGAGCAGCACCACCCCGGGGAGAATCGGCTGCGAAGGAAAGTGCCCGCTGTACGCCGGATGGTCGCGCGCGATGGCCAGTGCAACCGCCATCTACGGCCCCTTCGCGCGTTGCGCTCGCGCCTGCTCGGCGAGCGTGCGCAGCGCTTCGCGCGGCAACTTGCCCGTGAGCGCGCGCGGCAGGACCGGAACCATCACGATGGGGCGCGGCAGGAAGGTGGGGTCGAGGCGCGCACGCAGGGCTTCCAGCACCTGCGAAGCGGTGAGCGCGGGCGCCACCACGAAAGCGGTGAGGCGCGTGATGGCTTCATCGCCCTCATCGTCCGGAAGGAAAAACACGCCGTCGGTAACGCCTTCGATTGAAGTCAGCTGGTGGTTGAGGTAGCCGAGCGAGTTGCGCTTGCCCGCGATGTTCACCATGTCGGAGGTGCGCCCGTGCAGGATGAAGCGGCAGCCATCGCCCAGGACTTCGATCACGTCCTGCAGCGGCGTGGGCTGCTCGATGTGTCCTCCGGAGGCCATCGCCTGCGCGCCTTCGAGTGCCACGCGTATGCCATCGAAGGTTTCCCATTCCACGCCCTGTGACGGCCGGCGTGAGGCGACCTGGCCGGTCTCGGTGCAGCCGTAGATCTCGAGGAGTTTCGCGCCGGTGCGTTCTTCAACCTGGCGCGCGAGTCTCATCGAAAGCGGCGCCGTGGCCGAGACAATGGCCTCGAGCTTCGCCGGATCGCCACTTTCCATCCAGGTGCGCAGGTGGAACGGCGTGCTGATGAGTACGCAGGGAGCAGGCACCCGCGTGATGGCCGCATCGATATCGGCTGGGTAATACGGGCGCTCCGAGGTGAGCGCCGCCCCGCAGATGATCGGCAGCAGCACCGTCGACTCGAAACCGTACATGTGTTGCGAAGGCACGGTGCCGATGACTGCGTGGCCTGGCCCGATGCCGAAGCGCTTCGCCTCCGCCCGC
>JBDSMR010000027.1:0-10138 GCA_039915735.1 Usitatibacter sp. | reverse complement strand
AAGCCTGAGGCCGAGGCCTGCGGCAAGATTCGCGTCGTGAGCGTGGCCGAGTTGATGGCCGAGACGATGCGCAGGATTTGTGAAGAGAGCTCGGTGAGCTCTTTGTTCGTGGAGTAACGGCCTGGTCGCGGACCGTTGCGTTTGGCAGTGACTTAACCTTGGAGAAGTGAATCAAATGAAGATCGAAATCAAAGCCGACAAGCGGAGCGTTCAGGGCACGGGTGCGAGCCGCCGCCTGCGCCGCGAGTCGAAGGTCCCCGGGATCCTCTACGGGGCGGGCAAGGACGCGTTGCCCATCGAGCTCGACCACAAGGAGCTGTGGTTCAAGCTCAAACTGGAAGCGTTCCACGCCTCCATCCTCGACATGGATGTTGGTGGGGACAAGTCGCAGGTCCTGCTGCGTGACTACCAGATGCACCCGTTCCGTCCGATGATCCTGCACGCCGATTTCCAGCGCGTGGACGCGAACAAGAAGATCCACATGAAGGTTCCGCTGCACTTCGTCAACGCCGAGATCTCTCCCGGCGTGAAGGGCGCGGGCGGCATCGCCCAGCACGTGCTGAACGAGCTCGAGGTGAAGTGCCTGCCGAAGGACCTGCCGGAATTCATCGAAGTCGACCTCAAGGACCTGCAGGCCGGCCATTCGCTGCACCTTTCGGGCGTCACGATGCCGAAGGGCGTCGAGGCGGTGGTAACCAAGGGCGAAGACCCGACGGTTGCCACCATCATCATCCCGCGCGTCCAGACGGCGGAAGAGGAGCTGGCGGAAGCCGCTGCAACCGCGCCGTCGGCGGCCGAGGTGGAAACCATCGCACAGAAGGCGAAGGTGGAGGAGGGAGCGGTAGGCGGCGGCGCCGGCAGCAAGCCGTCCGTGAAGGACGACAAGAAAAATATGAAGGAAGCAAAGAAGTAAATCCGATGAACGGGACGCCCGCCGGCAATCCCGGCGGGCGTTTGTTCATCTGCAGCGGGGCGGTCGTTTGAACGGACGCACGGCGCCGCTCAACGACCCTGACGGAAAGCAAGGCCATCGACACCATTCGCCTCATCGTGGGTTTGGGCAATCCCGGCAAGGAATACGAGAAGACGCGCCACAACGCGGGCTACTGGTGGGTCGACGCCATCGCTTCGGCGAAGGGTGCCGATTGGAAGAAGGAAACGAAATATTCGGGCTGGACCTCGAAGGTCTCCGAAGGCGGCGCGGATTTCCTGCTGCTCAAGCCCTCCACGTACATGAATGAAAGCGGCCGCAGCGTCTCGTCCTTCGCGCGCTTTTTCCGCATCGAGCCGCCACAGATCCTGGTGGTGCATGACGAGCTGGACGTCGCCCCCGGCGTGATCAAGCTCAAGCTTGGCGGTGGCACCGGTGGACACAACGGTCTCACCGACATCGCGGATGCGCTGGACAGCAAGGACTTCTGGCGCATGCGCGTGGGCATCGGGCATCCCGGCGATCGCGACCTGGTCGCCGACTACGTCCTCGACAAGCCGCGCAAGGTGGAGCTCGATGCCATCGAGCCACCTTTCGAGCGCAGCTACGGATTGCTCGAATGGCTCGCGAAGGGCCGCATGCAGGATGCAATCGCCTGGCTGCACACGTCGCCTGAAGATGAGGCCAAGCGCAGGGCGGCTCTGGAAGCACGCAAGAGCGGCGAAGCCGCGGTCACCCCGGCGAAGGCCGGGGCCCAATCACCGAAAGAACCACAATGAGCCTCCAATGCGGCATCGTCGGCCTGCCGAACGTCGGCAAGTCCACCCTCTTCAACGCGCTCACCAAGGCGGGCATCGCGGCGGAGAACTATCCGTTCTGCACCATCGAGCCGAATGTCGGCGTGGTGGAAGTCCCCGATCCGCGCCTGAAGCAGCTGGCCTCGATCGACAAGCCGCTCAAGGTGATCCCGGCGATTGTCGAGTTCGTGGATATCGCGGGCCTGGTCGCCGGCGCCTCGAAGGGCGAAGGCCTCGGCAACCAGTTCCTCGCCAACATCCGCGAGACCAACGCCATCGCCAACGTGGTGCGTTGCTTCGAGGACGGCAACGTCATCCACGTGAACAACAAGATCGACCCGATCGCCGACATCGAGGTGATCCACACGGAGCTGGCACTCGCCGACATGCAGTCGATCGAGAAGGCCAAACATCGCTTCGGCAAGACGCTGCGCTCCGGTGACAAGGAAGCGCTGAAAATGGTGCCGTTGCTCGAGCGCGTGGAAAAGGCGCTCGACGGTTTCCATCCGGTGCGCGCCATGGGCCTCACCGCCGATGAGATGGCCATGCTGCAGCCGCTGCAGCTGTTGACCGCCAAGCCGGCGTTGTATATCGCCAACGTGGGCGAACACGGCTTCAAGGACAACCCGCTGCTGGAGCGCGTGAAGGAATATGCGAAGAAGGAGGGCGCGCCCGTGGTCGCGGTGAGCGCCAAGATGGAAGCCGACATCGCCGAGCTCTCGGACGAGGACAAGGCGATGTTCCTCGAGGAGATGGGCATGACCGAGCCGGGCCTCGACCGCGTCATTCACGCCACCTACGACCTGCTGGGCCTGCAGACGTATTTCACGGCGGGCGAAAAGGAAGTGCGCGCGTGGACCATCCGCAAGGGCGATTCCGCGCCGCAGGCGGCGGGCGCGATCCACACCGATTTCGAGAAGGGTTTCATCCGCGCCGAAGTGATCGCCTTCGACGAATACGTGCGCCTCGGTGGCGAGGCGAAGTCGAAGGAGGCCGGCAAGATGCGACTCGAAGGCAAGGAATACATCGTCAAGGACGGCGATGTGATGCACTTCCGCTTCAACGTCTGAACAATCCGTAACAGCGCGGCAGCCGCCGGCACCTAGACTGAGAAGCATGCGACGCGCTCTCCTCGCCTTCGTGCTGGCCCTGTGTGCCTTGGCGGCCTTCGCGCAGTCGCCCGCGCCGGAAGTAAAGCCGCTGCGAATCCTCTTCGTCGGCAACAGCCTCACTTTCACCGGCGACATCCCCGGCCGCCTCGAGAAACTCGCGCGCGCCATGGGTCGTAAGGCGACGGTTGAATCGGCGGCTTATCCGGACTACAGCCTCGAAGACCACTGGCGTGACGGCCGCGCGCTCACGGCGATCAAGAAGGGCTGGGACATCGTGGTGCTGCAGCAGGGCCCCTCGACGCAGGACGACAGCCGCGCGCAACTGGTGGACTTCAGCAAGCGATTCGCGAAACCGATCCGCGAAGCCGGCGCGAAGCCGGCGCTCTACATGGTGTGGCCGCTGCAACAGCGCATGGGAGATTTCCGGTCGGTGATCACCTCGTACCGTCAAGCCGCCGCCGCCGTTGATGGCATCGTGTTGCCGGTGGGCGAGGCGTGGTTACGGGCGCTGAGCGCAGACAAACGCATCCGCCTCTATTCGGACCCGATACACCCGGCCTCGCTGGGCGGTGACCTTGCGGTCCTGACCCTGTACTTGAGCCTGTTTCCGGCGGGGCAATACGAATTCGACGACGCCTTCATCGCGAAGGCCGCCAACGCCCTCGAAATCCCGCAGGAGCGCAGGGAATTGCTCTTCGACGCCGCCACCCGAGCGATCGATGAGCCGATGAGCCTCAAGTGAATGTCATTCCCATGCAGGCGGGGATCCAGTCCGTTCTGGTAAAATGACCGTCCTTCGGCGAGTTAGCTCAGCGGTTAGAGCAGCGGAATCATAATCCGTTGGTCCGGGGTTCAAATCCCTGACTCGCCACCAAATTCATGTTCCAAGCAGTCCTGCAGCATCCGAAAGCCCGCCTTGTGCGGGCTTTTTTTTCACTCTCGCCGACGGTCCTGAACTTCAGGGCGTGCTGCGTCCGGGACGGGAAATGGAGTGCGGTACGATTCCCTCACCATGATCGGCACGCCCGAAGACGCCGCTTTTGCCCTGTTCGAATCCGGCCGCCTCGCAGAGGCGGAGGACGCATGGCGTGAAATTCTCTCTCGCAAGCCCGATGATCCCGATGCGTTGCACATTCTCGGCTACATCGTCGCGACGACCGGCAGGATCGGCGAAGGCTTGAAACTGCTGGACCGCGCGGTCCAGCGTGCGCCTCGCGTCGCCGGCATCCGCAGCAACCGCGCCATGATCCTGAGCCAGGCGGGACGCAACGACGAAGCGGAGCGCGACATCCGCCGCGCGCTCGACCTCGATCCGCGCTTGCCCGCAGCGCTGTATCTGCTGGGCAACATTCGCACCTCGCAAGGCCGATTCGACGAGGCCGTGACCGCTTACCGGCGCGCGCTTGCCATCGATCCACGCATGGCGCCCGCCCACCAGGGCCTCGGGAGCGCGCTGCTGAGTAGTGGCGATAGCGAAGGCGCGCGCTCCAGTTTTGAGGCGGCGCTCGCCATTGATCCGCTGGATGCCGAGACCGTTCACCGGCTGGCCGCGTGGTGGCAAACGCAAGGCGATGAGGTCAAGGCCGAGGCCGGCTATCGCCGCGCGCTCCAGATCGCCCCGCACCACGCCGCCTCGCTCAACGAGCTCGGTCTACTGCTGCGCGAAGCGGGACGGGACGCAGAGTCGGACGCACTGTTCGAGCGCGCCGTGGAAGCGCTACCGGGCGATGCAGACCTGCTCAACAACCTGGGCGTGGCGCGTTTGCGCGCGGACCGCTTCGAAGAGGCGATCGCGATCTTCGAGCGGGTGCTGGAGCTGCGGCCGGGGTTCGTGCCGGCGATCGTGAACCTGGCCAACGCGCATCAGGAGCGCGGGGATTTCGAGGCCGCCGCCGCGCGTTATGACGAGGCGTCGCAACTCGCCCCCCAATACACCGCCGGTCCCTACGGACGCTCGCAGGTCGCGCTGCGCGCCTTCGATTTCGCAAAGGGGTGGGAGGGCTACGAACTTCGCGCCGGCATCCGCAGCGAATACGCGAAGCAGTGCGAGGCTTCGCTTCCGCGCCTGACTCTCGAAGACCTCGACGGTGTTGAAACGGTGACGATCTGGACCGAGCAGGGGCTGGGCGACCAGCTTCTGTATTCAACCTTGCTGTCGGACCTCGAGGCGCGCCGCGTGAAGTTCGTGGTGGAAGTCGATTCGCGACTCGTGCCTGCTTACCGCAGGCGATTCCCGGCGATGACCGTCGTTGCAGCGGGCGCAGGCGCTCCGTCTTTCGACGGTTGTACGAGACAGCTTCCGTTAGGCTCGCTGCCTAGATTGTTCCGCAACGATCTCGGCAGCTTCGCGCGCCAGCCGGTCGCGTTGTTGAGTGCAGACCCGCAACGCGTCGAGGCGGCGCGCCAGTACCTGGGTGAGGGTCGCTGGATCGGCGTCAGCTGGCGCAGCCTGCAGAAAGGCGAGCGTGGCGTTGTTGCGCGCCGCAAGTCGATGCCGATGGAAGCGTTCTCAGCGCTCATCGGCGTGGGAGGGGCGCGGCTGCTGGACCTGCAATACGGCGACCTCGAAGCCGAACGCGCGGCATTCGACGCTAAACATCCCGGCGCCATGACGCGGCTGGAAGGGTTGGACACCCGTGACGACCTGGAAGGTGTGCTGGCCGCGATTGAGGCGTGCGATCGCGTCATCACGACGAGCAATGCGCTTGCGCATCTCGCCGGCGCGATAGGAAAACCGACGTGGCTCCTGCTGCTGGAAGGGCGGCCGCCGTTTCACTACTGGGTCCCGCGTCCCGATCGCCGATCGCTCTGGTATCCGTCGGTCGAGATTATCGGCGCGCCGGAAGACAACACGTGGGTGAAGGTTGTCGCGAAAGCGGTGCGGCGGCTCGAAAGCGAGAGCCCGCTTGTGCTATCAATGCCTGGCTTGTGAGGGCCAGCCCTCCGTAACGCAAGAGGTGTGAAATGCGCTCGCCACTGATCGTATTTATCTTTTCAGCGTTGATTGCGCAGGCGCACGCTGCGCCCATGAAGCCGGGCGAGTTGTATTGCATGCACTCACCAGAAGATGCGTCGTTTTATGTCTTCAAGATCGTGGCGGTAGAGGGGGGCGAAATCTTTGCGCGCCAACACAATCCGGTATCGGCATGTCCTCGCAGCCTGGACGAGCATTACTTGTCCGAATCAATCCAGGTTCTCCCGCTGCTGAAAGAGGTTGTAGCGAACAGCAACCCGCAGCTTGTTGGTTACCGGGTGGTGACCGCAGCGGAGTTGGATGATGTAGTTGAGCTTAAGAAATCACTGAAAGGGTTGGAAGATATAGCCCGATCCGGGAAGTTGAAGTGGCGCTAATCAAGGCAGGAAAAATCAGGGTTTGACCGGCGCAGGGATGGTCGCGGGATTTCGCGATGGTGCCCGTCGGCGGCAGCATGTTGATCGAGGCCGGCGGCGTGGACAGCGTGGCACCGGAATTCACGCTCGTGCCTGAACTCTCCGGATTGGGCATCGGCAACGGTGTCGCAGGGGCGGAGAAGGTGCCGGTGGAATCGCGCGAGTTGCTGGTGCCCAGCGACGCCGGTAGCAGTCCGGGTACACCCAGGCAGGGCGATCAGCCAATCGGACCAAAAGCGGGCGGAAATCGATATTTCCCTCGCCCCGTCCTACATTGCCGGGGGTTTCCTGTAGGATTATTCCGTCAAGAAACTGTTACCGCCTGCCCGGAATCACCTCCGAGTTCCAGGAGCAAAATGCCGCCGAAGAAAGTATTCATCCGCACGTTCGGATGCCAGATGAATGAGTACGACTCGGACAAGATGGCCGACGTGCTCCACGCCGCCGAGGGCTTCGAGAAGACCTCGGATCCGGCCGAAGCCGATCTCATCCTCTTCAACACCTGCTCGGTGCGCGAAAAAGCGCAGGAGAAGGTGTTTGCCGACCTCGGCCGCGTACGCGCGCTCAAGGTTGCACGCCCGCACGTAATGATTGGCGTAGGGGGCTGCGTGGCAAGCCAGGAAGGCGCCGAGATCGTTCGTCGCGCACCCTACGTCGACATCGTTTTCGGCCCGCAGACACTGCATCGCCTGCCGGAGTTGATGGCGGAACGCCGCGAAAGCGGCAAGCCGCAGGTCGACATCTCGTTCCCGGAGATCGAGAAGTTCGACCACATGCCGCCCGCACGCGTGCAAGGTTCGTCGGCTTTTGTCTCGATCATGGAAGGCTGCAGCAAGTACTGCAGTTTCTGTGTTGTCCCGTACACACGCGGTGAAGAAGTGTCGCGCCCGTTGCAGGACATCCTGGCGGAAGTGCGCCACCTCGCGAAACGCGGCGTGATGGAGGTCACGCTGCTGGGCCAGAACGTCAACGCGTATCGCGGCGAGCTCGCCGATGGCGAGAGCGCGGACTTCGCGCTGCTGCTCACGCAGGTCTCGAAGATCGAAGGTATCGAGCGCATCCGCTACACCACCTCGCACCCGCTGGAATTCACGCAACGCCTGATCGACGCCTACGCGAAGCTGCCGAAGCTGGTCTCGCAATTGCACCTGCCCGTCCAATCGGGGTCGGATCGCGTGCTGGCCGCGATGAAGCGCAACTACACCGCGCTGGAATACCGTTCCATCATTCGCCGCCTGCGCCTCGCGCGCCCCGACATCTCGCTTTCGAGCGATTTCATCATCGGCTTTCCGGGCGAAACTGATGCCGATTTCGAGCAGACGATGAAACTCGTGGAAGACGTCCGCTTCGACGGCTCCTTCAGCTTCATCTACAGCCCGCGCCCGGGAACACCGGCCGCCAACTTGCCGGACGAAACGCCGCACGCAGTGAAGCTGGCACGGCTGCAGCGCCTGCAGGCGCGCATCCAGGAACTCGCCGAGGAATATTCGCAGGCCATGGTGGGCACGCGCCAGCGCGTGCTGGTCGAGGGCTTCGCTCGCAAGGACGCGAGCGAACTGGCTGGACGCACCGCCAACAATCGCGTCGTGAATTTCGCAGGGCCCGCGCGCCTCGTCGGCCACTACGTTGATGTCGAGATCACCCTTGCCTACCCGCACAGCCTTCGGGGGCGTGTGGTCATCACGGAAACCGAGGGGGCGAAAGTCCCTGCGCTAGAGGAGCAGCAATGAAACTGTCGCCCCGCATGGTGAAATTCGCCCCCGTCCTGTTTGCACTCGCCACCGCTGCCGCGCACGCACAGCAACCGGCGCAGACCCCGCCGCCACCGACGCCGCCGAACCCCGGTCCCGCCGCGCCTCCGGCCAACGCCGCCGCGGCCACCGTGAACCTGCCGACGACGCTGCCTGGCACACCGCAGACCTCGCCGCCGGTGCCGAGCCCGCGCGCCTTCGCCGCCGTGATCCGTGAAGCCAGGCTCCTTCCGGGATTCTTCAGCCTCTACGAGAAGGACGAGAAGGTCTACATCGAGCTCAAGCCCGAACAGCTCAACACGCCGTTTTATCTCTCGATCAACCGCACCCAGGGCCTGGGCGAAAACATGATCTACCCGTTCATGATGCGCGGGTACGTGGTCGAATTCCGCAAGATCGGCAGCCTGGTGCAGATGATCGCGAAGAACACGCGCTACCGCGCCGCGGCAGGCACGCCGCTCGCGCTCGCCGCGCAGCAGAGCTTCACCGACAGCCTGCTCGGCACCGCCACCGTCGCGAGCGAGCCGCATCCGGAAACCAAGGCGATCCTGGTGGAAGCGAACACGCTGTTCCTCACGGACATTGCGGGCACGGCGACGGAGCTGGAAGCCGCCTATCGCGTCTCCTACGCCTTCGACCAGCGCAACTCCAGCTTCACCAAGGTGCGCGCCACCGCGGACATGGCCACCTTCGTGGTCTCCGCGCATTACGCGACGCCCAAATTGCCTGCCAACGCCGGCACCAGTCCCACGGCGCCAACGCTTCCCACCACGCTCGAGGACGCGCGCAGCATGTTCCTCGGCTACCACTACAGCCTCGCGAAGCTGCCCGAGGTGCCGATGGCCGCCCGCAAGGCCGATGCGCGCGTCGGCCACTTCGTTACACGCCACTACGAATACACCAATGACGTCTCGCCCTTCCCGCGCCAGTACCTGGTGAACCGCT
Organism: Usitatibacter sp.; assembly: GCA_039915735.1. Taxonomy (GTDB): domain Bacteria; phylum Pseudomonadota; class Gammaproteobacteria; order Burkholderiales; family Usitatibacteraceae; genus Usitatibacter. The sequence continues at coordinate 1,212 of JBDSMR010000027.1, read as the reverse complement.
GGCGCCTCGAGAAGAAAGACCCCACCGCCGAGATGTCGGAGCCGAAGCAGCCGGTGGTCTTCTGGCTCGACCGCAACATCCCGTTCGAATATCGCGACACGGTGAAGGCGGGCGTGCTCGAGTGGAACAAGGCTTTCGAGAAGATCGGCTTCAGGAACGCGATCCAGGTGCAGATGCAGCCTGAGGACGCCGACTTCGACACCGCGGACCTGCGCCACGCCTCGATCCGCTGGTACCTCGACACCAGCGACGGCGCGCTTGCCATCGGCCCGCGCCGCGTGGACCCGCGCACCGGTGAGATCCTCGATGCGGACATCGGCGTCTCGCAGGGCTGGACGCGCCTGCCGCGCCGCCTCGCGCGCGAGCAGTTCCCCAAGCCGATGCCCACCGCGCAGCATTCACATGACGAAGGCACGCTGTGTGCGTACGGCGCCGAAGCCTTCAACGAAGCCGCCTTCGCCACCGGCCTGCTGGAAGCGCGCAACGAGCTCGATCCGGAGGGCCCGGAGGCGCTCGCGATCGTGAAGGCCACGCTCAAGGACGTGATCACGCATGAGGTTGGCCACACGCTGGGACTGCGCCACAACTTCCGCGCCTCGACCATCTACACCGACGAGCAGATCGCGGATCCGGAGTTCACGCGCAAGAACGGCATCGGCGGCTCGGTGATGGACTACAACGCCTGGAATATCGCGCTCGCCAACGAGCGCCAGGGCGAATACGTGATGAGCACGCTCGGTCCCTACGACTACTGGGCGGTTGAATACGCGTACAAGGAAATCGCGCCGGCGCAGGAAGCCGCGGAGCTCAAGCGCATCGCCGCGCGCAGCAACGAGCCGCTGCTGGCCTACGCCACCGACGAGGAGACCGGCATCGGCATCGAGGCCGCCGACCCCGAGGTGAACCAGCGTGATTTGGGACGCGATCCGCTGCTGTTCGCACGCCACCGCATGGCGCTTTCGCGCGAGCTCTGGGACCGCTGGCAGACACGCAAGCTGGCGGACGACGAAGGCCGCGACATCCTTTTCCGCAACGTCGTGTCGGGCTTCAGCCAGTACTCGCTCGCCGCGCAGGTCGCCGCCAAATACGTCGGCGGCGTGGTCTACGTACGTGACCGCGCCGGCAGCCCGCGCGCCAGCTTCACGCCGATCGCCCCCGAACGCCAGCGCGAGGCGCTCAAGCTGGTGACCGACGGCCTCTTCCAGGTGAACA
>JBDSMR010000017.1:0-10343 GCA_039915735.1 Usitatibacter sp. | reverse complement strand
CGTTTGCCCTTGCGGGCGGAACCGGGCGCCACTTCGACAATGCGCCCGGCGGTGACGGCGACATCCGCTTCGCGGGCGGGGGCGCCGGTGCCGTCGAGGACGCGCCCACCGCGGATCAGCAGGTCTTCCATGGCTAGTCGCGCTTGATGCCGGCGTCGCGAATGGTCTTGCGCCACTTTTCCAGGTCACGCGAGAGCGCGTGCGACAGCGCTTCGGCGGAGCCATCCGCGGGGTCGGCCTGGATCTTCAGCAGGCGCTCGCGCACTTCGGGGATCGCCACCATTTTCTTCATTTCCGCCGTGAGGAAGGCGGTCACGTCCTTCGGCATGTTCGCGGGGCCGAAAAGCCCCAGCCACGTGATTGCGGAATAACCCGGCAGTCCCGATTCGGCGACGGTAGGCATGTCGGGCAGGCCTGCCTTGCGCTTGGTGTCGGTGATTGCGAGCATGCGCAGCTTGCCGGCCTCCGTGGGCGGCAGTGAGACCGACAACGTGTGGAACATCACCTGCACGTGTCCGCCGATCATCGCGGTGAGCGCCGGGCCCGAGCCCTGATAGGGCACGTGCACCATGTCGACGCCCGCCATGGTCTTGAAGAGCTCGCCGGCGAGGTGGGAAATGGATCCGTTACCGAAGGAGGCCATGTTGAGCTTGCCGGGCTCTCTTTTCGCGAGGTCAATCAGCTCCTGCACCGACTTGACCGGCACCGACGGGTGCACGATCACCGACATCGACTCCGTCGACAGCAGCCCGATGGGCGTGAAGTCCTTGATCGGGTCCCACTTGAGGGTGTTGTATGCCGCGTTGCCCGCCATGGTGCTCGCCGTGCCCACGATCAGCGTGTAGCCATCGGGCGCAGCGCGCGCCACCTGCTCGTGGCCGATCGAGCCGGAGGCGCCCGCCACGTTGACGACAACAAACGTCTGTTTGGTGGCCTTGCCCAGGTAGTCGGCCGTGATGCGGGCGATGACATCGGTGGCGCCGCCCGGCGGGAATGGCACCACGATGGTCACCGTCTTGTGCGGGTAGGCCTGGGCGGAAGCGGTAGTGGGCGCGAGCAATGCGCCGAAGGTGAGGGCGCATGCGAGCAGCGCCTGCAGGGCTTTGTTCACTTGCATCACGATCTCCTGGGACGTTGGACTGGCGCGTTACCGGTTCGCAGCGATCATGCCATGCGGCAATTCATTCCGCTGCGTCCAGTCGCGCGCCAAGGATCTCGTCGTTGTCCGCGCCCGGTGCGGAGCACACCCGCTGCGAAAGCCGCTCCCCGTTGATCTTGATCGGGTTCGACAGCGCGCGCATGTTCGCCCGCTCGGGATGCGGGACGCTTGCAACCATGTGGTTGGTTTCGAGGAACGGGCTCTCGAGCGCCTCTTCCAGCGAATACACCGGCGCGATCGGCAGCACCCCGCCCAGCACCTTGAGCCAGTACCCCGACGGTTGCTTGCGGAATTCCCTGTCGAGCGTTTCCGTGAGTGCATCGCGGTTGTCCGCGCGCGCCTGGGGCGTGTTGAAGCGCGGATCGCCGTTGATGTCCTCGCGCTTCATCACCTCGAGCAGCGCGTTCCAGAACTTGTCCGTAAGGCACATCACGAAGATCCAGCCGTCAGCGGTGGGGAAGGTCTGCACCGGGGCCACGGAGAAATGCGCGCTGCGCTTCTGTCGCTCCGGCGTGTAGCCCTCGTTCAGGTACCAGATGGCGGCGTAGCCCAGCTGGTGCAACGCGGCATCGAAGAGGCAGGTGTCGACGTCACAGCCCTTGCCCGAGTTCTTCGACTGCACCAGCGCTGCGAGCAGGCCCACGCAGGCGGTGAGGCCCGTGGTGTGGTCGATCATCGAAGGCGCGCCGATGCGCGTGGGCGGCGTGCCGGGTTCACCGGTGAGGTGCATGAGGCCCGATTCGGCCTGCATCAGATAGTCGTAGCCGGGCCACGACGCGCGTTCGTTGTCGCGGCCATAGGCGGAGATGTGGCCGCAGACGAGTGAGGGCTTCACCTTGCCGAGCGTGGCGTAGTCCAGGCCCAGCTTCGCCGGCAGGTCGCCACGCAGGTTGTTCATCACGATGTCCGCGCCCATGATCAGGCGCCGCAGCGCGGCCTTGCCTTCGGTGGTGCGCAGGTCGAGGGTGACGCTCTTCTTGTTCATGTTCCAGGTCTGGAAGTATTCACTGTCCTCGTTGCCAAGCAGGAACGGCCCGGTCTTGCGCGCGGGGTCGCCGCCGATGGCGAGGTTCTCCACCTTGATCACTTCGGCGCCCAGGTCGGCGAGGAACATGGTGCAGTAGGGGCCGGCGCCAAACTGCTCGACGGAGACGACGCGCACGCCATGGAGGGGTTTCATCAGCGGGTTTCCTTCGGGTCTGCGTGCTGGATGCGGAAGCGCGTGTCGTGGCTGAAGCGGTCGCTGGGGTAGAGCCCCACGCTCGCCATCACCATTCGATCCTGCGCATCGAAATACTGGCGGTTGATGAAGAGGGCCGGTGATCCGGCGCGGGTCTTGAGCACGCGCGCCTCGGCCGGGCTCAGCTTGACGGCAACGATCTGCTGCACCACCTCGGCGATACGCACGCCGTGGCGGCGCTCGATCAGGCTGAACACCGGCAGGCCGGCCTTCTCGATGACGTCGAGCACGTCGGCGTGTTCGGGCCGCACGTAGATGAACATGGAGGCGGCGGGCAAGGTGGCGCCGGGCAGGGAGCGCAATACGTGCGCCTCGTGCCACTGCTGGCCGGGCTTGACCGCGATCTGCTCGGCAAGCGTCGCATCCGCGATCAGCACGCGGCGCTTGATGATCGACATGCGCGTGGCTTCCACGAACTGGATCAGCTCCTGCAGCGTCCCGATGCCCTGCATGAGGCGCGTGGAGTGGGGCTTGTGGCGCACGACGGTGCCGACGCCGGCGCGCGCGAGGATGAGGCCCTGGTCCTTGAGGTCGCGCAGCGCTTCCCTCACGGTATGGCGGCTCACGTCGTAGCGCTGCTGCAGCTCGGCTTCCGTGGGAATTTTTTCGCCAACGCCGAAGCGGCCGGATTCGATTTCGTCCGTGAGCAGTCGCGCGAGGGTGGAGTAGCGGCTTGCGGGCCGGTGTGATCCCGACGGGCCTGAAAGAGGGTGCCTATTGACAGCTTTGGACGGCATCGGGCATATTGTACGGACAAACGTACAAAGTCGTCAATCCCGCCCCCATGCAAACATCCGTCGCCCTTCCGGCCGCGACCGATATCGTCGCCGACGAAGTCGCGCTGCTCACCTCGCTTGTTGATCTCGATGGCGCTCGCCTGCTGGAGCTTGGCTGCGGCGCCGCGGATTTCGCGCGCAAGGTCGTTGCGCGCAGCCGCGTTGCCTCCGTGACTGCCTTCGAGGTCGACAGGATCCAGCATGACAGGAACCTCGCCGGCGCTGGCGTCAAACGCCTTTCGTTTGCCTTTGGTGGCGCGGAGGCGATCAAGCTGCCGGACGGCTGCGTGGACGGCGTCCTGATGATGAAGTCGCTGCACCACGTGCCGATGATGTCGCTCGACCGCGCCCTCGGGGAGATCGCCAGGGTGCTCAAGCCCGGCGGCTGGTTCTACGCCTCGGAGCCGGTATACGACGGTGAATTCAACGACCTCATCAAGCTCTTCCATGACGAAGGCGTGGTGCGCGACGCCGCGTACAAGGCGTTGGGACGTGCGCACCTTCGTGGCGTGCTGCGCGAGGACCGGGAAATCCAGTTCATGGCGCCGGTTGCGTTCAAGGATTTCGAGGACTTCGACCGCCGCGTCATCCGCACCACGCATTCCGATCACGACTTGCCGCCGAAGCTGCGCGCCACCGTGCGCGAGCGTTTCGAGAAATACATGAAGCCCGGAGGAGTGAAGTTCATCCGCCCGATGCGGGTGAACCTGATGAGCCGCCCCGAAAACTGAAACCCCGGTTCTAGACAGGCCCACATGCAAGAAATGAAAATCGTCTCGGTCAACGGCTGCCTGGGCTATGGCTTCGATGCCACCAGCCTGCAGGCGGGCGTGGACCTCGGGCCGGACATGGTCGGCGCCGATGCGGGTTCGACGGACCCGGGCCCGTTCTACCTCGGCTCCGGCGAGTCATTGGTGAAGCCCGCGCAAATACGTCGCGACCTCGGTCTCGCGCTGATGAAATCGCGTGCCGCCAAGGTGCCGCTGGTGATCGGCTCCGCCGGCATGGGCGGGGGCGAGCCAAACCTGCAGATCTTCAAGTCGATCCTGCTGGAGATCGCGCGCGCCGAAGGCCTCAGGTTCAAGCTGGCGACGATCCATTCCGAGATCCCCAGGGAGCGCGTGCGTGACGCGGTGCGCAGGAAGCAGATCACCCCGATGGCCGACGTGCCCGAGCTCACGGAAGAAGACGTGATGGGCAGCGTGCGCATCGTGGGCCAGATGGGCACTGAACCGTTTTCGAAAGCGCTCGACGCCGGCGCGGACGTGGTGCTGACCGGCCGCTCATGCGACACCGCCATCTACGCCGCGCTGCCGATTGCACGTGGCTTCGATCCCGGACTGGCCCTGCACATGGCCAAGATCATGGAATGTGGCGCGCAGTGCGCCATTCCGCTCGCGCCGAACGACAGCCTGCTCGGCACGCTGCGCAAGGACCACTTCCTCGTGCGCCCGCTGCACCCGCAGCGCATCTGTACGCCCGACAGCGTCGCGGCCCACACCATGTACGAGCAGGGCAACCCGCACATCCTCTACGAGCCCGAAGGCGACGTGGACATGACAGGCGCGAATTTCGAGCAGGTCGACGAACAGACCGTGCGTGTGAGTGGCTCGCGCTTCATCCCGACGCCGCGCCTGCGCATCAAGCTGGAAGGCGCGCGTCTCGCCGGCTTTCGCTCGTTCACCATCGCGGGCATTCGCGATCGCGCGGTGATCAGGAACCTGGCCGTCATCGAGGAGACGGTGCGCGCAGCGGTCAAGCGCAACCTCGGCGGTGTTCCGGACGACGACTACAAACTCGGCTTCCGTTACTACGGCCGCGATGCGGTGCTGGGAACGCTGGAACCGGAGCGCGACCGCGTGCCGCACGAAGTGGGCGCGATGGTGGAGGCGGTGGGCAAGACGCAGGAGATCGCGGACTACGTGCTTTCGCTTGCGCGCTCCTCGCTGCTGCATTGCCCGTTCCCGGGCCGCAAGACCACCGCCGGCAACCTCGCCTTCCCTGCGTCGCCTTCGGATACGTCTGCCGGCGCGGTTTATGAGTTCTCGGTGTATCACCTCATGGATGTGGATGACCAGTGCGAGCTTTTCCCGATGGAACTCGAATCTGTTTGAGCCGACTACAGCTTGGTCCGCCGATGAACGCCGATGAACGCAGATGAACTGCAATGGGCGTTTGGCGCATGCGTTTGCAGGTGTACGAACCTGGCACGGAAGCACCCTTGCCCTTGCTTTTATCGGTGTTCATCGGCGTTCATCGGCGGACCCAAAGCTTTAATGGAGAGCGAAGCGAAATGACCACCCTGGGAGAACTGGCCGACGTGATGCGCAGCAAGAACGCGGGCCCGTTCCAGATCACCATCGACCTGATGTTCAACAATCGCGCCACCTATGACCGCGTGATTGCTTCGGGCGTGGTGAGCGCCAAGGTGATCGCGCCGCTCTACAAGGTGCCCGAGGAACGGGTGCGCATCATGCCGTTCGAACGCGTGCGCGCCATCAAGATCACCGTACCGCGCACCACCGGCGACCACGGCAGCGGGTCTGCCTATGACCGTGATGTCTACGGCGCCCAGCAGCACGGGCCGCTGGTGGACCTGCTGATCCCATGATGGTGCAACTCTCCGCGGAAGAAGCCATCCGCACGCGCCGCTCCATCCGCGCCTTCCTGCCGACGCCGATTCCCAGGCAGACCGTGGAGCACATCCTCACGCTCGCCTCGCGCAGCGCCAGCGGCAGCAATATCCAGCCGTGGAAGGTACGAGTCATCGCGGGCGACAAGCGCCTGGCGCTCTCGAAATCGATCCACGCCGCGCTCGACCACGACGGCGCGGATGCGCACCAGCGCGAATGGAACTACTACCCGGAGAACTGGCGCGAGCCCTTCATCGGCCGCCGGCGCAAGATCGGTTGGGACCTGTACGGCCTCATGGGCATCAGGAAGGGCGACTTCGAGGCGACCGAGAAGCAGCGCCGCCGCAACTACGACTTCTTCGATGCGCCGGTTGCGCTGGTCTTCACGCTCGACGAGGACCTCGAGATCGGCAGCTGGCTCGACCTCGGCATCTACCTCGGCGCGGTGATGATCGCGGCCCGCGGCTTGGGCCTCGATACGTGCCCGCAAGCCGCACTCGCCAACGTGCACAAGGTGCTGCGGGCGGAACTTGGTATCCCGCCCAATGAAGTGGTCATCTGCGGCATGGGGCTGGGCTATGAAGACCCGTCCGCGCCGGAAAACAAGCTGGTTACCGAACGCGCGCCCGCAAGCGAGTTCGCGACCTTCGACGGCTTCTGATCGTGGCGGCCGCTCGTTCGACTCTCGATATCGCGGTACTGCCCGGTGACGGCATCGGGCGAGAAGTCATGGACGCCTGCATCGAGCTGCTTGCCGCCGTGGAGAAAGCGTCCGGTGGACCGGCGCTCAGGCTCACGAAGTACAACGCCGGCGCGCAGTACTACGCGGAAAGTGGTGTGGCCGTGCCGGAGGCGACGCTGGCTGCCTGCGACAAGGCCGATGCCATCCTGTTCGGCGCGATGGGCTGGCCCGACATTCGCTTCCCCGACGGGACGGAGATCATCCCGCAGCTGGACCTGCGCATGGCCTTCGATCTCTACGCCGGCGTGCGCCCCATCCGCTGGTTTCCGGGCTGTCCGCGCATCCTTGCAGACGAGCGGTCGCGCGACATCGATTTCGTTCTGGTTCGTGAGCAGACGGAAGGTTTGTTCTACGCGCGCGGCCGTGGCGACGTGCGCGGCGACGAAGAGGTCTACGACACGCAGCTGATCACGCGCAAGGGCACCACACGTGTCTCGGAGTTCGCTTTCCGCATCGCCGAGCGTCGCAAGGCTCGCCGCGGCAAGGCTACGGTCACCTGCGTCGACAAGGCCAACGTCTTCACCTCGATGGCGTTTTTCCGCAAGGTGTTCGACGAAGTCGCGGCGAGGCATGCAGGCGTCACTGCCGACCATGCGTATGTCGACGCCATGGCGATGGTCATGGTGAAGAAGCCGTGGACCCTCGACGTGATGGTCACCGAAAACATGTTCGGCGACATCCTCTCCGACCTCGCCGCCGGCCTGGTCGGTGGCATGGGCATGGCGCCGTCCGCGGACATCGGCGACGGGCACGGCCTCTTCCAGCCCGCCCACGGCACCGCGCCCGACATCGCCGGGCAGGACAAGGCCAATCCGAGCGCGATGTTCCTGTCGGCCGCGATGATGCTCGACTGGCTCTCGGACAAGTTCGCGCAGCCGCAGCTCGAGGCCCGCGCGCGCCTGATCGAAAACGCCATCGAGGCCGCGCTCACTTCCGGCGTCATCCCCATGGAATTGGGCGGCAACGCCGGCTGCGCCGAGATGACCCGTGCCACCATCGCCGCTCTCCCGAATGCCAACCGCAACTCCTGATCGCAAAGCCTCCCGCCATGCACCTGCCTGAAAAAATGCTCCTCGTCGACGTCGCTCCCCGCGACGGCCTGCAGAGCCTGCCCAAGTGGATCGACACCGACACCAAGGTGTGGCTGAGCAACCGATTGACCGACCTCGGCGTGCCGGTGGTGGAAGTGGCGAGCTTCGCGCACCCGAAAGTGGTGCCGAACATGAAGGACGCGGAAGAGGTCTTCGCCCGCATCACGCGCAAGCCCGGCACCGTGTATCGCGGCCAGGCGCCCAATGTGCGCGGCGCGCACCGCGCCATCGAAGCGAAGGTGGGCGAGATGCTCGGCCTCATCACGGTGAGCGAGACTTACACGTTGCATAACCAGAACATGAACAACGCGGACTGCATCGACCAGAATATCCAGATGTTCCGCCTCGCCGAGAAAAACAACATCCCGTTTGTCGCCGCCATCGGCATGGCATTCTGGTGCCCGTACGAGGGCATGATTCCCGAGGAGGACGTCGAACACATTGTCGGCAGGTTTTTCGAAGCCGGCATCAAACGCCAGTACCTCGCGGGATCCCTCGGCATGGAAGACCCGGCGCATATCAACCGCGTCTATCGCCGCCTCTACAAGAAGTTTCCCGGTGTCGAGCTGGGTTTCCACATCCACAACATGTCGGGCATGGCCACGGCGAACATCCTTTCGGCGATGGATGCGGGTGTGCATTGGCTCGAAGGCGCCATCTGCGGTATCGGCGGCGGCATGGCGATTCCCAGCAGCGCAGGCTCCTGCGGCAACTTCCCGCTGGAGGACCTGGTGACGATGCTGGACGAATGCGGCGTCAAGACCGGCATGGATCCGGTGAAGGTCCAGGAGGCGGCGCACGAAATCGGCGCAAGGCTCGGCATTCCGGTGCAGAGCCATCGCGGCGCGGGGAACACGCGAGAGATCATAATGAAAAAGGGGCGCGAGAATCCCAACGACCCGCAGGTCAGGGCTTAGAGCAGGCAATCACAACTCGTGGAGATGAAGATGATTCGACGTATCGCAACCGCACTTGCCGCGCTCGCCTTCGTTGCGCTCGGCGCGCAGGCACAGGACAAGTATCCCAACCGGGCCGTGAAGATCATCGTCCCCTATCCGGCGGGCCAGGCGACCGACATCGCCGTTCGCATCGTCGGTGAGGCGCTGGCGCGCGAATGGGGCCAGGCGGTTGTCATCGAGAACATCGGCGGCGGTGCCGCCATCCCCGGCGTGGTCACTGCGAAAAACGCCAACCCCGACGGCTACACGCTGCTCGCCGGCACCAGCGCCGCGATGGTGGTGAACCCCGCGATCATCCAGAAACTCCCGTACGACCCCTTCAACGACTTCGTACTGGTGGCACCGGTGTTTCGCAACCCGCTGATCATCGTCGCCAACGACAAGGCGCCGTACCGGACCCTCAAGGACATCGTTGACGCCGCGAAGAAGGATCCGGGCAAGCTCAACTGGGGCTACCCCGGTGCCGGCACCACGCAACACCTGACCGGTGAACTCTTCAAGAGTGTCGCCGGCATCGACATCACCGGCGTGATGTACAAGGGCAGCGCGCAGGTGGTGCAGGACTTGCTGGGCGACCAGATCCAGCTGGCGGTTGACGGCGTGCCGGCGCACCTGCCGCACATCAAGACCGGCAAGGAACGCGCGATCGCCTCCACCGGTTCGGCGCGCGCGCCGCAGCTTCCCGACGTGCCGACGGTGGCGGAACTGGGTTACCCCGGCTTCTCCGGCGAAGGCTGGGGTGGCATCGTTGCGCCCAGGGGCACGCCGATGGAGATCGTGATGAAGGTTGCCAACGACATCCACAAGGTGCTCTCCGATCCGGCGATGCAGAAGCGAGTCATCGACGCAGGCCTCGTAGTTGACAACGTGCCGCGCGACGACTGGATCGCCTTCGCGAAGAAGACGCTCGTGGTCTGGGGTGACGTAGCGCGCAAGAACAACATCAAGGTCCAGTAGGGATATTCGTCTTTTCCCGCGCAGGCGGGAGCCCAGGGAAAACATGGCATTGCTCGCAGAACTCCCCGAGGGCGAAGCTCGCGGGGAAATCGCCACCATCTACGCCGAGCTGAAGCACCTCGGTGGCGTGCCGATGGTGGCGTTGATTTTCCGCCACCTCGCCACGATCCCCGGCGCGCTCGAGTGGACCTGGGATGCGATCGGTCCCTTGTGGCGCGAGGGCCGGCTGCAGGAAGCTGCATGGAAAATGGCGCGCCAGGCGTCGCTCAAGCCGCTGGCGCCGATGCCGCGCGAAGCGCTTGCCGCGCTGGGTGTCGACGAAGCGGGCCTGCGCGAGATCCGTATCGTGGTTGATGCGTACAACGTCGCCAACCCGGAAAACATGCTCTCGATCCTGTGCCTGCTGAAATTGCTGCACGGCGCAAAGCGCACCGGGACGGTGGGCATCCGTCCGTGGACTCCTCCAGCCGCACCGGGCCCGCTGGTGGCCATGACCGACGTGAAGTCGATGACGCCGGCCGTCACCGCGCTGCTGGACCTGGTGGCCGCACCCAATGAATCTGGCGGGCCGCGCGTGGTGCAGAGCCTCTACCGACACTTCGGCCATCGTCCGGCCTTCCTCGCGCTGGCGGTGACGTTGCTGAAGCAGCGATTCGACGACGGTTCGATCGACGGCAGCGTCGACACCATACGCGAGGCGATGAAGGCCAAGGCGAAGGACCTGGCGCGCGCATGTTCCGCGCCACCCGCGCCGGACGCAGGCATCCAGGCGGTGTGTGAACGATT
>JBDSMR010000172.1:0-14420 GCA_039915735.1 Usitatibacter sp. | reverse complement strand
ATTGCGAACCCGCGTAGGTCGTCTTCACCGCCTTGTCGCGGTCGTGGTACAGGCACCAGCCGAAGCTGAAGTTCTCGACCGCGTGCCAATGGCGCACACCGAGCGAGCTGGAGAAACCCTTGTAGATGGGCCCCGATGCATGAAAGCCCACGAGGTCGAGGCCCTTCGCGGCGGCGAGCACTTCGTCGATCACGCGAGCGGGGTCGGGCAACTGGCCGCGGCGCTCGGATGCGCTGGTGCGCGGCTGCGTCTCGATCAGCAGGAACGGATCTTCGGGCACATCCGCGATGCCGGCGCGCAACGTGTCCAGCAGCGAGGTGAGCGCCGCGCGATCAGCCTCGAGACGACCGGACAGCGAGAGGCTTGAATCGATGCGGCGCGTACCTTCGATCAACGTGAGCGACCAGCTGAATTGCTTTACCGCCGTCGCCTGGCGCACGGCACTTTTGTTGAAGCGGATGAAGTCGCTTTCTTCCGCCGACAGGCGCGAGATCAGGACCTCGGAGGGTTTGACCTTCGATTCCACGAACTTCGCGAGGTCTTCGAAATAATTTCTCATTGCTTTCCTTGTTTCACGCAGCGTCGAGAATTGGGACGCCGATTTCTAAACACAGAGGACACAGAGGAAAAAGCGAGGACACGGGGTAAAAACAAATATTGATGGTTCGTGAGGTTGGCCGCTACGACTCGAACGTCAATCACTTTTTCTTACTCTGTGTCCTCGCTTCTTCCTCCGCGTCCTCTGTGTTCAAGACCAATCGATTGCAGTTCGTGAGCTGCCAGCTTCAGCACCATCAGCCTTCACCACCAAACACATCGACTCCCGAAAACCTGCACGCGGGAGAAGCGTGCCCGACGCGAATCACCTGCGACGGCTCGCCCTTGCCGCAGAACGGCGTTCCCATCACCTCGAGCGTTGATGCGTCACCCACGCCGGACAGGGACCGCCAGAATGTCGCCGAGACACCGCGATAGTTCGGGTTCTTCACCACTTCGGCGAGCTTGCCGTTGCGTATGACCTGGCCCCACTCGCAACCGAACTGGAACTTGTTGCGCGAATCGTCGATCGACCACGAGACGTTGGTGCGCATCATCACACCCATCTCGATCGAGGCGATGAGCTGCGCGAGGGACGAGCTGCCCGCTTCCACGTTGAGGTTGGCCATGCGATCGATCGGCGCGCGATTCCAGGAGCAGGCGCGCGTATTGGCCACCCCTTGCATCTTTGCGCGGCCCTGCGAGATCGCACCTCCCAGCGGGCGTTCCAGCAGGCCCTTGCGAATCAGGTACTGCTTCTCGGCGGGCGTGCCGTCGTCATCCCATCCGTAGCTCGCATATTGTTCGGGGCGCGTGGGATCGTAAGTGACGTCCAGGAGCGGTGAGCCGTACTGGTAGCTGCCGAACATGTCGAGCGTGACAAAGCTGGTGCCGGCGAAATTGCGCTCGTCGCCGAGGATGCGGTCGAGCTCCAGCGGGTGGCCGATCGACTCGTGGATCTGCAGCATCATCTGGTCCGGCATCAGCAACACATCCATCCTGCCGCCGGGGCAATTGGCCGCGCCGAGCAATTCGAGCGCGCCTTGCGCCACCTCGCGTCCGCTGCCATCGAGGCCGAAGGCGTCGAGGATCTCGAGCCCACCCTGACGGCAGAATCCGTTGTAGCGGCCGGCGTGTGTGCGCGTCTGTGTCTCGCCCTGGTGGTGCGCGGTGGCGGAGACATTGGGCACCACGAAATGGAATTGCTGCTCGACGGCGCCGCCATCGGCAGTGAAATACGCGCTGTGTGTATCGGTCGACCAGAGGTTGGCCTCCCAGTCGACGATCCGATCGTCGATGCGGCACTGCTTCGATTGCGTGGCGAGCAGGTCGTATTTGTCGCGGCGCGAGAGCGTAGCGGGACTGCGGCCGACGGGCGAGCGATATTCACCGCTCGGGCGTGGCATGTCGGCGCCGCGATAGTTGACCACGCTGCGCCCGGCGGTCAGTTCCGCATATCGCTCGGCGCGGGCGAGGGCTTCGCGCAGCCCGGCGGGCGATAGGTCGCTGGTGGCGGCATAACCCAGCCCGCCCTTGTTGATTACGGTGGCCATCACGCCGCGGCTCACGGCGAGCTGCGGCGGCTCGGCGACGTCCTGGCGCACCGCCAGGTATTCGCTCGATTCCTCGACATAACGCAGCGCGCAGAAATCGACGGCGGGGGCGGCCTTGCGGAACTCGGCCTGGAGGTTTTCGGGCATTCGGAAGCTCCCAGAAGCGAACTGGCCGCTCCAAAGCGAGCGGCCAGGTCCATTTTACCTCCGCGCGGGCGCCTCGCCCGAGCACGTTAAAACGCCGTTAGGGCACGGCGAGCTGCTCCAGCGCCGGCCCGGTGACGCGGACCAGCAGCCACTCGCGCATCACGCTGGCGCCGAGCGATTCGTAGAACCTGATCGAGGGCTCGTTCCAGTCGAGCACGCGCCACTCGAACCTGCCGCCATCGCGCTCCACCACCATCGCCGCCAGCCGCTTGAGCAAAGCCTTGCCGATGCCCGATCCGCGATGGGCCGGTTCCACGAAGACGTCCTCGAGGTAGATGCCGGGCTTGCAGAGGAACGTCGAGTAGCTGGTGAAGAAAAGCGCGAAGCCCACGCAGCGCCCGCCCACTTCCGCCATCAAGGCCTCACACGCGGGCTTCCTGCCGAAGAGTGATTCGGCAAGCATTTCGCGGGTGCCGACGAGCATGTCCGAAAGTTTCTCGTATTCGGCGAGCTCGCCGATGAGCCGCATCAGCTCACCCGTATCGGCCGCCGTGGCCGGACGGATCAGAAACTGTTTTTCCAAGTACGGATCTCGGCAAACACTTCCACCTCGTTTTCCAGCGCGCGACCCGCGTGCTGCGAGGCGGATGCGATGACCTCGGGCTCGGTGCAGCGCAGGAATGGATTGGTCGCGATTTCGTCGGCAATTGTGGAGGGCAGGGTGGGCATGTTGCGCCCGCGCTTTTCCGCCTCGCGCAGCGCGCGTTGCGCGAGCACCTTGTTGCCCGGCTCCACGGCGAGTGCGAACTTGATGTTGGAGAGCGTGTACTCGTGGCCGCAATACACCTGGGTGGTCCCGGGAAGCCGTGCCAGCTTGGCGAGCGACGTGTTCATCTGCGCCGGCGTGCCTTCGAAAAGCCGGCCGCAGCCGGCCGCGAAGAGCGTATCGCCGCAGAACAACATCTGCGTGTTATAGAGCGCGATGTGGCCGGCCGTGTGGCCCGGAATGTCGAGCGTGGCGAGCTCGATGCCGAGCCCCGGCACCTCAAAGCGGTCGCCTTCGGCGAGGCGATGGTCGATGCCCGCGGGCACTTCGCGCGCCGGGCCGAAGGTGGGGCACTTCCAGTGAGCCACCAGCTCCGGGACGCCGCCCACGTGGTCCGCATGGTGGTGCGTGGCCAGCACCGCGCGCAGGTTAAGGCCGCGTGATTGCAGGAATTCCTGCACCGGCCTGGCTTCACCCGGGTCCACCGCGACGGCATCCGTGCCGTTCTCGATGATCCAGATGTAGTTGTCGGTGAATGCGGGGACTGCTTGGATCGCCATCATGGTTCCGAGTCTATTAGAATTGACCCATCCATGGCTACTCAGGCAATCAACGACTGGTTCCAGACGCCCCTCGGGCAATACCTGCTCGAGAAGGAACGCGCATATCTGGACGACGTGACGCCGGACATCTTCGGCTTCCATGCATTGCAGGTGGGCCTGCCGGGCATCGACTTGATGCGCGAAAGCCGCATCGCTCATCGCATGCGCGTGGACGCCACTGGAAGTCCCGATCTCTACGCGCGCAGCCATGAATTGCCGATCGCAACCCAGTCGGTGGACCTCGTGGTCCTGCCGCACGTGCTCGAGTTCGCAGAAGAGCCACACGCCATCCTGCGTGAGGTCGACCGCGTGATGATGCCGGAAGGGCGCCTCGTGATCCTGGGCTTCAATCCGTGGAGCCTCTGGGGCCTGCGCAGTTCGCTGGGTTTTTCGGGCGAGGAGGCTCCCTGGGGTGGCCGCTTCGTTTCGCTGCTTCGCGTGAAGGACTGGCTTGCGCTGCTCGGCTTCGATGTCTCTGCGGGCCGCCTCATTGGCTACGCGCCGCCGTTCGATGCGGAAAAACTGCGCCGCCGCTTCGCCTTCATGGAACCGGCGGGCGACCGCTGGTGGGCGGTCGGCGGCGCGGTCTACATGCTGCAGGCCGTGAAGCGCGTGCGCGGCATGCGCCTCATCACCCCCGCCTGGCAGGAAAAGGCCGCACGCGAAAAATCGCTGGTCGCCGCTGCCAAGCGCGAAGGCCACGGCGCGGGCAAACACACCGCCCGCCTGCGGGTGGTCAAGTAAAAACCGTCAATATCTACACCGACGGCGCCTGCAAGGGAAATCCCGGGCGTGGCGGGTGGGGAGCCGTTCTGGAATGCGACGGCGCCGAGCGTGAGCTCTTCGGCGGCGAGCCCGTGACCACCAACAACCGCATGGAGATGACCGCCGTGATCGAGGCGCTGTCCGCCATCAAGTACCCGGCGAACATCGTGCTGCATACCGATTCGCAATATGTGATGAAGGGCATCACCGAGTGGATCCGCGGCTGGAAGGCGCGCGGCTGGAAGACGGCTTCGAAGGAACCGGTCAAGAACGTGGACCTGTGGAAGCGGCTCGATGATCTCTGCAATTCACACGATATCAAGTGGGTGTGGGTCAAGGGACACTCCGGACACATCGGCAACGAGCGCGCCGACGGCCTCGCCAACAAGGGCTGCGAGGCGGTGGCATGAGGCGCATCGTCCTCGACACGGAAACCACGGGTCTCGAGCCCGGCGAGGGCCATCGCATCATCGAACTCGCTTGCCTCGAGATGCATGATCGCCGTCCCACGGGACGCCATTTCCATCGCTTCGTGAATCCCGAGCGCGACATCGACATCGGCGCCACGCAGGTCCACGGCCTCACCGCGGAAGACCTGCTCGACAAGCCGAAATTTTCGGACGTGGTCGAGGAATTCCTCGAATTCGTGAGCGGCGCGGAGCTGCTGATCCACAACGCGCCCTTCGACGTGGCGTTCCTCAATGCGGAGCTGGCGCGAATCGGGAGGCCGGGCGTCGATACGGTCTGCACCGTCACCGACACGCTGATGATGGCGCGCGAGCTGCACCCCGGAAAAAAGAACTCCCTCGACGCGTTGTGCGAGCGCTATACCGTGGACAACGCGCGCCGCACCCTCCACGGCGCGCTGCTCGACGCGCAGCTGCTGGCCGATGTCTGGGTAGCGATGACGCGGGGACAGGAGACCCTCGACATCACCCTCGGCGCCTCGCCCGCGGAAGTGCTGCTGGCCGGCGAGTCCGCGATCCAGGTGATCCTGCACGTGCTGCGCGCGAGCGAGGCGGAGGTGGCCGCACACGCCGCCATCTGCGAGCGCATTGAGCGCGAGAGCAACGGCAAATGTGTCTGGTTGCACCTTGCAGAACCTGCCTGACAAGCGGCCGGTAAAACACGAGCCGCGCAAGCAGCTGGCCGCGCGCCTGGTCGCGCTGGGCGCCATTCCGATCGCGGTCTTCAGCGCCATCTACCTGCTCACCGCCAAGATGATTGGCCTGGAGAGCGTGCAATCGCAGGTGTGGACGCTTTCCATCGCGCTGGCGGGCAGCATCGGCAGCCTCTTCCTGCTGGGCTCTCTTGGCGCGCGCGCGCTGGTGGGAGAGGTCGAAGCAGTGCGTGATGCCGTGCGCCATGTCGTGGCAGGCGGTGCGCGGCCGGAGTTGCCGGAGCTCACACCGCCGCTGGAAGAGCTCAAGCATGAGGTGCTGGGCCTCGCGCAGGAATTCCAGTCGCAGCAGGGCCGCCTGCAGGAAAGACTCGACACCGCGCGCCAGCAGATCTTCTTCCTTACCAACCACGATCCGCTCACGGGGCTGCCCAACCGCAAGGCGCTTGAGGAGCGCCTGGAGACCGTGCTGGCGAATGCCAAGGCGCAGGGCAGCACACACGCGCTGCTTTATCTCGACGTGGACTTCTTCCACCGCATCAACGATTCCTTCGGCCACCTCGCGGGCGACGAGTTGCTTCGCCGCATCACGCCCGTGCTGCACTCATCCCTGCGCGAAGGCGAGACGCTCGCGCGCATCGGCGGCGACGAGTTCGCGATCCTGCTGGAGAACTGCAGCGCGGAGTTTGCCACTTCCGCCGCCACGCAACTGCGTGACGCGGTGCAGGCGTGGCAATTCGAATGGGGCGAGAAAGCCTTCCAGGTGGGCGTGAGCGTGGGCGTGGTGGCGATCACCAAGCTGGCGCCCAGCCTTTCCGCGGTGATGAGCGAGGCGGACACGGCGTGTTTCACCGCCAAGGAGCAGGGACGCAACCGCGTCTTCGCCTTCCACGACACCACAACATCGCAATACATGCGCCAGACCAGCCGCGGCTGGCTCAAGCGCATCAACGACGCGATGTCCGAAGGCGCCTTCACGCTGCTCTACCAACCCATCGTGCCGATCGAAGGCCCGCGCGACGTCGGCATCCCGCGCGTCGAAGCTCTCCTGCGCATGAGCGACTCCGGCGGCGAGCTGATCCTGCCGATGAATTTCATCCCGGTGGCCGAGCGTTACGACCTGATGCGCACCATCGACCGCTGGGTGGTGGACCGCGCCTTCTCCGATTACCGCCGCCTCGCCAAGCTGCGCGACACGCCATCACCCGCGGAATTTTCGATCAACCTCTCCGGGCACACGCTTTCCAGCCCGGAGTTCGCCGAATACATGCAGGAGAAGTTCGCGCAGTACGGCGTGCCCCCGCAGTCCATCTATTTCGAGATCACGGAAACTGCGGCCATCGCCAACGTGGAGCGTGCCCGCACCCTGATCGAGGCGCTGCGCGCCCTGGGCGTGCGTTTCCTGCTGGACGATTTCGGCTCCGGCCTTTCCTCGTTCAACTACCTCAAGCACTTCCCGGTCGACGGCATCAAGATCGACGGGCTGTTCGTCAAGGGCGTAGCCAAGAACTACCTCGACTACGCGCTGGTGGAGTCAATCCACAAGATCGGCGTGAGCCTGGGGCTGCAGACCATCGCGGAATACGTGGAGAGCGAGGAGATCGCCCGCAAGCTGGTGCAGATCGGAATCGTCTCTGGGCAGGGTTTCCATCTTGCGCAACCCAGGCCATGGGAGCAGCTTTTCGAGCAGGCCTGAGCTATAATTCGCGGGCTTTCCGAACCCCATAACAACACAATCTGCCTACCGCCATGCACCCCACGCGAATCCTCGCTGCCCTGGCAATCGCCACGTCGGCACTCAGTGTCAACGCCGCCGGCGACGCCATGTCCGGCAAGAACAAGATCTACCAGTGCCAGGGATGCCACGGCATCGCCGACTGGAAGACCGCATTTCCCGAGGTATACCGCGTGCCCAAGCTGGGCGGCCAGAAAGAGGCGTACATCGTGGCCGCGCTCAAGGGGTACAAGAGCGGTGAGCGCGACTTCGGGACGATGAGGGCCATGGTCGCCGGAATGTCCGACAAGGACTTCGAGGACATCGCCGCCTACTACGCCTCGCAGCCGGCCACCGTCGCGGAGAAGAAATGATGAAAGCGCGCATCCTGCTGATCGCGGCGCTGTTCGCCGCCTCCACCTCGGCCCTGGCCTCCAGCGGCGACGCCTCTGCTGGCAAGAAAAAATCCACCACCTGCGCGGCCTGCCACGGAGCGGAAGGCATCAGCCCCAGCCCGGAATTTCCGAACCTTGCCGGCCAGTACCAGGACTACCTGGAAACGGCGATCAAGCACTACCAGAACGGCAAGCGCAAGAACCCCATCATGGTTGCGCAGGTGGCAAAGCTGAGCCACAAGGACGTGATGGATCTCGCGGCGTACTTCTCCTCGCAGAAGGGCCTGCAGGTCAAGCACTGAGCCGGTGATGACGCGGGCCTCCAAGCTCGCGCCACGCGCCCTCGGGCTCGATTTCGGGACCACCAACACGGTGTTGTCGTGGGCCCAGCCCCACGCGCCCGCGGACCCGGTGGTCTTCAACTTCCTCTCCAATCGCCTGTTTTCGTTCCGCTCCGCGCTCTGCTTCTGGAACGAGGGGGAAGACGACTATCCGAAGGTCCTCTCCGACGGTGGCCCCTGGGCGATCCAGCGATTCATCGAGATGTCCGGCGACTGCCGCTTCATCCAGTCGCTGAAGAGCTTCGCCGCCAGCCGCCTCTTCGAGCAGACCTACATCTACGGTAGCGCCTGGCGCTTCGAGGACCTCTTCAACCGTTTCTTCCGCGAGGTGCGCAGGCACGCGCATCCGCAGCTGGATGACCTGCCGCGCGACGTGCTCGTCGGCCGCCCGGTGGAATACGCCGGCAGCAGCCGTCCCGACGCGAAGCTCGCGATGCAGCGCTACCAGGCGGCGCTGAAGCCCTTCGGCTTCGAGCGCATTCGCCAGGTCTACGAACCAGTGGCGGCCGCGTTCTTCTACGCGCAATCGCTGCAGCAGAGTGCCACGGTGCTGGTCGCGGACTTCGGCGGCGGCACCACGGACTTCTCGGTGATCCATTTCGACGTGACGCCGAAGGGACTGCGCGCGAAGGCGCTTGGCCACTCCGGTGTCGGCATCGCCGGTGACCGCTTCGACTACCGCATCATCGACCGCGTGGTGCTGCCCCAGCTCGGCAAGGGCACGAACTATCGCAGCATGGGAAAGACGCTCGAGATGCCGCGCTCGTGTTTTTCCGGCTTCGCGCAGTGGCACGAGCTTTCAGTGATGAAGACATCGCATGATTTCCGCGACTTCCAGGAGGTCGCGCGTTTCAGCGAGGCCCCGGAGCTGGTGGGCAGGTTCATTCGGCTGGTGGAGTCCGACCAGGGCTACACGCTCTACAAGTCGGTCTCCGACACCAAGGAGGCGTTGTCTCGCGACGAGGTGGCCGAGTTCTTCTTCCAGGGACCCGGCTTCGAGATCCGCGAGACCGTGACGCGTGCGCAGTTCGAGCAGTGGATCGCGCCGGAGCTGGAATCGATCGAAGAGGCGCTGGACCTCGTGCTGCACAACAGCTCCATCACCGCGACCGATGTCGATCGTGTATTCCTTACGGGCGGCACGTCGTTCGTGCCCGCGGTGCGCAACATCTTCGAGCGCCGCTTCGGCGCCGACATCGTGGAGGCCGGCAACGAATTCGTTTCGATCGCGAACGGCCTGGCGACCATCGCCCTGCGCGAAGACGCCGAGTCCTGGACCGTCACCGCCTGACCCCGCAACCCGAAAAACAGGGACAGACCCTCTTTATTTCTGCGGACGCAGAAATAAAGAGGGTCTGTCCCTGTTTTTCAGGTTTTGTTGTTCACGCAGCCGAGGTAAACGGCGTTGTCGAAGCCGGCGCCGTTGCGCTGCGCCTGCCACAACACTTCCCCCAGGCACTCCAGCACTTCGTGGCGGGCATCGTGCATCGAGCCGCGCTTCGTTGCCAACGCG
This sequence comes from Usitatibacter sp., assembly GCA_039915735.1. Taxonomy (GTDB): domain Bacteria; phylum Pseudomonadota; class Gammaproteobacteria; order Burkholderiales; family Usitatibacteraceae; genus Usitatibacter. The sequence continues at coordinate 4,967 of JBDSMR010000172.1, read as the reverse complement.
TCGATCGCGGCGCGAATGCCGGGGGGCTGGTCGATGGAGTACTGCTCCTCGATCGCCAGGTGCATCTGAAGGTGCAGGAACGGGTTTGCTTCGCCGGCCTCGGGCTTCCAGTCGCGGTCGAGGTAGCGCTCGCGATCCTCGAGGACGGCGTGGTACTCGGGATGGTCGAGGACGATGGAGAGCGTGAGTGTCTCCAACGGCGTGAGTGTGGCGCTGGCGCGATGTTTGTCCCAGGTGTCGAACAGGAAGAGGCGGGCCTGGTCGCGCGTCGGGTTGAACACTACTTCTTCCTGCCCTTGGGCAACACGGACTTCGGTTTCACGTCCGCGGGAACCTGTGCATAGTCCTTCTTCTCCTGCCACTCGCACTGCGCAAACACCGGGCACTTGTAGCAGAGCGGCTTGCGCGCGAGGCAGGTGTAGCGGCCATGCAGGATCAAATAGTGGTGCGCATTGCGCAGGTACTTGGGCGGCGTGACCTTCATCAACCGGGTCTCGACCTCCAGCACGTCCTTGCCGGGCGCGAGACCAGTGCGATTGGAAACGCGGAAGACGTGTGTGTCCACGGCGATGGTCAGCTCGCCAAACGCCACGTTCATCACCACGTTGGCGGTCTTGCGGCCCACGCCGGGCAGCGCCTCCAGCGCCTCACGGCTCCTTGGCACTTCACCCCCGTGGTTCTCCAGGACCAGGTTGGAGAGTGCGATCACGTTCTTGGCCTTGCCGCGATAGAGGCCGATGGTGCGGATGTATTGCTCGAGCCCCTCGACGCCCAGTGCAGCGAGTTTCTCCGGCGTGTTTGCTACCGGGAAGAGCCTGGCCGTGGCGAGGTTCACGCTTTTGTCCGTGGCCTGCGCCGAAAGCACCACTGCCACCAGCAGCTCGAAGGGCGTGGTGTGCTCGAGCTCGCTTCTCGGATCCGGCATCGCCTTGGCGAGCCGCTTGTAGAACTCTTCGCGCGTGGCGGAATTCATTCGTAGGAGGCCATCCGTTCGTCCTGCTCGCGCGCGTCGCGTGCGAGGCGCATGCCGCGCGCGTCGTGGCGCGAGCGTGAGAGATCCGGTTCCGGCAGCGCACTCACGCCCTCGAGCGAGATGCAATCGACGGGACAGGGTGGAATGCAGAGCTCGCACCCGGTGCACCATCCCGCGATCACGGTGTGCATGAACTTGGAGGCGCCCACGATGGCATCAACCGGGCAGGCCTGGATGCACTTGGTGCAGCCGATGCAGGTTTCCTCGTCGATCACTGCCACCTGCGGCGCGCGATAGAGGCCATTCCCCGGGTTGAGCGGCTTGGATTCGCGTTGCAGCAGCGCGGCGAGTTTCTCCACGCCTTCGTCGCCCCCCGGCGGGCACTGGTTGATGTCGGCTTCGTCATGCGCCAGGGCTTCGGCGTACGGGCGACAACCGTCATAGCCGCACTGGGTGCATTGCGTTTGCGGCAATAACGCGTCGATGCGCTGCGCGAGCGATGTCACGCGGATTCCGCGAGCATCGTGTCCGTGAGCGGCGTGTACGGCAACCACGCCTCGGTCGCGATGCCTTCGTGGTTGATGTGACCCTGCCAGAGCAGAACCGCGTCGCGCAACTCCGGATTGCGCGTGAGCGCCGCCGCAACACTTTCGTGCGAGGCCATGTCCAGCACGTAGGGCAGCGCCGCCTCGGAGATCGCCTTCGAAGCCGCGGGCGGATCCGCGGCCGGAATGTTGGGAATGCAGCAGTGGATGACACCTTCCTCGATGTAGCAGGGCTCCTCGTGTGTCGTGGGGCGCGAGGTTTCGGCCACGCCGCCGGCATCGATAGAGAAATCGACTATCACCGAGCCCGGCTTCATGCGCTTGACCAGCTCGCGCGGCAGCAGCTTCGGCGTCGGCTCGCCCGCCACAAAAACCGCACCGACGATGAGGTCCGAGGCGAGCGCGTATTGCTCGATGTTTTCGGGGGTGGAGAGAAACGACTTGAAGCCTGCGTCCTTCGCGTCCTCCACCGAGCCATTGCTGCGCGTGAGGATCACCACGTCGGCTTTCAGGCGCGAGGCGGCGCGTGCGGCGGACATGCCCGCGTTGCCCGCCCCGAGAACGAGGGCGCGTCTGCGCTCGCCTGCCGCAGAGGCGCCCAGCAATGCCATGCCGTGTTCGACACCGAGGCGTGCGGCGATTTTTGACATTGGCGCCAGCAGCGGAAATTGACCGCGCGCATCACGCACCATCTCGAAGGCGATGGCGGTTGCACCTTTCGCCGCGAGTTCGCGCGTGCGATCGGGCTCACCCGGCAGGTGGTGGAACGAGAAGATGGTGGCGCCACGCGGCATGATCGCAAGGTCCGCTTCCTGGACTTCCTTCACCTTCACGATCAGGTCGGAATCCCAGACGTCTTTCGCGACGACGATGTCCGCGCCGGCTTCACGATAAGCGGTGTCATCGAAGCCCGCGGCCAGGCCCGCGCGTGTCTCGACGCGAACATCGTGCCCCGCGGCCTTGATCTCCTCGACCGCGCGCGGCAGCAGCGCCACACGGCGTTCTCCCTGCTTGGTCTCGAGCGGAACGCCAATGATCATCGCAGCGCCCGGCGGGCCTGGGCGATGAGGCCTGGTCCGCGATAGATGAAGCCGGTGTAGACCTGCACCAGGCTCGCGCCCGCATCGATCTTGGCCTTGGCATCGGCGCCCGAGAGGATGCCGCCCACGCCGATCAGCGGGATGCGACCGCCCAACGCCTTCGAGAGTTTGGACAGCACCAGGGTGGAAAGTGCAAACAGCGGCCGCCCGCTCAGACCGCCCGCCTGCGATTCACGGCGGTGGCCCGCGACGGCGCCGCGCGCGATGGTGGTGTTGGTGGCGATCAATCCGTCGACCGAATGCTTGAGCGACATCTCGGCGATGGCGGCGATCTGTTCGTCGTCGAGGTCCGGAGCCACTTTCAACAGCAGCGGCTTGGTGCGGCCATGGCGCTCGGCCAGCTGCCTGCGCTTGGCCATGACGGCGCTGAGCAATCCATCGAGCGCTTCGCTCGATTGCAGGTCGCGGAGGTTTTTCGTGTTCGGTGAGGAAATGTTCACGGTGATATAGGTGGCGTGGCCGTAGACCGCTTCAAGGCAGATCAGGTAATCGTCCGCCGCGCGTTCGTTGGGAGTATCGAAATTCTTGCCGATGTTGATCCCAAGCACGCCCTTGAACGCCGCGCGCTCGACGTTGCGCAGCAGCTTTTCCACGCCGCCATTGTTGAACCCGAGGCGATTGATGATGGCCTCGTGCTCCTCGAGCCGGAACATGCGCGGCTTGGGATTGCCCGGCTGCGGGCGCGGCGTGACGGTGCCGATCTCGAGGAAGCCGAAGCCGAGCGCAGCAAGTGCATCGATGTATTCGCCATTCTTGTCGAGGCCAGCCGCCACGCCGACGGGATTGGGGAAGTTGATGCCGAAGACGCGCTTCGCCTCTCCCGCATCTGCACCCGCGCCGAGCAGGGCCGCGCCGGGGCCAAGCATGGAGAGGGACTTGAGCGTGAAATCGTGGGCGACTTCCGGGTCGAGCTTGAAGAGGGCGGCGCGGGCCAGCGAATACAGCATCAAGCCAGCCGCTTCCACTCTCCGCGCGAAAGCCCTTCAATCGGACGGAACTGGTTCTTGTAGCTCATCTTGCGGCTCTGCCCGATCCAGTACCCGAGGTACACGTACCGCAGCTCGCGGCGCCGCGCCTCCTCTATCTGCCAGAGGATGTTGTAGGTGCCGAGGCTGCCCTTCTGCACCAGCGGATCGAAGAACGTGTAGACCGAGGACAAGCCATCGGCCAGCTCATCAACGATGGAGACCATGCGCAACTCGCCGCCTTCACGGAATTCGACCAGGCGCGTGGCGACGTTGGATTGCAGCAGGAAGTGTGCGTATTGCTCGCGGCTGTCGTGGTCCATGCCGCCGCCGCGATGGCGCTCGCTCTGGTAGAGGCGATAAAGCGCGTAATGCTCGGCGTTGAACTTGAGCTCGCCGTAACTCGATTCGAGGGCGGCGTGGCGCTCCTGGGCGCGGCGCTGGGCGCGGTTGGGCTTGAATTCCGAGGCAACCACGCGCACCGGAACGCAGGCGTGGCAGTGATCACAATACGGGCGGTAGGTGAAGGCGCCGCTGCGGCGGAAACCGGCGGAAACAAGCGCGCTGTAGGTATCCGTATCGATCAGGTAGCTGGGAGTAGCCACCTGCGAACGCGCGAGTTTTCCCGGCAGGTAGCTGCAGGGGTATGGAGCCGTCGCGTAGAACTGCAGGTTCGCGATCGGAAGGTCGTTTAGCTTCGCCATTCGTTCAAGTCAAACTCCGCTCCGGATCGTCAGTTACCCGGGAGCCAGCGTTCGCCGGATGGAGGACATTGTATCGACTCTTGAACCAGCTGCGCGAACGCCTTTCGCGGGATCTGGCGCGCGCCCAGCGAGGCCAGGTGGGAAGTCGCTTGCTGGCAATCGATCACTCGGAAGTCGTCCGCTTTCAGGCGCTCCACCAGCCGGAAAAGCGCCACTTTGGAGGCGTCCGGTGCGCGGGAGAACATCGATTCGCCGAAAAACACTTTCCCCAGCGCCATGCCGTAGAGGCCACCCACCAATTCGCCGTCGAGCCACGACTCCACCGAGTGCGCGAAACCGCGGCGATGCAGCTCGGTATAGGCATCGATCATCTCCGGCAGGATCCAGGTGCCGCCTTGCCCGTCGCGCGGCTCCGAACAACGCTCCATGACGGTGCGGAAGTTCGTGTCGAAGCGGGTTTCGTAGTCGCCGTGCTGCACTCTTTTTCGCAGCGAGTGTGAGACCTTCAGCTCATCGGGGAAGAGGACCATGCGCGGGTCAGGCGACCACCACAGGATCGGGTCGCCTTCGCTGAACCAAGGGAAGATGCCGTGGCTGTAGGCGTCAACGATGCGCTCGGGCGAAAGGTCCCCGCCGGCGCACAACAAACCGTTGGGCTCCGTAAACGCTTTGGAGACGGG
>JBDSMR010000124.1:0-9993 GCA_039915735.1 Usitatibacter sp. | reverse complement strand
CTCGTGCCGCGCCGCCCCATGATGGTCAACAGGCGCTCGATTTCTTCCGACGGGTGATAGGCGTTGCCAAGCTTGGCGACGGCCTGCGTGTCCGCCGCCGCGAACAGCGCCACGATGCGGCGGCGCTCCTCCTCCTGCGGATCGGCGGCGCGGTTGCGGTCGAACAGCGCGGGCCGGTCCGAAAGTGCGGCGGCCAGAGCGCGCGCCGTGGCGCCGATCGATTGCTCCTGCGCCGCGCGCAGCGAGCTTTCCATGCCGCCGATGAACTGCGCCGCCAGCCAGGGAAGCACCAGCAGCACGAGCGCCACCAACAGCAGGCGCGGCCGGATCCCGTGAAGGAAACTCGCGCCCATTCGTTCGCCTCAGAAGTCGAAGTGGACCATCAGCGAGCCGAAGCGGTGCGGCACCCGCTGGCCCTCGAATTCGCGTGAGTCCATCGCCGCCGAAAGGCTGACCGATCCCCAGTGCTGCACGGTGCCGACGCCCGCCGCGACGCGGCCGACGAAGCGGTGCGCGGAAGGCTGCGGCAGGAGGGCGTCGTAGCTGCGCTCCACCAGGCGATCGAAGACCACGGCGCGCGCGCTGGTGCCGATGAAGCCGCTCCAGCTGCCTCGCCCCCGAGCCGGCGGCGGTGTGGCGATGAAGCGCATCACCGGCGTGTACATCGTGGGACCAAAGCCGTACTGCGCGCCCACATGCGCGAAGGTGCGCGAGTTACCCGCCACGCCGCCGAGGTGGATCACGGCGTCGCCGTGGCCAAAGCTGCGCGTGGCCGCAGCCATGGCGTCGACGCGCGACTTTTCCTCGCGCGACCAATCGACATACGGGGCCGGGGCGACGTGGTGGATGAACCCCGTCGTGCGCCTTCCCAGGGCGGCCCGCCCGCGAACACCGAGCGAGAGCTCAAGGGTCTGGAAGCCGGACTCGTCGATGTCGTGGCGCGCGCCGGACAGCAGCAGGCGGCCGACAGGCGCGCGATCCACCGTCCCGGGCTCGAAGCGCTTGCCCTCCGGCGTGTAGATCTCCTGCGTGAGCCCCCATTCGATGTCATGGTTTCCGCTGCGTTCGACCCGGGCGATGTGCACCCCCGAGGTGTACCAACGGTCGGTGCCGAAGAGCACGTCGTTGTCGACTTGAATGTACCAGCGGGCGCCTGCTTCTTCTGCGGATGCTCCGAGCGCGACGCCCGAGAGCAGTAGTGCGGCGACGGTTGCCTTCAAGGATTCTCCATCCAGCGGTACCCCATGCCGTAAACGGTCTCGATGGCGGCGAACGCGGGGTCCGCCACCATGAACTTCTTCCGAATGCGCTTCACGTGCGAGGTGATGGTGCCGTCGTCGACCACCATCTCCGCGTCGCGCATCAATTGGTCACGGTCCTTCACGTGGCCGGGATGGCGCGCCAGCGAATGCACCATCCAGAACTCGGTCACCGTAAGTCCCACCGGGTTCCCGCCCCACGTCGCCGTCATGCGCTGCGCATCGAGTGCCAGCTTGCCGCGCGCGAGGATGTCTTCCGCGGCCGGCTCCTGCTGCCCCGCCTCGACGCGTCGGAACAGGGCGGCGATACGCGCCAGCAGGTGCGGCAGGCTTACGTCCTTGGTGACGTAGTCGTCCGCGCCCAGTCTCAGGCCCGAGACGATGTCGAAATCCGAATCGCGCGCCGAGAGAAAGATGATCGGCAGGCGACTGCTGGCGGCGCGCAGGTCCCGGCACAGCGCGAAGCCGCCGTCGATCTCGGAACCGAGGCCGATGTCGATGATGGCGAGCTCGGGCAGGCGCCCCGCCAGCGTCTTCGTGGCCGTCGCCCGGTCGCCGAAGGCCGCGACTTCGTAGCCGGCGCGCGTCAGTGCGTCGGAGTAATTCTGCCGGATGGTGGGATCGTCCTCGACCAGCGCGATGCGTCTTGCCATGGGTCGGATTATGCATTTTTCTGCCACCTTTCTTCGCCGTCCTGCCCGCATCGCGCCACCGCGCACGCCCTGCACACGAGCGCAATGGCACCTGAACCCCGGCTCTTCCGGGAACGATCAGGGGATGAGGAAATGCAGCGCAAGGCGGAACGCAACATGCAGGAAGTCATCGGCGATTTTGCCGAGCTGGTCGCGAAGGCCTTCTTCGGTGGCCTCGGCGCCGCGATCCTGATGTCGCTGGCGATCCTCGCGCTCTCCGCCAATTCGCAGGCGGCCACGCCGAACGACGCCCGGGCCGGCACGCTGCTGCTGCTTGATCCGTCCTCCGGCCAGTACAACGCCGCACCGCAGGTCGCCACCGAAGTCGCCATCGACGTAACCGGCATGGTCGCCCGCACGCGCGTCACCCAGTTTTTCCACAACCCCGGATCCGGGTTCGTCGAGGGCGTCTACGCCTTCCCGCTGCCGGAGAAAGCGGCAGTCGACCAGCTGTGGATGAAGGTTGGCGAGCGCGTGCTCGAGGGCCGGATCCGGGAGAAGGAAGAGGCGCGGCGCGAATACGAACGCGCGAAGAGCGAAGGCAAGAAGGCGGCGCTGGTGGAGCAGCAACGCCCCAACCTCTTCACCAGCAACGTGGCGCACATCGGGCCCAGCGACTTCATCGAGATCCGCATCGAATACCAGCAGGCGCTGGCCTATGAAAATGGAACTTACCGCCTGCGCTTCCCGCTGGCGACCACGCCGCGCTACATCCCGGCGGGCGCGCCGGCTGATCCGATGCCCGACGAACCGAAGGCGCTCGAGCTCTACCAGGACGACAACGGCGCGCTGGTGGAGCCCGCCTACATCGACAACGGCTGCGGCCCGGTGAATCCGGTCGACATCGCGATCTCGATTGATGCGGGCGTGCCACTGGCCTCCGTGGTGAGCTCCTACCAGGACGTCACGGTCGAGAAGCAGGCGGGCGGGCGCACGATGGTTTATCTGCTCAAGGAGCAGGCCGCTGCCGATCGCGACTTCGAGCTCACCTGGACACTCGCCGGCGGCAAGGCGCCGCAGGCCGCGATGTTCACCCAGGCTCGTGGAGAACAGGAATACGCACTGCTGATGGTGGTGCCGCCGCAGCCGACGCCGGCCGAGCGCGCCGCCTTCGAGCGCCTGCCGCGCGAGACCATCCTCATCATCGACACCTCCGGCTCGATGCAGGGCGCCTCGATCGGGCAGGCGCGCGCCGCCCTCGAGATGGCGCTGGCGACGCTCACCCCGCGCGATCGCTTCAACGTGATCGAATTCAACTCCGTCACGCGGCCGATGCTGCATGCCGCGCTGCCGGCTACGCCCGACAACGTTGCGCGCGCCCGCGAGTGGGTCCGCTCCCTCAAGGCCGGCGGCGGCACGGAGATGTCGGGCGCGCTGCGCTTCGCGCTCGACGGCAGCGACACACCCGGCTTCCTGCGCCAGGTGATTTTCATCACCGACGGCGCCGTGGGCAACGAAGACGCGCTCTTCAGGCAGATCACACGCGACCTCGGCACTTCCCGCCTCTTCACCGTCGGCATCGGCTCCGCGCCCAACGGGCACTTCATGACCAAGGCGGCGCAGTTCGGTCGCGGCACGTTCACGCAGATCGGCGACCTGAAGGAAGTGCAGGAAAGGATGACGCAGCTGTTCGCGAAGCTCGAGGCGCCCGTCCTGCGCGACGTCTCGATCCGCTGGCCCGACGGTAGCGCCGTCGAGACCTACCCGGCCCGCGTGCCGGACCTCTACCTCGGCGAGCCGATCCTGGTTTCGGCCGCCGCCCGCGGACCGCTCGGCACGGTGATCATCTCCGGCCTGCGCGGCAACCAACCCTGGAGCGTGGCGCTCACGCCGCCGCCGGACCGTAACGCGGCCGGCGTGGGCGCCCTCTGGGCCAGGGCACGCATCGCGGCGCTGCTGGACACGCTCACGGAGGGCGCGGATGTGGCGCAGGTTCGTCCAGCCGTGGTGAAGGTCGCCCTTGAGCACCATCTCGTGAGCCGGTACACCAGCCTCGTCGCCGTCGACGTGACGGCAACCGCCGAGCCCGGCCGTGATTCGAAAGTCGCGCTGGTGAAGGCGAACCTGCCGGCTGGATGGGCCGCGGGCACGCAGCTTCCGCAGACGGGCACGGCGGCCATGCTGCACCTGCTGCTGGGAATGCTGGCGCTCGGCGCCGCCGCCATCGTGGCGCTGCTGGGGCTGCGCACGCGGAGGATCGCGTGATCCGCCGGCGCGTTTCCTCGCTCGCCGCGGCCCTTCTGCTCGCCGCCATCGGCAGCTGGCAAGTCGCGAATGCCGGATGGATCCACGCCAAGGCGGCGCTGGCGCAGCACCTGATCGCGGGCTCCTGGAACCAGTCCCGCGACGGCGGCCTCTCGCGCCGGCCGTGGCCGGGCGCGGACCTGCGGCCCATCGCGCGGCTCACGGTGCCGGGGCGCGGCGTCGAACTCTACGTGCTCGACAGTGCGAGTCCGCGCGCCCTCGCCTTCGGGCCTGCGCACATCGGAGGCACCGCCGCCCCCGGGGGCTCGGGCAATTCGGTGATCGTCGCGCACCGCGATACACACTTCGCGTTCCTGCGCGACGTCGCGATCAACGAGGAGATCGATGTCGAGGGGTCGCGCGGCGTGAAATCCCGCTACCGTGTGCGCGAGGTGGGCATCGTCGACCAGGGCGAGTCGCGCGTGCTCGAGGCCGCCGATTCCGCGCAGCTCACGTTGATCACCTGCTATCCGTTCGACGCGGTGATGCCGGGCACTCGCCTGCGCTACGTGGTGATCGCGGATCGCGTCGCGTGATGCCGCTAGAGCCTGCCGATTGCCTCGGCCCAGGTCTCGATGTAGCTGCGGTAGTTTGCCTCGTCGAGCTCGCGCAGGCGGGCATTGCCCGCTTCGCTCAACCCGGTAAGCGCGTAGATCACGGTGACGCGCGTGCGCACTGCATCCAGCGCCGCGCATTGCACCAGCACACGCCCGGTGCGCGATCCCGGCGTGGTCCTCACGTATTCGACCAGGCCTGCGGCGGGCTCATGCCGCACCATCATCCAGATCGTTTCTTCTTCGCCGTGGCTGGTGGTGAACACCATGCCGCGGGTCGCACGGCCGTCGGCTGGCTGCAGGTACGTGGGCAGCCAGCCCTGCGCCCAGCGGCGCTCGCCTTCCGGCTCGAAGAGCGGGAAGGCCTGGCGCATCGGCATGGCGACGACGAAGGAGTGCGAACGCTCGATGTATTCCGCGCGCAAGGCGCTCATGCGGCCGCCTTCGCGCGCATGCGGTGGCTTGCACGCGAATCCAGGTCGAGGCCATAGATCTTCTTCAACTGCGCGATGCGCTCGAGCGTGGCGCGCTCGAAGGCCGGCTTGCCGTCGAAGCTGTGCAGGACGATGCCTTCGATGAGGTCGCCCAGCGTCATGTCGTGGTATTCCGCCAGGCCCTTCAGGACCTTCAGCAGGCGCTTCTCGATCTTGACGCCGGTCTGCACCCTCTCGATGACGAGGGACGGCACCGCCGTGGCGGCCTTGCGGGTCCGGGTTTTCATGGACCGGAGTTTATATGTACATATGTACAGATACAAGCGGGAAAAACGGGGCGCGAGGCCCCGTCCCTTGGTGCTGCCTCCCGCCGCCTAGCGGGTGCGCGGCGGCGTGGCGACCGCGCGGGGAACCACGATCTTGCGATGGCGAACCATCACGGCGAAGGCGATTTCGGGAGCGGCGGTGACGGTGAAGTAGTAGCGCCCGGGCGTAACCGCGATCGTCGTGGTGCGCACGCGGCTGTAGTTCACCATCGTGGTCGTGGGGGTTTCACCTTCCTTCCAGGTGACGAGGGTCACGCGCGAGCTACGGTCGCGGGTGTTGGGATCTTCGGAGAAGACGATGTCGGTCTTGTTGTGGCCGGCGGGAACGGTGAAGCCGAACGTCTGCGGCTCGGCGCTCTTGATGGACACATGGTGGCCGACGCCGGTGGTGGTGCCGAACTCATGCAGAGCATCGAGGCCCGCGGCCATTGAGGAACCCGAGGCGAGCAGGGCGGTGGTGAGGCTGGCAAGGATGAAACGATTCAAAGTGACACTCCTGTAAGGCTTATTTGAACGATGGAAGACGCGCAGCAAGGCGCAGGCCTGGCTGCCAAGGCAGGCCGAAGCGGCCCGGTGCGTGATCAAGTTTTGATTATTTGTAAGGTGGTCGGGGTGAGAGGATTCGAACCTCCGGCCTCTACGTCCCGAACGTAGCGCTCTACCAGGCTAAGCTACACCCCGAAGTTTCGCGTTCGATCAGTACTTTCGATCGACGGAAAAGTGCGCCAATTGTAGCAGAGCTTGGCGACACGCGGAATCCGGAACGGTGCTTAAGCGGCTGATTGCCGTGGCCGATTCCGCGCGTGCACGGTCGCGCGCATAGTCCAGTGCGCCTACGCGATGGATCGCCGCAACCACGCCTTCCAGGTCCGATTTCCCGCCGTGCTCGATGGCGTTGCGCACCAGCGCGCGCTCCGCCTCGCTGCCGGCCTGCATGACCCGAATGAGGGGCAGCGTAGGCTTGCCTTCGGCGAGGTCGTCGCCGAGGTTCTTGCCGGTTTCCGTAAGATCGCCGGAGTAGTCGAGCACGTCGTCAATGAGCTGGAATGCGGTGCCCAGGTGGACGCCGTATTCCGCCAGCGCGCGTTCCATCTCCGGCGAAGCGCCACCGACGATGGCTCCCACCTGGGTCGCCGCCTCGAACAGCTTCGCGGTCTTGTAGCGGATCACGCGCAGGTATTTTTCCTCGTTGGTATCCGCGTCGTGGACGTTCAGCAGCTGCAGCACCTCGCCTTCGGCGATGACATTGGTGGCGTCCGCCAGCACCTTCATGATGCGCAGGCTGCCGACCTCCACGATCATCTGGAAAGCGCGGGAATACAGGAAGTCGCCGACCAGGACCGAGGCTGCGTTGCCGAATTCCGCATTGGCGGTCTTGCGGCCGCGGCGCAGGCCTGATTCGTCCACCACGTCATCGTGCAGCAGCGTGGCGGTGTGGATGAATTCGATCACGGCGGCCAATTCGTGGCGCGCGGGGCCCTGGGCACCGAAGGCGTTGGCGGCCAGCAGGACCAGCGCCGGGCGAAGGCGCTTGCCACCGCTGCCGATGATGTAGCTGGAGATGGTGCCGATCAGGACAACCTCGGATTCGAGGCGCCGGCGGATCACTCCATCCACCTCCGCGAGGTCTGCTGCTATGGGTTCGCGGATCGCTTCCAGGCTCGCGGGGGCCAATGGATGACGCTGGGACAAGTCTTTGACCTTACGGGGTATTTCCGTTATTATATCGGGCTCGGTCGAACAGCCCTCGGGACATCGGCCGTTTTCAACGCAAACGCAATGGAGTCCACAATGTACGCGGTCATAAAAACCGGCGGCAAGCAGTACCGAGTTGCCCCCGGCGAAAAAATCAAAATAGAACAGATACCGGCAGACGTTGGCGCTCAGATTGTCCTCGATCAGGTCCTGATGGTCGCGGACGGCGACGCCGTTCAGCTTGGTACCCCGTTGGTGTCCGGAGCAACAGTCTCCGCCACCGTCATCGCCCATGGTCGCGGCGTGAAGATCAAGATCTTCAAGATGCGCCGCCGCAAGCATTACCAGAAAACCCAGGGCCACCGGCAGAACTACACGGAAATCCGTGTCGATTCGATCGCCTAACCGAAGGACGAAGCAATGGCACACAAGAAAGCAGGCGGCTCGAGCCGCAACGGTCGCGATTCCGAAAGCAAGCGCCTCGGCCTGAAGGCCTACGGTGGCGAGCTCGTGAATGCCGGATCGATCCTCGTTCGCCAGCGTGGCACGCGTTTCCACCCGGGCATGAACGTCGGCATCGGCAAGGACCACACCCTGTTCGCGACGGCCACCGGCCACGTGAAGTACTTCAAGCAGGGTCCGAAACAGAAATCCATGGTGACGATCGAGCCGGCCCAGCAGTAACGGCTCTTCGCCCGCGAAAGAGCCCCGGAAACATCCGGGGCTTTTTTGTTTCTACCGGAGTTATTCGTGCCTGACCTGGGCCTGTTCATCGCCGCATCCGCGCTGCTCGCCGTCGCGCCCGGGCCGGACATCGTCTACGTGCTGGCGCGTGGCATCGCGCAGGGCTGGCGCGCAGGTGTTGCGGCAGCGGCGGGTTTTGCCACCGGCTGCATCTTTCATACCGTGCTGGCCGCGGTGGGCGTCGCGGCGCTGATCCGCTCATCCGACGTCGCGTTCAACGCCGTCCGTTACGCGGGGGCTGCTTATCTCGCCTGGATCGGCATCCAGGCGCTGCGCCATGCAAACTCGTTTTCGATCGAGGCTTCCGGCGATGCGCGCGCGCTCGGCACCATCTTTCGCCAGAGCGTGATCGGCAACATGCTCAACCCGAAGGTCACTCTCTTCTTCCTGGCGTTCCTGCCGCAGTTCGTCAATGCCGGGGCCGGCCATGTCGGCTGGCAGATGGCGTTGCTGGGCGCGGTGTTCATGGCGATCACGCTCGTGGTTTTCGGGGCGATCGCGATTTTCTCGGGCTTCATCGGCGGCTGGGTTCGACGCAAGCCCGTCATCGGAAAGCGCTTGAACCTCTTCGCAGGATTCACCTTCATCGCACTCGGCATTCGTGTCGCGCTGCCGGATTTCGCACCCAAATGAAATTTTTCGACGAAGCGAGGATCGAGGTCATCGCCGGCAATGGCGGTGACGGCAGCGCATCGATGCGGCGCGAGAAGTTCGTGCCGCGCGGCGGCCCCGACGGCGGCGACGGCGGACGCGGCGGCAGCATCTGGGTGGTGGCCGACAACAACCTGAACACGCTCATCGACTTCCGCTACCAGCGCGTCTTCCGCGCGAAGGACGGCGAGAATGGCCGTGGGCGCGATCAATACGGCAAGGGCGCGGAGGACATCATCCTGCGCGTGCCGGTCGGAACCGTGATCAAGGAATCCGAGACCAACGCGCTGATCGCAGACCTCGCGAAAAACGGCGATCGCGCGCTGCTCGCGCAGGGCGGCAAGGGCGGCATCGGCAACATCCATTTCAAGTCGAGCGTGAACCGCGCGCCGCGCCAGTTCACCCATGGCGAGATGGGCGAGAGCAAACATCTCGAGATGGAGCTGCGTGTGCTGGCCGACGTGGGCCTGCTCGGCATGCCCAACGCCGGCAAGTCCACTTTCATCCGCGCGGTCTCGTCAGCGAAGCCGAAGGTTGCGGACTATCCGTTCACCACGCTGCACCCCAACCTCGGGGTGGTGCGCGTCGATACCAGCCGCTCATTTGTCGTTGCCGACATTCCGGGCCTGATCGAAGGCGCCGCGGAAGGCGCGGGTCTGGGCCACCAGTTCCTGCGCCACCTGCAGCGCACCAACCTGCTGCTGCATATCGTCGACATGGCGCCGTTCGATGAATCCGCCGATCCCGCCGCCGAGGTCAAGGCGTTGGCGGCGGAGCTGAAGAAATACGATCCCGCGCTGGCGAAGAAGACGCGCTGGCTGGTCATCAACAAGGCAGACCTGCTCGATCCGGCCGAGGCGAAGAAACGCGCCGCGGCACTGGTGAAGAAGCTGCGCTGGACCAAGCCGTCATTCGTGATCTCCGGCATGAAGGCCGAAGGCACGCGCGAGCTGACCTTCGCGATCATGGATTTCCTCGAGGCGGAGCGCCGGAGCAAAGCGGAGTGAGCGCATCGCTTGCCGGCGCCAAACGCGTTGTCATCAAGATCGGCTCCAGCTTGCTCACCAATGCAGGCGCAGGCCTGGACGCCACCGCCATCGCTGAATGGGCGCGCCAGGTGGGCGAGCTTCGCCGCCGCGGCATCGAGGTGCTGGTGGTTTCTTCGGGCGCCATCGCGGAAGGCATGAAGCGCCTGGGCTGGAAGCGCCGGCCGCACGCGCTGCATGAGCTGCAGGCCGCAGCCGCGGTTGGCCAGATGGGCCTGGTACAGATGTGGGAGTCGTGCTTCGCCGAGGTCGGGCTGCACACCGCGCAGGTGCTGCTGACCCATGAGGACCTGGGAGACCGCCGGCGATACCTCAATGCGCGCACCACGCTGCGCAGCCTGCTCGCCC
>JBDSMR010000068.1:0-55045 GCA_039915735.1 Usitatibacter sp. | reverse complement strand
CTCATGGGCGAGAAAGCGGCGAGTCTCGCCGACCACTTGATCGTCACCAGCGACAACCCGCGCGGCGAGGACCCCCACACGATCATCGAGCAGATCCTGAGCGGCATCCCGCGGCGCCGCGCCGAGGCGATCGAGGATCGCCAGGTCGCGATCTTCTCCGCGGTCCATCACGCGCGCGCCGGCGACGTGGTGCTGCTCGCCGGCAAGGGCCACGAGACTTACCAGGAGATCGCGGGCGTGCGCCATCCGTTCAGCGATCGCGAGGTGGCCGCGGCCGCGCTCGCGCAATGGGACGGGGCGAAGCCATGAGTCCGCGCGCCGAACCGATGATGGACCTGCGCGAGGCGGCCCAGGCGGTCGGCGGGCGCGTCGAGGGTGACCCGGTCGGGTTCGAGGGCGTGAGCACCGACAGCCGCACCATCGCGCCGGGCGAGCTTTTCGTGGCGCTCAAGGGCGAGCGTTTCGACGGACACGAGCACGTCGGAGAGGCGCGCTTGCGCGGAGCGGCGGCCGCACTCGTCTCGCGGCTTGTCCCGCAGACCCCGCAGGTGGTCGCGCGCGACACCCGCGTCGCGCTGGGAAGGCTCGCCGCCCACTGGCGCGTGCGCCACTCGGCCCCGCTGGTGGCGCTCACCGGCAGCAACGGCAAGACGACGGTGAAGGAGATGCTGGCGGCGATCCTCGCAGTTCACTGCGGCGACCGTACCCGGGTGCTCGCGACCGAGGGCAACCTCAACAACGACATCGGCATGCCCCTCACGCTCCTAAAGCTGCGCGAGCACCACCACTACGCCGTGATCGAGATGGGCATGAACCACGAGGGCGAGATCGACAACCTCGCGCACATCGCCCAGCCCAGCGTCGCGCTGGTGAACAACGCTCACCGCGCGCACGTGGGCATCCTCGGCAGCGTCGAGGCGATCGCGCACGCCAAGGGCGAGATCTACGCCGGGCTCAGGGGCAACGGTGTGGCGATCGTGAACGAGGACGACGCACACGCCCCTTACTGGAAGTCGCTGAACGCCGGACGGCGGATCGTAACCTTCGGCCTGGGAGCGGGCGCCGACGTGCGCGCCAGCACTGCAGGTCCGCAGATGCGCATCGTGACCCCCCAGGACGCTTTCGCCGTCACGCTGCACGTGGCGGGCGAGCACAACCTGCGCAATGCGCTCGCCGCGTGTGCCGCCGCACACGCCCTCGGAATCCCGGTCGCCGCCATGCAGCAGGGGCTCGGCGAATTCCCCGGCGTTCCCGGGCGCCTGCAGCGCCGCCGCGGGCCCGCGGGCGCGTGGGTGATCGACGACAGCTACAACGCCAATCCCGAATCGATGCGCGCGGCGATCGACGTCCTCGCGGCGCAGGAAGGCCGACGGGTCTTCGTGATGGGCGACATGGGCGAGCTGGGCAGCGAGGCCCCCTCGATGCATGCGGAGGTGGGCGCGGCGGCGCGTGCCGCCGGCATCGACGCGCTCTTCACCCTGGGCGAGGCGAGCCGCGAGGCAGACGGGGCATTCGGCGCCGGGGCGCGGCATTTCGACGATCACGCCGCGCTCATCGAGGCCGCGCGCGGCGAGGCGGGATACGGCGTGACCTTCCTGGTGAAGGGATCACGCTTCATGCGGATGGAGCGGGTTGCCGACGCGCTCGCCTCCTCCGGAGGCACCGATGCTGCTTGAGCTGGCGGAGTACCTCGAGAAGTACGTCCGGACCTTCAACGTGTTCGGCTACATCACGCTGCGCGTGGTGCTGGCCGCGCTCACCGCGCTCGTCATCTCCTTCATCGTGGGGCCGACGATGATCCGCAAGCTCGCGGCCTACAAGATCGGGCAGTCGGTGCGCGACGACGGCCCGCAGACGCACCTCATCAAGTCCGGCACCCCAACCATGGGCGGGGCGCTGATCCTGGTGTCGGTCGCGATCACCACGCTCCTCTGGGCCGATCTGAAGAACCGCTATGTCTGGATCTGCCTGCTCACCACGCTCGGCTTCGGCGTGATCGGCTGGGTGGACGACTGGCGCAAGGTCGTGCACCGCAATCCCAAGGGCCTTTCGGCGAAGGCGAAGATCTTCTGGCAGTCGCTGATCGCCATCGTCGCGGTGGCGGTGCTCGCCTACAGCGCGAAATTGCCGCAGCAGACCGAGCTCATCGTGCCGTTCTTCAAGACGGTGTCGATCCCGCTGGGCACCATCGGCTTCATGATCCTCGGCTACTTCGTGGTCGTGGGCACCTCGAACGCGGTCAACCTCACCGACGGCCTGGACGGGCTCGCCATCATGCCGACGGTGATGATCGCCTCCGCGCTCGCGGTGTTCGCGTACGTCTCGGGCAACGCGGTGTTCGCGAAGTACCTGGGCTTCCCGCTGATCGCGGGCGCGGGCGAGCTCGCCATCATGTGCGGCGCGATCTCGGGGGCGGGCCTCGCCTTCCTCTGGTTCAACGCCTATCCGGCCGAGGTCTTCATGGGCGACGTGGGCGCCCTGGCGCTCGGCGCCGCGCTCGGAATGGTGGCCCTCGTCGTGCGCCAGGAGATCGTGCTGCTGATCATGGCCGGCGTGTTCGTGGTCGAGACGCTCTCCGTGATCATCCAGGTCGCCAGCTTCAAGCTGACCGGCAGGCGTGTCTTCCGCATGGCGCCGCTGCACCACCACTACGAATTGAAGGGCTGGAAGGAGAACCAGGTCGTGGTGCGCTTCTGGATCATCACCATGATGCTGGTCCTCGTGGGCCTGTCGTCGTTGAAGCTGCGCTAGCGAGAGAAAGGGGAGATGACTCATGGCGAATGGCAAGGCAAGGACATTCTCGTTCTCGGCCTCGGTGACTCGGGGCTTTCGTGCGTTCGTTGGCTCGCGCGCCACGGTGCGCGGCTGCGCGCGGCCGATACGCGAACAGCACCTCCGGGCCTGGAAGCGCTCCGCGCGGATCACGCCGATGTGGGCTTCACGCCCGGACCCTTCGATGAAGCGCTCCTGGAGGGCGTGGACACGGTCGTTGCGAGTCCGGGCATTGCGCTGCGCGAGCCGCTCCTGCGTGCCGCCGTCGCCCGCGGCATCGAGGTGGTCGGCGACGTCGAGATCTTCGCCCGCGAGGTCGCGCGCATCGCGCCCGGAGCACGCGTGCTCGGAATAACCGGCACCAACGGCAAGTCCACGGTCACCGCGCTCGCGGCAGCCATGGGCGAGCGCGCGGGCTACCGCACCGTCGTTGCCGGCAACATCGGGCTGCCGGTGCTGGACGCGCTCGCTTGCGCCGATCCGCGCGACGCCGGCCTGCGTGGTCGCGAAGCGCCGGCGGATTTGTATGTCGTCGAGCTGTCGAGCTACCAGCTGGAGACCACCTCGTCGCTCGCGCTCGACGCCGCGGCGATGCTCAACGTGACCCAGGACCACATGGACCGCTACGACTCCATGGCGGCGTACGCGCGCGCGAAGCAGCGCATCTTCCGGCACGCGAAGACGCGCGTGGTGAATCGCGACGACGCGTGGAGCGCGGGGATGGCGGGCGGCGCGCGCACCCTCTCCTTCGGCCTGGGTGTGCCACGCGGCGACGCCGAGTGGGGCTTCGACGCCTCGAAGATGTTCCTGCGCCGCGGCGACGAGAACCTCATGGCGACCCAGTGGATGGCGATGAAGGGGCTGCACAACGCCGCCAACGCGCTCGCCGCCCACGCGCTGCTCACCGCGATCGGCGCGCCGCGCGCGCCGCTGGTCCAGGCGATGCGCGACTTCAAGGGGCTGCGCCACCGCGTCGAGCTCGTCGCCGAGGCGGCCGGGGTGCGCTTCTTCGACGATTCCAAGGGGACCAACGTTGGCGCGACCGTCGCGGCGCTGGAGGGCTTCGATGTGCCGGTGGTGCTGATCGCGGGGGGCGATGGCAAGGGACAGGACTTCTCCCCGCTCGCCTCCGCGGTGAAGGCGCACGCGCGTGCCGTGGTGCTCATCGGCCGCGACGCTGCCGCGATCTCGGCGGCGATCGCGCCCACCGGAGTCGCGGTCGAGAATGCCGCGACGATGGCCGATGCCGTCGCGCGCGCCGCCGCCCTCGCGCGCCAGGGCGACGCGGTGCTGCTCTCGCCCGCGTGCGCGAGCTTCGACATGTTCCGCAACTACGGCCACCGCGGCGACGTGTTCGCGGCGGCGGCTCGAGAGCTGGCGGGGAAGGCCTGATGCTCTACAACCCGGCCCGCCGCGAATCGAGCCTCGACCCGGCGCTGCTGTGGTCGGCGATGCTCCTGGCCGCCATGGGCCTGGTGATGGTGTATTCGGCCTCGATCGCGATGGCCGAGGCCGAGCGCTTCACCGGCTTCAAGCCGACTTATTTCCTGCTGCGCCACGCGATGTACCTCGCCATCGGGCTCGCGGTCGCCCTGGCGCTCTTCCGCGTGCCGGTGTGGCTGTGGCAGAAGGCTTCACCGTGGCTTTTCGTGCTCGGCATCGTGATGCTGATCGCGGTGCTGATCCCCGGGGTGGGGCGGGAAGTGAACGGCGCGCGGCGCTGGATCTCGTTCGGCATCGCGACCTTCCAGCCCTCGGAGCTGCTGAAGCTCTTCGTGGTGCTCTACGCCGCCGACTACACGGTGCGCAAGGCCGCGTTCATGGATGATTTCCGCAAGGGCTTCCTGCCGATGTTCGGCGTGATGACCTTCATCGCGTTCGTGCTGCTGCGCGAGCCCGACTTCGGCGCGCTGGTGGTGGTGACCGGCATCGCGATGGCGGTGCTCTTCCTGGGCGGGCTCAACTGGCGCCTCTTCGCGGGGCTTGCGGTGCTGCTCGCGGTGGCGTTCGTGGCGATGATCTTTTCCTCACCCTACCGCCTGCAGCGCATCCTCGGCTTCATGGATCCATGGGCGGACGCGTACGGCAAGGGATACCAGCTGTCGCACTCGCTCATCGCCTTCGGCCGCGGCGAATGGCTGGGCGTGGGCCTCGGCGCGAGCGTCGAGAAGCTCTTCTATCTTCCCGAAGCGCACACCGACTTCCTGCTCGCGGTGATCGCCGAGGAGTTGGGCTTCGCGGGCGTGGCGGCGGTGATCACGCTCTTCCTCTTCCTCGTGCATCGTGCCTTCGCCGTCGGGCGCCAGGCGGCGAGCCTCGAGCGCTATTACGCGGCGCTGGTGGCGCAGGGCATCGGCGTGTGGCTCGCGGTGCAGGCGTTCATCAACATGGGCGTGAACATGGGGCTGCTGCCGACCAAGGGCCTCACGCTGCCGCTGCTCTCCTTCGGCGGCACCGGCATCGTCGTGAACTGCATGGCGCTCGCGATCCTGATGCGGATCGATTGGGAGAACCGCTACCTCATGCGGGGCGGGCGCATATGAGCCGCACCATCCTCATCATGGCGGCCGGATCAGGCGGGCACATCTTCCCGGGCCTCGCGATCGCGCGCGAAATGACCTCGCGTGGCTGGAAGGTTCACTGGATGGGCACGCCACACGGCATGGAGAACCGGCTGGTGAAGGCCGCGGGTTACCCGATCTCGCCGGTGGCGATGACCGGCATTCGCGGCAAGGGCCTGATGGCGTGGCTGGTGCTGCCGATGCGAATCATCGTCGGCTTCTGGCAGTCGCTGCGCGTGATCCGCGCGGTGCGTCCCGATGTCGTGCTTTCAATGGGCGGCTATGTCGCCTTCCCCGGCGGCATGATGGCCGCGCTGCTCGGCCGTCCGCTGGTGGTGCATGAACCCGGTGCGGTCGCCGGCATCACCAATCGCGTGCTCGCGCCGGTGGCTGATCGCGTCATCGTCGGCATGGAGGGTGCCTTCGAGCGCAAGGTCGCGCAGAAGTGGGCCAACGCGCTGCCCAGGCCGAAACGCGTCGATTGGCTCGGCACGCCGGTGCGCGAAGACATCGCGGCCCTGCCTGCTCCGGAAGAACGCTACGCGGGTCGCAGCGGCGCGCTGCGACTGCTGGTTGTCGGGGGCAGCCTTGGCGCGCAGACCATGAGCGACCTGGTGCTGGCGGCCGTTGCCTCGATGCGCCCGGAAGAACGACCGGACATCGTCCACCAGTCAGGCGAAAAACTCTACGACGGGCTGCGCGCGGACTATGAAAGAGCCGGCGTGCGTGGCGAGGTGCTGCCCTTCGTCGACGACATGGCCGCGCGTTACGCCTGGTGCGACCTGCTGATCTGCCGCTCCGGCGCGATCACCGTGGCCGAGATCGGCGCCGCGGGCATCGCCGCGATCCTCTTCCCGCTGCCGTGGTTCGTGGCCGACGAACAGGCAGGCAATGCCGCGTTCCTTGCCGAGCGCGACGCCGGCATCGCATTGAAACAGCTGGAGACGAATCCCGAGCAGCTCGCGCAGATGCTGCGCGGCCTCGACCGCGGCCGGCTCGCGGAGATCGCACGCAAGGCGCGCGCGCTCGGCAAGCCGGACGCCACGCGCCGCTGCGCCGACCTCTGCATGGAGCTTGCGCATGCGGCATAAGGTCAAGCGCATCCACTTCGTCGGCATCGGTGGCTCGGGCATGTCCGGCATCGCCGAGGTTCTCGCCGGCCTGGGGTACACGGTGAGCGGCTCCGATATTTCCGAAAGCCCGCCGGTGCGTCGCCTGCGCTCCATGGGCATCAAGGTCACCATCGGCCACGCCGCGGACAACGTCACCGGCGCCGATGCCGTGGTCACGTCGACGGCGGTCAAGGCCGACAACCCCGAGGTGGTCGAGGCGCGCGCCGCGCGTATCCCGGTGGTGCCGCGCGCGATGATGCTGGCCGAACTGATGCGCTTCAAGCAGGGCATCGCGATCGCCGGCACTCACGGAAAGACGACGACGACCTCGCTGGTCGCCGCGGTGCTCGGCGAAGCCGGGCTCGATCCCACCATCGTGATTGGTGGCCGCCTCAATTCCATCGGCACCAACGCCAGGCTCGGCAAGGGCGAGTTCCTGGTCGCGGAAGCGGACGAGTCGGATGCCTCCTTCCTCTACCTGCAGCCGGTGATCTCGGTTGTCACCAACATCGACGCCGACCACATGGAAACCTATGGCCAGGACTTCGAGCGGCTGAAGAGCACGTTCATCGAGTTCCTCGGCCACCTGCCGTTCTATGGCCTCGCGGTGTTGTGCAAGGACGATCCGCATGTGCGCGCGATCATGCCGCACGTCGCGCGTCCCATGATCACCTACGGCATCGAGAGCGACGCCGACCTTCGCGCCGGGAACGTGCGCTGGGAAGGCGGGCGCATGCGCTTCGATGCGGTGTGCAAGGGCCTGCCGACGCTTGACGTGACTCTCAACCTGCCGGGCATGCACAACGTTCTCAATGCGCTCTCGGTGATCGCCGTCGGCCGCGAAGTGGGTGCTGCCGATGCCGCCATCGCAAAGGCGCTGGCCGATTTCAGCGGCGTCGATCGGCGCTTCCAGCGCTTCGGCGAGATCCCGCTGGCCGGAGGCAAAGGCGCCTTCACCCTGGTCGACGACTACGGACACCACCCTGCGGAGATGGCGGCAACACTCGCGGCCGCCCGTGGCGCATTCCCCGGCCGCCGGCTGGTGCTCGCCTTCCAGCCGCACCGCTTCACGCGCACGCGCGACCTCTTCGAGGATTTCGTGAAGGTGCTGTCGACCGCGGACGAAGTGGTGCTGGCCGACGTCTATCCGGCCGGCGAAGCGCCGATCGTTGCCGCCGATGGCCGCTCGCTCGCGCGCGCCGTGCGCATCGCGGGCAAGGTCGAGCCGGTTTTCGTCGAGCGGTCGAGCGAGATGCGCGACGCGGTGCTCGGTCGCCTGCGCGATGGCGACGTGGTGATCACCATGGGTGCGGGCTCCATCGGCCACCTCGCGCCCGAGCTTGCGGTACCGCCGGGATGACGGCATGGACATGAGCGAGATTCGCGGACAGCTGCGCCACGATGAACCGATGTCCCGCCACGTGAGCTGGAGGGCGGGGGGCGCCGCGCGCACCTTCTACCAGCCCGCGGGCGTGCCGGACCTGTGCGCGTTCCTGCGCACGCTCGCGCCGGATGAGCCGATCCTGTTCGTCGGCCTCGGCAGCAACCTGCTGGTGCGCGATGGCGGCTTCAACGGGGCCGTGATCTTCACGCACCACGCACTTGTCGGCATCGAGCAGCTGCCCGGCGATGCACGCCCGACTTTCTCGGCCGGCGCGGGTGTTCCCACCCCGCACCTGGCGCGCTTCGTTGCGAAACACGGCGGCGCGGGCGCCGAGTGGATGGCGGGCGTGCCCGGCACCATCGGTGGCGCGTTGGCGATGAATGCCGGCTGCTACGGCGGCGAAGCCTGGAAACATGTGATCGCGGCCGAGACCGTTGATCGCAACGGCAACCTGCGCATGCGCAAGCCCACCGATTACGACATCGGCTACCGCCACGTGGCACTCAAGGAAGCCGGCGAGGAGTGGTTCATCTCCGGCGTTTTCGTCTTCGATCGCGGCGACGAGAAGCCGGCGATGGAGCGCATGCGCGCGCTGCTCGCCAAGCGCGTGGCGACGCAGCCTCTCAGCCAGCCGAATGCCGGCAGCGTCTTTCGCAATCCGGAAGGCGACCACGCAGCGCGCCTCATCGAGTCGTGCGGCCTCAAGGGAACCTCGATTGGTGGCGCGCAGGTTTCGCCGAAACACGCGAACTTCATCGTCAACACCGGCGAGGCGACCGCCGCGGACATCGAAGCGTTGATCGCACGGGTGCAGGCGACGGTGCAGGAAAAAACCGGCGTGGAGCTGGTGAAGGAAGTACGGATTGTCGGGCGTTCATTGGAAACCACAGAGGCCACAGAGGCAACACAGAGAAATGCTTGAAGTGACCATCAGCCCTGCTTTCCTCTGTGTTGCCACTGTGGCCTCTGTGGTGACCTGCGTCGGTGAATGTTTCGCCGGGTGCCGCGATGACTGACGCTCTTGGAAAAGTCGCCGTGTTGATGGGCGGGCCGTCCGCCGAGCGCGAGATCTCGCTCATCTCCGGCAAGGCGGTGCTCGAGGCACTGCGCAGCAAGGGTGTCGACGCGCACGCGTTCGATCCGGCGCAGCGCTCGCTGTTCGATTTGAAATCCGAAGGCTTCGCGCGCGTATTCATCGCGCTGCACGGACGCTTCGGCGAGGACGGCACGGTGCAGGGCGCGCTCGAGGTGCTGGGCGTGCCGTACACCGGCAGCGGCGTGATGGCCTCCGCGGTTGCGATGGACAAGTGGCGCACCAAGCTGATCTGGGATGCGTCGGGCATTCCCACGCCACGCTTCGCGATGATCAATTCGAGCACGGCGTGGGACAAGGTGCTCGAGCTGCTCGGCCTGCCGCTGATCGTGAAGCCGGCGCGCGAAGGCTCGACCATCGGCCTGACCAAGGTGCTCACGGCTTCCGACCTCGTGCCGGCCTACCAGCTGGCCGCGAAGTTCGACGAGCTGGTGATTGCGGAGGAATTCATCGCCGGCCAGGAACTCACCGCGAGCATCCTCGGTGAACACGCGCTGCCGCTGGTCCGCATCGAGGCGCCGGAAGGCAACTACGACTACCAGAACAAATACTTCACCGATGCGGTGAAGTACCACTGCCCCGCGGGTGTGCGCCCCGATCTCGAAGACGAGATCCGCGCCGTGGCGCTGAAGAGTTTCCGCGTGCTGGGCTGCCGGGGATGGGGTCGCGCCGACGTGATGATGCGCCCCGACGGCAGCTACTCGTTCCTCGAGATGAACACCTCGCCCGGCATGACCGGCCACAGCCTGGTGCCGATCGCCGCGCGTGCCGCGGGCCTTTCGTATCCGGACCTGTGCGTGAAGATCCTGCAAGCTGCTGCGCTCGATACGGGAGGGCGTGCATGAACGCGCCGATCGAGCAGCGCCCGGGAAAATTGCGCAACCACGTCGTCCCGTTCCTGGCCGGTGGTGTCGTGATCGGCTTGCTCGCTGGCGGCGGCTGGTATGGGTACCGCACGGTGCTCGCGCAGCCGTTCAATCGCGTGTTGTTCGCGGGCGACCTCGACCGCCTGCGACGCGCCGACCTCGAGGCACTTTCGCTTTCCGTGCAATCGGCCGATCGTGCGTCGATCGAGACGGTGCGCGAAGCCGCGCGCAAAGTGCCCTGGGTACGCGACGCCAACGTGCGCCGCCGCTATCCCGACGCGGTCGAGATCACCTTCGAAGTGTTCCACGCCTATGCGCGCTGGAATGATCACCAGCTCGTGAACGACCGCGGCGAAGTTTTCGTCGCCGAGGACAGCACCGGCAAGCTGCCGCGCCTGCGCGGGCCCGATGGATCGTCGCAACTCATGGCCTCGGAGCTGCCGCAGGTGATCGCGGCCCTGGCACCGCTCGGACGCCCGTTGACGGAGCTGCGCCTGTCGCCGCGCGGCGCGTGGGAAGCGGTGCTCGAAGGCGGCATGATCGTGGCGATGGGCCGCGGCGACTGGCGCCCGCGCACGCAACGTTTCGTGGACGCATGGCCGGGTGTGTCCGAATCCGCGCGTACCTCCCGCTACGCCGACCTGCGTTATCCCAACGGCTTCGCCCTGCGTCGCGCGGCCAACCTCACCCCGGCGCTCCCCCAGGCGCGAGGGAGCAAAACCAGATGATCACGACCCGCCCCCGCGATACGCGCAACCTCCTCGTGGCCCTGGACATCGGCACCTCGAAGATCGTGACCCTCGTGGCCGAGATCACCGCCGACGACACGCTGCAGCTCATCGGCATGGGCAGCTACCCCTCGCGTGGCCTGAAGAAGGGCGTGGTGGTGAACATCGAGAGCACGGTCAATGCGATCCAGCGTTCGCTGGAGGAGGCCGAACTGATGGCCGACGCGAAGATCAGGGAAGTGCTCACCGGCATCGCCGGCAGCCACATCAAAAGCTTTAATTCCCATGGGATGGTTGCGATCAAGGACAAGGAAGTCCAGCAGTACGACATCGACCGGGTGATCGAGACGGCGCGCGCCGTGAACATCCCGATGGAGCAGCAGGTGCTGCACATCCTCGAGCAGGAATTCATCATCGATGGACAGGGCGGCGTGCGCCATCCCGCTGGCATGAGCGGCATGCGCCTCGAAGTGAAGGTGCACATCGTGACCGGCGCCGTCTCCGCGGCGCAGAACATCATGAAGTGCGTGCGCCGCTGCGGCCTCGAGGTGAAGGACCTGATGCTGCAGCCGCTCGCAAGCGCCGACGCGGTGCTGCTCGACGACGAGCGTGACCTCGGCGTCTGCCTCGTGGACATTGGCGGCGGCACCACGGACATCGCGGTCTTCACCGACGGCGCGATCAAGCACACAGCGGTCATCCCGATCGCCGGTGACCAGATCACCAACGACATCGCGATGGCATTGCGCACGCCGACCAAGGACGCCGAGGAGCTGAAGATGGCGCACGGCGTGGCGCTGCGCCAGCTGGCGAGCTCGACGGAAATGATCGAGGTGCGGGGTGTGGGGGACCGCGGTCCGCGCGAGCTCTCGCGCCAGACACTCGCCGAGGTGATCGAGCCGCGTGTCGAGGAACTCTATTCGCTGATCCAGCGCGAGCTTCGCAGCTCGGGCCTGGAGGAGCTGCTGTCGTCGGGGATCGTGATCACCGGCGGCTCGTCGTTGATGAAGGGAATGGTCGAGCTGGGCGAGGAAGTTTTCCACATGCCGGTGCGCGTGGGCCTTCCGAACTACAGCGGGCCGCTCGCCGAGGTGGTGCGCAACCCGCGCTACTCGACGGCGATGGGATTGCTGATGGCGGGCACGGAGCAGGTGAAGCGCGACCGGCACGCCAAGATGCAGGGGGCGGGTTTCAAGGATCTTTTCGACAAGATGAAGAGCTGGTTCAAGGGCAATTTCTAACAAAAGGAGACGCAAGATGATCGAGCTGCTGGATACACAGACACCCGACGCCGTGATCAAGGTCGTAGGCGTGGGCGGCTGCGGCGGAAACGCCGTGGACCACATGATCAACAACGGAGTGCAGGGCGTGGAGTTCATCTCGATGAACACCGACGCGCAGGCGCTCAAGCGCAATCTCGCGAAAACGACGCTGCAGCTGGGAACCGGTACCACCAAGGGCCTGGGCGCCGGCGCCAACCCGGAGGTCGGGCGCCTCGCGGCCGAGGAAGATCGCGAGCGCATCACCGAGATCATCCAGGGCGCGGACATGCTCTTCATCACCGCCGGCATGGGTGGTGGCACGGGCACGGGCGCGGCTCCGGTGGTGGCTGAGATCGCGCGCGAGATGGGCATCCTCACGGTGGCCGTCGTCACCAAGCCTTTCGCTTTCGAGGGCAAGCGCCAGAAAGTGGCCGCCATCGGCATCGAGCAGCTCAAGCAGCACGTGGATTCGCTGATCATCATCCCGAACGATCGGCTGATGGCGGTGCTGGGCGATGACGTCACGTATGAAGACGCGTTCCGCGCTTCCAACGACGTGCTCAACGGCGCGGTCGCCGGCATCGCCGAGGTGATCAACTGCCCCGGCATGGTGAACGTGGACTTCGCCGATGTGCGCACCGTGATGAGCGAAAACGGCGTGGCGATGATGGGTTCGGCCACGGCGTCGGGCAGCGAGCGCGCGCAGATGGCGGCCGAACAGGCGGTGCATTCGCCGCTGCTCGAGGACATCCACCTGTCGGGCGCGCGCGGCGTGCTGAT
The DNA here is from genome assembly GCA_039915735.1 of Usitatibacter sp. Taxonomy (GTDB): domain Bacteria; phylum Pseudomonadota; class Gammaproteobacteria; order Burkholderiales; family Usitatibacteraceae; genus Usitatibacter. The sequence continues at coordinate 42,487 of JBDSMR010000068.1, read as the reverse complement.
CAACATCACTGCCGGCCATTCGATGAAGCTCAAGGAAGTGCACGAGGTGATGAACACCATCCGCTCGTTCACCGCCGAGGACGCCACCGTGATCTACGGCAGCGTGATCGACGAGTCGATCGGTGACGCACTGCGCGTGACCATCGTGGCCACGGGCCTGGGCGGACCGGCCGCGCAACGCACTCAGCCGGTGATGCAAGTGGTTCAGCGCACCGGCACGGACGACGCGGTCGCGGGCATCAACTACGAGGAGCTCGACCAGCCGACGGCGATTCGCCGCCGCCGGGACGTGACCATCGAGGCGATGCGCCATTCGGGCGTGGACATGCTGGATATCCCGGCATTCCTGCGCAAGCAGGCGGACTGACCGGCTCCGGCTGGTGCGGCCCGCTTTGCGGCGGGATTGCTTCAAGGCGCGCCGGCGTGTCTCCCGCCGGTGGTGCCCGCTTCGCTTCGGCGGGCCCGGACAAACCCGGGCCCGCCTTTTCATAACACCTGGTTAAGCAGCTGATATAATTGGGTAAATGATCAAGCAACGCACGCTCAGGACAATTGTCCGCGCCACCGGCGTGGGCCTGCACACTGGCACCAAGGTGGCGATGGCGCTGCGCCCCGCGCCCATCGATACGGGCATCGTCTTCTGCCGCTCGGACTTGCCGGGAAATCCAACGATTCCCGCGCGTGCCACCAATGTCACGAACACCACCATGGCCACCGTGCTGGAGCATGACGGCGCCCGTGTATCCACGGTGGAGCACCTGATGTCGGCGATGTTCGGTCTCGGCATCGACAATGCCTTTGTCGACGTCTCCGCGGAAGAAGTGCCGATCATGGATGGCAGCGCCGGCACCTTCGTGTTCCTGCTGCAATCGGCGGGCATCGAGGAGCAGGCCGCGCCCAAGCGCTACGTGCGCATCCTCAAGACCGTGGAGATCGAGAAGGGCGACAAGAAAGTCCGCCTCGAGCCGTTCGACGGCTTCAAGGTCGGCTTCACGATCGAGTTCAGCCATCCGGTCTTCGACGCGCAGACCAATACGGTGGAAGTGGATTTCGGCGAGGTCTCGTTCGTTCGCGAAGTGGCCCGCGCCCGCACCTTCGGCTTCACCCACGACGTGGAGATGATGCGTTCGAAGGGCCTGGGCCGCGGCGGTTCGCTGGACAACGCGCTGGTGGTGGACGATTTCCGCGTGCTCAATGCGGATGGCCTGCGCATGGACGACGAGTTCGTGAAACACAAGGCGCTCGACGCCGTGGGTGACCTCTACCTGCTCGGCCGGCCGATCATCGGCGCGTTCTTCGGCCACAAGTCAGGCCACGAGCTCAACAACCTGCTGGTCCGCAAGCTCATCGCCGATCCCTCGGCCTGGGAAGAGGTGGTGTTCGACGATATCGCCGCGCTGCCCAGGGCTTTCGCCAACCTTCAGTTGATGCCCCAATAGCGGGTTGCCGGTGTTGAACCGCCGCCGGTCCGTTCCAACGCCTTTTCCGGCGGGGTGAAATGTTCGTCCTTCGCATCGTCGGCAGCCTGGGCGCCCTGCTGCTGATCGGGCTCGTGGTTGCCTTCCTGGTCACGAAAAACCGCCGCTATCTCACGATCGCCTGGCTTTCGGTCCAGGTGATGCTGCTGCTTGCGGTGGCTTTCGGACTGCTCTATGTCTTCGAGCGGGTGCTGCTGCTCTGAGCGCCGATTCGCATCAGCTCGTCCTTGAGCGGGGAGTCGGACATCTGCTCGGCGAGGCTGCCAAGCTTGGCGCGGGGGAAGTCGCCGCGGGGCTTTGCCACCACTTTCGGCGTGGGGACGTCAACTTGAACTTCGATGCGGATTGCAGTAAGCTCCTGATCCCTTGAATGTTTTGAAGTTTTTGCACGCAGACCTTCAAGCAGTCGGGGAGCTACGTGACGAAGGGCCGCAGCAACGGCGCCCGACGAAGCACGGATCACAACGGTCGTACCATCAATGGCGCATACCCGGCTCGCATCGGCGAGCTTCCCGGGTGCAAGAGTCCGATAGCGCTTCTGCAGGCGCTTGATGTAGAGGAGCCGCTCGGAGAGCGGCCGCAGCTCGGCGTTATCGCCAAGCAGGCGGGAGATGGATTCGGCAGCCATTGGTCAGCAGGGGAGATTCAGTGAATATCATTCTGGTTTCGGACAGCCTGGCAAGGAGCCGCAGTGTGGCGCTCTCGCAAGCCCAGGTGGTTCTCATCGCATTCGGCATCATGTTCGCGGGTTTCGTGCTCGCCATGGCCACTTACATGGTCACGATGAAGTTCGCCGTCGACTTGCGCAACCCCTATTTACGCACGTTGCTGGCCGCGCTCCACCAGGATGACCTCAAGCGCTCGGAAGCGGAGATGCGCGACAACATGAGCGCGCTGGCGGTAAAGGTGGGCGAGCTCCAGGCCCGCATCCTGCGCCTCGACGCCTTCGGCGAGCGCCTTGCAAAGGCCGCCGGCATCAAGCCCGAGGAATTCCGCTTCGACCAGCCGCCGGGCCAGGGAGGCCCTGCCGTCTCCATCGGACGGGAGCTGAGCGTGAACGAATTCAGCGGCATGCTCACCGAAATCCAGCGCGTGCTCGACGACCGCGGCGACAAGCTGGGCGTGCTCGATTCCATGCTGATGGACGACCGCCTCGCGCGCAAGACCATCCCGACGACGCTGCCCGTGCCCATGGGCTACTACTCGTCCAACTATGGATATCGCCTCGACCCGATCAACGGCCGCAGCACCTTCCACACCGGCGTCGACCTGATCGCGCCGCCAGGCACCCCGGTGGTCGCGGCGGCGGGCGGCGTCGTCTCCACTGTCTCGTTCGTTTCCGAATACGGCAACATGGTCGAGATCGACCACGACAATGGCCTTACTTCGCGTTATGCCCACCTCTCCAAGAGCCTGGTGAAGGTCGGCGAGGTGGTGATGAAGGGCCAGACCATCGCACTTGTGGGCGCCACCGGCCGGGTCACTGGCCCGCACCTGCATTTCGAAGTGCGTGAAAAGGGCATCCCATTGAATCCCAACAAGTTCTTCGCGCTCGACACCAAGCGCGACCCGGTCATCAAGGCGTCCGCCTCGGGCTCGAGTCGCAGATAGGCTTGGCCCCAGGGTGGGGGGTTGAGCCTGGCGCGGCCCGGCCCCATCTCCCTATATAATTGACCCTTCGCCGGCCCATCCAGGGCCGGTTTTCGCTTTCCCCTTATCTCCCTTATCCGTGCTCACGACCGCTCTCAAGGCCATCTTCGGCAGCCGCAACGACCGACTCCTCAAGGAGTATCGCAAGAAGGTCGAGTCCATCAACGCATTGGAGGGCGGCCTCACCGGCCTCACCGACGAGCAGCTGCAGGCGAAGACGCCGGAGCTCAAGGCGAAAGTCGCCGCCGGCGCCTCACTAGACGATGTGTTGCCCGAGGCCTTCGCCGTTGTTCGTGAGGCCGCCAGGCGCGTGCTCAACATGCGCCACTTCGACATGCAGCTGGTTGGCGGCATCGCGCTGCACCAGGGCAAGATCGCGGAGATGCGCACCGGCGAGGGCAAGACGCTTGTCGCCACGCTGCCCTCGTACCTGAACGCGCTCTCCGGCGACGGCGTGCATGTGGTGACGGTGAACGACTACCTCGCCAAGCGCGACGCCGAATGGATGGGTCGCATCCATCGCTTCCTCGGCTTCACGGTCGGCGTGGTCGTGCCGCAGATGGACCCGGTGGAGAAGCAGCAGTCGTACCGCTCGGACATCACCTACGGCACCAACAACGAATTCGGCTTCGATTACCTGCGCGACAACATGGCCACCAACGTGGCCGAGCGTTTCCAGCGCAAGCTCAACTTCGCGATCGTCGACGAGGTCGACTCGATCCTGATCGACGAGGCGCGCACCCCGCTCATCATCAGCGGCCAGGCGGAAGACTCCACCGAGCTCTATCGCCGCATCAACCTGCTGATCCCCAGGCTCGTCGCGCAGAAAGACGAGAAGGGCGAGGGCGACTACTGGGTCGACCTCAAGCAGCATACGGTCACGCTGTCGGAGCAGGGCCACGAGCGCTCCGAGCAGCTGATGAACGAAGCCGGCCTGCTGCCCGAGGGTGCGAGCCTCTACGACCCCGCGAACATCATGCTGATGCACCACCTGCATGCCGGCGTGCGCGCGCATTCGCTTTATCACCGCGACCAGCATTATGTCGTGCAGGATGACGAAGTGGTCATCGTCGACGAATTCACCGGTCGCATGATGGCCGGGCGCCGCTGGTCCGACGGCCTGCACCAGGCGGTCGAGGCCAAGGAAGGCACCTCGATCAAGAACGAGAGCCAGACGCTCGCCTCGATCACGTTCCAGAACTACTTCCGCCTCTACAAGAAGCTGGCCGGCATGACGGGCACGGCGGACACCGAGGCGTTCGAATTCTCCAGCATCTACAACCTCGAGACGGTGCTGATCCCCACGCATCGCACGATGGTGCGCAAGGACCTCAACGACCAGGTCTTCATCACCTCGAAGGAAAAACACCAGGCGATCGTCAACGACGTGAAGGAGCGCACCGCCAACGGCCAGCCGGTGCTGCTGGGCACGACGTCGGTGGAGAACTCGGAACTGCTGTCGAGCATGTTGCAGGCCGAGAAGATGCCGCACAACGTGCTCAACGCCAAGCAACACGCGCGCGAGGCGGAAATCGTCGCGCAGGCGGGCCGGCCGAAGCAGGTCACCATCGCCACCAACATGGCGGGGCGCGGCACGGACATCGTGCTGGGCGGAAACCCGGAAGCCGACATCAATGGAGTGACTTCGGACGAGTCGCTCTCGCCTGCCGAGAAGGAACGCCGCGTGGCCGACGTTCGCGAGGCCTGGCAACGCGTGCACGATGAAGTGGTCGCCTCGGGTGGCCTGCACATCATCGGCTCCGAGCGCCACGAGAGCCGCCGCATCGACAACCAGCTGCGCGGGCGCTCCGGACGCCAGGGCGACCCGGGCAGCTCGCGCTTCTTCCTCTCGTTCGAGGATCCGCTGCTCAAGATCTTCGCCGGCGAACGCCTGCAGAACATCATGCGTTCACTCAAGATCCCCGAGGGCGAGGCGATCGAGGCGCGCATGGTGTCGCGCTCCATCGAGAATGCGCAGCGCAAGGTCGAGGCGCGCAATTTCGACATCCGCAAGCAGCTGCTCGAATACGACGACGTCGCCAGCGACCAGCGCAAGGTGATCTACCAGCAGCGCAACGAACTGCTGGAGACCAGCGACATTTCCGAGACCATCCGCTCGATCCGCTCCGACGTGCTCGCCTCAATCGTGCTCGAGTTCGTGCCGGCGGAAAGCGTCGAGGAGCAGTGGGAGCTCGAGGGGCTGGAGAAGAAACTCGCGAGCGAATTCTTCCTCGAGCTGCCGGTCGCCGAGTGGGCCGCCGCCGACCAGACACTGGACGCCGAGCACATCGCGCATCGCGTGGTCGAGGCCGCGAACACGTCATACAGCGACAAGTTCGGCCCGATCGATGCCGAGGTGCTGCACAACTACGAGCGCTCGGTGATGCTGCAGTCGATCGACACGCACTGGCGCGAGCACCTCGCGGCACTCGACTACCTGCGCCAGGGCATCCACCTGCGTGGTTACGCGCAGAAGCAGCCGAAGCAGGAATACAAGCGCGAGGCTTTCGAACTCTTCGGCTCGATGCTGGATTCGATCAAGCGCGAAGTCACGCGCCACCTGATGGCGGTGCAGGTGCGCTCGCAGCAGGAAGTGGAGGAAGCCGAGCGCCGCGCCGAAGAGGCCGCGCACGCCCTCAAGAACGTCCAGTACCAGCACGCGGACTTCCAGCCCGGCGTCGGCGACGAGGCCGCCGAGCAGATCAACCCCCAGGGCGTGGCGATGCAGATTCCCTCGGGCATCGCGGGTGAATCGGTCGAGACTTTCGTGCGTTCCACGCAGAAGGTCGGCCGCAACGATCCGTGCCCCTGTGGTTCGGGCAAGAAATTCAAGCAGTGCCACGGGAAGCTCGCCTAGGCGGGCGGGAACACGCCGGCCCTCAGGCGGGCCGGCAGCGCAGCAGGAACTGCGCGGCGCAAAGCTCGACCAGTTCCTGGGCGCTCACGTCGGAGAGGGTCATCCTGCCGAACTTCACCGTGACGCTCCCCGCCCCCGAGTAGCTGTCGTAGAGCTTCTGCAGCGACGGCAGCACGATCGAGCGGCGCGACTCCACCACATACCCCGTCTGCTGGAACATGCGCTCGATGCTGTCGAGCGTGAAGAAGCGCAGGTGCGTGACGTCGAGCAGCCCGCGCTCCGCGTATTCGAATTTCCCTCCCAGCAGCAGCTCCGTGCTGACGGTGATGTTGCGCACGTTGGGAATGCTCACCAGCACCTGCGCGTCCGCCGTGAGGAAAGGCCGCAGCCGCTCGAGCAACGCCCAGGGATTGACGAGATGCTCGAGGATGTCGGCGGCCACCAGCGTGTCGAACTCGCCGTGCCTGAGCCCTTCGTTTTCCAGGTTGCAGAAGTCGAGGCGCGCCTGGATCACGCGGTCGATGCGCGAGGCGGCCTGTTTCGCGGCCGCTTCGCCCGCATCAATACCCGTGACGATCGAACCCGGATAGCGGCGCTTGAGCTCCGCGCCGAAGGCACCGCCCGCGCAACCGATCTCGAGCACGTTGACCGGATCGCGCTCGAACATGCCGAAAAGCGGTGTGAGCACGAAGTCATCGTAGTGGTCCGCGGCCTGGCCTTCGACATCGAGGCAGGTGCGCCACGCGGGTTGCGCAAGGACCGGGATCCCGGAGGTGCTCATGCGCGCAGCATGCCTCAAACCGGCTGATGTCGCTGAACAACTACAATTGGCCATGGCTACTCCCGCCCCCATCGTCATCCGCCGTGCCGAGCCCGAGGATTTCGAGGCCTTCTGGCGCATCTTCCGGGATGAAAGTGCCTACAGCGGCACGTTGCAGCCGCCGATCCCGTCGCGCGAAGGCTGGCGCAAGCGGCTGGCCGAACCGGTGGAGGGCGACTGCATCCTCGTTGCGTGTGTCGATGGCGAAGTGATCGGCAACGGCGGCATCCACCATTACAGGAATCCGCGCCGCGCCCATGCGATGCACATGGGCATGGCGGTGCGCGCCGATTTCCAGGGCCGCGGCGTGGGCTCCGCGCTGATGAAGGCGTTGGTGGGCATGGCCGACGGCTGGCTCAACGTGATCCGGCTCGAGCTCACCGTGTATGTCGACAATGAGCGTGCGATCGCGCTATACAGGAAACACGGCTTCGAAGTCGAGGGCACGCACAAGGCGTACGCACTTCGCGACGGCACTTATGTAGACGCGTTTTTCATGGCGCGCATCCGGCAAAAGGCGGCGATCTAGCACGCTCGAATACAATACAACTCGCTTGGAAATCGGGACCCGACCCCCATGGCCGTCAACCTAGATCCCCCCCGCCCCGAAGACCTGCTCAGCATCTCGGGCGTCCGCCTCGGCATCACCAAGGCCCACATCCGCAAGCCCAACCGCAAGGACCTGCTGCTGGTCGCGCTCGACGAGGGCAGCCGCGTGGCCGGCGTCTTCACGCGCAACCGGTTCGCGGCCGCCCCGGTTCAGGTCTGCAAGGCGAACCTCGAGGACAAGGCCGCGATCCGCGCGCTGGTGGTGAATACCGGCGTCGCGAACGCCGGCACGGGCGCGTCGGGCATGGAAGACGCCAAGGCCACCTGCGCCGCGGTCGCGAAGGCACTCGACATCCATCCGTGGCAGGTGCTGCCCATGTCGACGGGCGTGATCATGGAGCCGCTGCCGGTGGATCGCATCGTCGCCGGCGTGCCTGCCGCGGTCGAGGATCTTGCCGCCGACCATTGGGCGAGCGCCGCCGAAGCCATCATGACAACCGACACGGTCGCCAAGGCGGTCTCGCGCCAGGTCGTCATCGACGGGCGCACCATCACCGTCACCGGTATCTCCAAGGGCGCGGGGATGATCCAGCCCAACATGGCGACGATGCTCGGCATCATCGCCACTGACGCCTGCATCGGCCTCGATGTGCTGCAATACTTGGCGGGCCACGTGGCGGACCGCTCGTTCAATGCAATCACCGTCGATGGCGATACTTCGACCAACGACACGCTGCTGGTGGTCGCCACCGGCAAGGCGGGCAACCCCGAGATCGTGGGCGAAGGCACGGCGGAGTTCGGCCGCCTCGCGGCCACGGTCACCGAAGTGGCGCAACTGCTGGCCCAGGCCATCGTCCGCGACGGCGAAGGCGCCACCAAGTTCATGACCATCCAGGTCGACGAAGGCGCCAATCGCAGGGAGTGCTTCGCGGTGGCCAAGTCGATCGCCAATTCGCCGCTGGTGAAGACCGCGTTCTTCGCCTCCGATCCCAACCTCGGTCGCATCCTCGCCGCGGTGGGCAATGCGGGCGTGGCGGACCTCGATCCCGCGCGCGTAGGTCTCCAATTGGGCGACGTGACAGTGGTGGAGAAGGGCGGGCGCGCGCCGAGCTACACCGAGGAGCAGGGCAAGCGCGTGATGAAGGAAACGGAGATCACGGTGCGCGTGACGCTTGGGCGCGGCATCGAGACCGCCACGGTCTGGACCTGCGACTTCTCCTACGACTACGTGAAGATCAACGCCGACTACCGCAGCTGATCGCGCGCGCCGTGTCGCAGCCGGGGACAAGCGACGCGCACAAGTTGGATCGCGCCTGCAGCTTCAGGTCGAGGGCCGGTCCCACGCGCCAGATGGAATGCATCGTCCAATGTCTACCAACGCTGAGGGAGCCGCCATGAACGATCCCCGTAGCACGACGCCGCACCTGGAGAAGTACTACTCGAAGCGTGCTGCCGAATACGAGACGGTCTACGAGAAGCCCGAGCGCCAGCGCGAGCTCGAGTGGCTGCGCCATCGCCTTCCCGAAATCTTCAACCACCGCACCGTGCTCGAGGTGGCCTGCGGCACCGGCTACTGGACGCAATACATCGCGCCCGCTTCCAAGCGCGTCTACGCCTGCGACATCAACGAAGCGGTACTCGAAATCGCGCGCGACAAGCCGATACCGAAGGGCAAGGCGAGCTTCTTCAAGGCCGACGCCATCTCGCTCGATGGCGTGCCGCCCGGATGCAACGCCGCCTTCGCGGGCTTCTGGTGGTCACACGTGAAGAAAAGCGGCCTGCGGCAATTCGTCGCCAACCTTTCCGCACGCCTGGAATCCGGCTCGGTGGTGGCGATCCTCGACAACCAGTTCGCCGAGTGGAGTTCGAGCCCGCTCACGCGCACCGATGCCGAGGGCAACACGTACCAGATGCGCAAGCTCGCCAACGGCGAGGAGTTCGAGGTGCTGAAGAACTTCCCCGCCGCCAGCGAGCTTGCCGAAGCCGTGCGCCCCGTTGCCCGCGAAGCGCATCTCGAATCACTGACCTACTACTGGCTCATGGTGTTCACGCTCAAATGAAAGATGAATTCAAGCCGATCCTCGACCGGCTGGACGCGCTGATCGAGCGCCTCGACCGGGTGATGCCGCCCGCGCCGCCCGCGCCGGACTTCCGGAACGCAACCGCCTTCCGCTGGCGCAAGGGCGCGCGCGGCAGCTATCTCGAGGCGGTTCGCCACCCGCACTCGATCCGCTTCTCGGACCTCAAGGACATCGACGAGCAGAAGCGCCGGCTGCGCGAGAACACCGCGCAGTTCGTCGCCGGCCGCCCTGCCAACAACGTGCTGCTCACCGGCTCGCGCGGCACCGGCAAGAGCTCGCTGGTGAAGGCAGCCCTGGCGGAATTTGCCTCGAAGGGGTTGCGCCTCATCGAGGTGGACAAGCGTGACCTGGTCGATTTGCCCGACATCGTCGATCTCGTCGGCGGTCGCAAGGAGCGTTTCGTGATCTTTTGCGATGACCTTTCATTCGAGGCCTCGGACGCGGGCTACAAATCATTGAAGGTCGTGCTCGACGGATCGATTGCGGGCTCCGCCGACAACGTGTTGATCTACGCCACGTCCAACCGCCGCCACCTGATGCCGGAATTCATGGACGAGAACCTGCAGGCCGTCCATCGCGATGGCGAGATCCATCCGGGCGAAACCACGGAGGAGAAGATTTCCCTCTCGGAACGTTTTGGCCTGTGGCTGTCGTTCTACCCGTTCGACCAGGAGCAGTACCTCGAGATCGTCGAACACTGGGTCGTGTCGCTGGGCGGAAAGATGAGTGATGAAGCCCGCAAGGCTTCGCTGCTCTGGTCGTTGGAGCGCGGCTTCCGCAGCGGACGCGTGGCGTGGCAATTCGCACGCGACTGGGTTGGGAAACAACAGCAAAAGGTCCGCCGATGAACGCGGATAACCGCAAAGAAGAATTTCGTGCCCATCATCCCTGCTGCGAAGCATTGGCACCGACACTTTCAAGGTTCTATCCGCGTTCATCGGCGTTCATCGGCGGACCCAAAGCCGTTTGCCTGAAATGACGAAAATCACCGAAGTCGCCGCGGCCGTCATCGAGCGTCCGGGTGAATTCCTGTTGGCGCAGCGCCCCGAGGGCAAGCCCTATCCCGGCTACTGGGAGTTTCCCGGCGGCAAGATCGAGTCGGGTGAGTCGCCGCGCGAAGCGCTGGTGCGCGAACTCAAGGAAGAACTGGATATCGAGGTCACCGACGCCGCACCCTGGATCACGCGTGTCTACGAATACACCCACGCCACGGTGCGCCTGCATTTCTGGCGCGTGACCGGCTGGAAGGGTGAACCGAAACCACTCGAGAGGCAGGCGATCAAGTGGCAGCGTGCGGGCGCGCCCGACGTCTCGCCGATGCTGCCGGCCAATGCGCCGGTGCTCGCCTCGCTCGCGTTGCCATCGGTGATGATCATCTCGGACGCCACCACGCACGGCATCGATGCGTGGATCTCGTCGCTGGCGCAGCACGTGGGGAAGGAACGCGTGCTGGTGCAGATCCGCGAGAAGGCGATGGATCGCCAGAAGCTGCAGCATCTTCTATCGCGCGCATTGGCGCGGGCGCAGGCCTTCGGCTCGCGTGTCGTGGTTAATGGCGACTGCGGTTCGTTCCCGCAGTGTGATGGCGTCCACATGAGTGCGAAGCGCCTGATGGCGGCCACCGAACGCCCGCCGGGTTCGCTCGTGGGCGCGTCCTGCCATGACGAAGCGGAGCTGGCGCAGGCCGAGAAGCTGGGCCTTGATTACGCAATCCTCGGGCCGGTGAAACAGACCGCCTCGCACCCGGATGCAAAGCCGATCGGCTGGGAGCGTTTCGCCCAGCTCGCAAACGGCCGCGCAATGCCTGTGTATGCGGTGGGGGGGCTCACCCGAGGCGACATCCCCGAGGCGCGGCGCCATGGCGCGCATGGCGTGGCACTGCTCGGGGCTGCTTTCGCGGACTAGCCGTCACCGCCCGCTGGTACGGCGGGTGAGGCTAGCGCAGCGCGGCGAGGATGCCGGTCGGGGTTTCCGCGAATGAATGCGCGCCCGCCGCGGTGAGCTCCTCGCGGCTGCCGAAACCCCACAACGCGCCCAGCGCATGCACGCCATGGTGGCGCGCGGCGATCATGTCCACGCCGCGATCGCCGATCATCGCCGAGTGCCGCACGTCGAAGCCGTGGTGCGGGATCAGGTGCGCGAGGAGGTCGCGCTTGTCTTCGCGCGTGCCGTCGAGCTCGCAGCCGTGGACCTCGGCGAAGTGTCTGTCGAGGCCGAAGTGACACACGATGCGCTCGGCGTAGACGCGCGGCTTCGAGGTCGCCACCACCAATGTCGCGCCACTTGCGGTGAGGGCGGAGAGGGTCTCGACGATGCCGTCGTAGACCGCATTCTCGAACAGCCCCACGTCGCCGAAGCGCTCGCGGTAATGCGCCAGCGCCTGCTCGATTGCCCCCGGTGATTCGTCACCGATGAGTTTGCCCAGCGTCGGCCGCAGCGGAGGTCCGATGGCGAACTCGAGCTCCGCGAGCGGCGGAGGTGCGACGCCCATCCGCTCCATCGCATGGGCGATCGACCGCGTGATGCCCTCGCGCGGATCGGTGAGCGTGCCGTCGAGGTCGAAGAAGACGGATTTCATCGGAGCAGCGGCGCGAGGTCGAGGTAGCGGGCGAGGAGTTTCGCATCGCCCTGGGGTGCGTGAGGCAACTGTCCCAGCAAGGGCGCCTCGAGGCGTGAAACCAGCGCCGCCACGTTATCCTCCCGCGCGGCCATCCGTGGATCGATCGCGTTGGCGATCCACCCCTTCAGCTCCAGGCCCGCCGCCGCGATGGCTTGAGCGGTGAGCAACGCATGGTTGAGGCACCCGAGGCGCATGCCCACCACCATCACCACCGGCAGGCCGATGAGCCGCGCAAGGTGCACGGTGTCGGCCTGCTCGTCGAGGGGAACGCAGAATCCGCCCACGCCCTCAATCACCATGAAATCCCCACTTTCAGCGAGCGCGCGGAAGGCATCCACGATTCTCGGCAGCGAGATTTTCACGCCTTCGCGCGCCGCGGCGATGTGCGGGGCCATGGGCTCGCGCAGCAACACGGGTGTCACCTGGTCGCAAAACGATTCGTCGCGCCCTGCGGCCGCCAGCAGCCGCGCGGTGTCCTCGTTGATCCAGCGGCCGTTGCGCTTTTCTGCCCCGGCGGCGATGGGTTTCATCGGCATCGCCACCACGCCGCGCGCGGCGAGCGCGTGCAGCAGCGCGCACGCGGTGAGCGTCTTGCCCACGCCGGTGTCAGTGCCGGTCAAGAAGACGCCGCGTGTCACGGCGCGCGGCGCGTCGGGAAGTCGATCACCTGGCGGCCATCGGCGATGCGTTTCGGCGCGACCTTCCAGGCGTGGCCGTAGACCACTTCGTAGGTCGCGGGCAACACGCCGTTCCTGCGCAGCGAGTCGTAGTGCGCGATGACCTCCTGCCAACGGCCGCGGCCCGACAAGCCGCGCGGACGCCCTGGCAGCGAGTTGTGCGCGCCGATCGCCTTCAGGTCGCGCGCCACCTTCTCGACGCTTGCGTATTCGAGCGTGATGATTTCCATCTCCATCACCGGGTCCGCAAAACCCGCGTGCACCAGTTCGTCGCCGAGGTCGTGCATGTCGATGAACTTGTTCACGTGCTGGTGTCCGTCGACTTTTGCGAATGACTCTCGCAGCTCCTTCAGCGTATCGGGGCCAAAGGTGGAGAAGATCAAGAGGCCGCCGACATCCAGCGTGCGCGCGGCCTCCGCGAACACAACTTCGGGTCGCATCCATTGCAGCGCGAGGTTGGAGAACACCACCTGCGCGCTGCCGCTGGCCAGGGGCAGCCGTTCGCCGTCGGCGCAAACCAGCCGCGGATGCTTGAGTTTGAACGCGCGCTTGAGCCACGGCGTGCGCTTGCGCGCGAGAGACAGCATCGGGTGCGCGAGGTCCACCCCGACCAGGTCCGCGCCGGGGAAGCGTTTCTCGAGCTTGGGGAAAAACATCCCGGTGCCGCAGCCGATGTCGACGACCCGTTTTGGCGTGAGGGTCATCGGATCGAGGTGCTTCAGCAGGCGCAGGCCGACCTCGCATTGCAGCACGCTGTTGCGATCGTACGTCCTGGCGGCGCGCTCGAAGGAGCGGCGCACCGCGCGTTTCTCGGGGAAGGGGATTTCAGCCAAGGAAGGACTCCAGGGCACCCACGAAGGGCTCGCGATGGGTGAAGAACGGAATGTGTGCCGCGTCGGGCCATTGCTGGATCGCCGCGCCGGGAATGTTGGCTGCGAGCCACTCGCCCGCAGCGACAGGTGCAAGGGCATCACGCGCGCCGTGCAGCACCAGCGTGCGCCGCGGAAGCTGCGCGGCCTGTGCACGCAGGTCGGTTTCGCGCAGCCACTCGAGTGTCGCGCGCAACGCGGCTTCGGAAGGCGCGCCGCGCTCGAAGAGCCGTGCCGTGAGGGCGCGGATTGCCTCGCGCCCGTGCGCGCCATTCAAGGCGTTGAGACGCACGAAGCTCACGAGTGTCGCCTCGCGGTCGCAATGCAGGCCGGTTGCGAATTCATCAAGCGTGGAAGCGCGCATCGCCTCCGGCCAGTCGGTGCGTTGCATGAAACAGGGCGAGGTGCTGGCGAGCACCAGCGAATGCACCTTGCCCGGATGAAGCTGCGCGAGCCGCTGCGCGACGAGGCCGCCGAGCGACCATCCGCAGATGTGCGACCTGCCGGGCACCAGCGCGGCGATCGAGTCGACGGCCTCGTCGAGTGTGCCGACGGACGCGGCGGCCGACAATCCATGTCCCGGGAGGTCAATCGCATGCACCTGGTAGCGCGCGGAGAGCGCGGGCAACACTTCGGTCCATACACCCGAGTGCAAGCCCCATCCATGCAGCAGGACAAGGTTGGCTCCCTGGCCAGTGCGTTCGACATGCAGGTTCACCCGAGGCTTTCGGCCAGGGCAGCCACCAATCCCCGCACCTCGCCCGGCGAATGCGCCGCGGAGATCGTGACGCGCAGGCGTGACGTGCCTTCTGGCACCGTCGGCGGTCGGATCGCGGGCACGCAGTAGCCGCGCTCCAGCAGCTTCGCGGAAGCCGCCATCGCGCGCGCCGCATCACCGATCATCAGCGGCTGGATGGCGGTGCCGGAAGCGGCGAGCGGCAACTGCGCGCTGGCGGCGAGGCTGCGGAATAGCGCGATGCGTTGGTGCAGCCGCACCACCAGTTGCGGCTCCTCTTCAAGAAGGTCCATCGCCGCGGTGGCGGTGGCGGCAACCGCCGGCGGCAGCGCCGTGGAGAAGACGTAAGTGCGCGCCTTCTGCACCAGCCAGTCGATCACCATCGGGCTCGCACCAACGAAGGCGCCGTAGCCCCCGAGGGCCTTGCCAAGGGTCGCCATGTAGATCACGCGATCCGACTTGAGGCCAAAGTGTTCGAGCGAGCCGCGTCCGGTTGCGCCGAGCACACCGAAGCCGTGGGCGTCGTCGAGCAGCAGCCACGCTTCGTGGCGCTCACACAGCGCAAGCAGCTCGGGGACCGGCGCCAGGTCGCCATCCATGCTGAACACGGTATCGGTGGCGACCACGCGCACGGCGGACTTGGATGTGGCGAGGCGCGACTCGAGGGCGGCCAGGTCCATGTGTGGATAACGCGTGAACTCGGCTCGCGAGAGGATCGCGCCGTCGTTAAGGCAGGCGTGGTCGAGGCGGTCGGCGAAGATTTCGGCATGGCGGTCGCACAGCGCCGCGAGCACACCCAGGTTGGCGGCGTAGCCGCTGGGAAACAGCAGCGCGGCGGGCAGGCCGGTAAACGTCGCGAAGCGCGCCTCCGCTTGCTGGTGGGCGCGCATCTGCCCGGTCACCAACGGCGAGGCACCCGCACCCACGCCGAAGGAATCGATCGCGGCGTGTGCGGCCGCACGCAGGCGGGGATGGTTGGCGAGCCCGAGGTAGTCGTTGCTGGAGAAGTTGGTGGCCTCGCGGCCATCAACGACGATGCGCGGTCCCTGGGCGGAATCGAGGACCCGGCGCCTGCGGCGCAGGTCGTCGCGTTCGAGCGCAGCGAGGCCGTCAGCCAGGCGCGCGGCAAGACTGCTCATCGGGACCTCAGGCGTTCTGGATGCCGAGGGCGGCAAAAAGGGCGTCGTCGCGCTCGACGTCCGGATTGCCGGTCGTGAGCAGCTTTTCGCCGTAGAAGATCGAGTTGGCGCCCGCGAAGAAACACAGCGCCTGCTGTTCCTCGCTCATCGCCGCGCGACCGGCCGAAAGCCGCACCATGCTCGCGGGCATGAGGACGCGCGCGACCGCGATGGTGCGCACGAACTCGGTCCAGTGCAGCTTCGCAGTGTCCGCGAGCGGCGTGCCTTCCACCGGCACCAGCTCGTTGATCGGGACCGACTCGGGTTGCGGTTGCATCGAGGCCAGCTGCGCCAGCAGGCCCGCGCGGTTCTCGCGCGTCTCGCCCAGGCCCACGATGCCGCCGCTGCAGACGTGGATGCCGGCTTCGCGCACGCGGCCCAGCGTGTCGAGGCGATCCTGGTATTCGCGCGTCGTGATGATGTTGCCGTAGTGCTCGGGCGCGGTGTCGAGGTTGTGGTTGTAGTAATCGAGGCCGGCGTCGCGCAGCTGTTCCGCCTGCCCTTCCTTCAGCATGCCGAGCGTGCAGCACGCTTCCATGCCGAGATCCTTTACTGCGCGCACCATTTCCAGCACCGGCACCAGGTCGCGCGCCTTGGGACCGCGCCACGCGGCGCCCATGCAGAAACGCGTCGCGCCGTTGTCCTTCGCGGCCTGCGCGGCCGCTTTCACCACGTCAAGGGAGAGCAGCTCTTCATTTTCCACGCCGGTGTGATAACGCGCGGCCTGCGGGCAGTAGCCGCAGTCCTCGGAGCATCCGCCCGTCTTGATGGAGAGCAGCGTCGAGCGTTGCACGCGGTTCGGATCGAAATTCTCGCGATGCACGGTATGCGCGCGGAAGAGAAGATCGTTGAAGGAAAGCGCGAAGAGCGCGAGCGCTTCTGCCCGGAGCGATTCGAGGGCGACGTCCGCGGGAATATCGCGCGCGGAAGGGTGGAAAGCGATAACGGTATCCAGACAACTCTCCTTCGTAAGAGCCTGATAATTAGTGATCTTTAGCCGGATGTCAATTTGGCCTCGAGCCGCGACCTTGCAGCTGCTTAAATTTAATGCAGGATGGGGTGGGCAGGACTGCGCGCTCTGCAACGCGGCTTCTTCCGCAGGCCTCGTTTGCGCCGAGTGCGAATCGCG
The DNA here is from genome assembly GCA_039915735.1 of Usitatibacter sp. GTDB lineage: Bacteria > Pseudomonadota > Gammaproteobacteria > Burkholderiales > Usitatibacteraceae > Usitatibacter. The sequence continues at coordinate 25,843 of JBDSMR010000068.1, read as the reverse complement.
CCTGCCGGCGTGTGATCCGGAGGCGGCGCAGGGCCTCACCCATCGCGCGGCATTCGACCATGCGTTTGCGGCGTTCGAATATCGCTTTCCCATGGACCGGCTGGTGCAACGGTTCAAGTTCTCCGGTGACCTCGCGATGGGCAAGTGGCTTGCGCTGCAACTGGCGCAACGCGCTGCGCCCCTGCCACCGCCCGACTGGATCGTGGCGCCACCGCTGACGGCGGCGCGATTGCGCGCGCGCGGATTCAACCAGGCGCTCGAAATCGCCAAGGTCGTGGGCAAGGTGGTTGGCGCGCGCGTTGATGTCGCGGCTGTGGTCAAGCTACGCGAAACCGCACCGCAACCATCGCTCGGCGGGCGTGCGCGCCGGCGCAACCTGCGCGGCGCGTTTGAATGCCGCCGCGTCTTCGCGGGCGAGCACGTGGCCATCGTCGACGATGTGCTCACCACCGGCGCCACCTGCGAGGCGATGGCGCGTGTACTCAAGGATGCAGGCGCGGGGCGCGTCAGCGCATGGGCGGTTGCACTGGCCGGCGCCGGGCGCCGGTAGAATTCGCCGGCTATGTTCGAAGTGATCCTGTTCGAGCCCGAGATCCCGCCCAATGCCGGCAACGTCATCCGGCTTTGCGCGAATGCAGGCGCGCGCCTGCATCTGGTGGAGCCGTTGGGATTTTCGATGGAGGACAAGCAGCTGCGTCGCGCCGGCCTCGATTATCACGAGATGGCAAGTGTCACGGTGCACCAGGATTGGCAGGCCTGTCGCCTGGCGCTTGGCGAGCGCCGCATCTTCGCGCTTTCGACACGTGGCACGGCGCGCTACGACGCGGTGCGTTACCAGCCGGGGGACGCCTTCGTTTTCGGCGCGGAGACGCGCGGGTTGCCGGCGGATTTCCTCGCGACGTTCGAAAGCGAAAGCGTGCTGAGGCTGCCGATGCGGCCCGGCAACCGCAGCCTCAACCTTTCGAATGCGGTGGCGGTGGTGGTTTTCGAGGCGTGGCGCCAGCAAGGCTTCGCGGGAGCACCGTAGCAGCCGAGTGTTTCCACGCCAGGCGCAATACGCGCAGCGGCGGGTAGAGGAAGAAAAGCGGACGCGGCAGCGGCCAGCGCGACCACTCCACCAGGCTCGGGTTCCAGAAGGTGTCGAGCAGGTGCTTGAGGCGCTGGCGGCGCGTGTCGTAGAGCGCGAGGTTATCGCGCAGCATTTCGCGCGGGCTGCGATCCTTCAGATTCACCGCGAGCAGGTCCTGCGCGATAACGGCGGCGGTGAGCTCCAGGCCTTCCACCGCGCGGCACCCATCGCTCACCTCAGGCGGCACCGGAGCTTGCAGCAGCGCTTCGGCCAGCAACACCCCAAGGCCCATGCGCCGTTCGCAACCCAGCGCCCCGGAGCGCTCGCGAATCCACGGCCAGTCGACTTTGTCGCGCGCCATCAGCTCGGCCACGTCGACCAGCCAGCCAAGGCTCGACCAGCGGTGCTTCGAGCCATGGATCAGGAGCACCAGCAGCAACTCTCGCGAACGGAAGCGCCGGGCGCCGGGCTTCTCGGGTTCGATTGCGACATCGGGATCGATGCGCCAATGCAGTTCCACCACCAGGCCGCGCTTCGCGTGGCGCATCGCGAGGTGGTATTGCGCCCCCGAGCGCAGGAAGGCGCGTTCCACCGCGGGCTCGAGCGGATAGTCGGCGACGTATCCCATGCCGACCAGGCGCTCTTTCGCGGCAAGGACATCTTCGAGGCGCAGCAGGATGTCGAGGTCGCCGAACTGGCGCAGGCCGACATCGCCATAGAGGTCGAGCGCAAGCGTCGGGCCCTTGTATGGCAGCGCGACGATGCCCACCGCGTCGAACACCTCGAGGATGTTGATGAGTTCGGTCGCCATCTCGGCGTTCTGCGCCAGCGTGCGCTGGCGCGCGGCCCAGAGCTTCACCGTGACCGCCTTCGGCAACGCGTCAGGAACGATTTCGTTCAGGCGCTCGTAGGCGAGCGGCATCAGGCCGTGGCGCGCGGCAAGCGAGAGGAAGTCTTCCCAATCCGGGTTGCCGGCGCAGATCTGCCTGATGCGATCGCGCCCGCTCATCGGCAGGCGAACGCGCGCGCAGTGCAGCAGCAGCTCGGCTTCCGGGCGCGGCGCGGCGATCATTGCAGCGGGGCGCCGTTTTCCGCGCGCATCTGCGCGCGCCACGAGCGGGCGTAATCGCCATCGCGAGCGAGCAGTTGCGCGTGGGTGCCGAACTCGCGGATGCGGCCCTCGTTCATCACGTAGATCACGTCGGCGCGCATCGCGGTGGTGAAGCGGTGCGTGACCACCATGGCGGTGCGCCCATCGGCCAGCGCGCGGAAGCGCTTGAGCCAATCGGCCTCGGCCCAGGAGTCCATCGCGGCCGTTGGTTCGTCGAGCAGGATCACCGGCGCGCGGCGCATGAAGGCACGCGCGAGCGCGATGCGTTGCCATTCTCCGGTGGAAAGCTCGATGCCGCCGTCGAACCACTTGCCGAGCAGCGTCTCGTAGCCCCGTGGCAGGCGCGCGATCATTTCTTCGCAGCCGGCGGCACGTGCAGCTGCCTCGATGTCGGCCCGCGTCGCGCGCGCCAGCGCCGGATGCAACGCGATGTTCTCCGCCACCGTGGCGTTGTAGCGCACGGGTTCCTGGAACAACACCGTCACCAGCGAGCGCACTTCGTCCAGCGGAAGGTCGCGAACGTCGACGCCGTTCAGCTCGACGCTGCCCGATTGCGGATCGTAGAAGCGGCACAGCAGCTTGAGCAGCGTGCTCTTGCCCGCGCCGTTGGTGCCGACGATGGCGATGATCTGTCCCGGTGGAATCTCGAGGTCGAGGCCTTCGAGCGCCACGCGTGTGGCGCCGGGGTATGTGAACGACACATCGCGATAACGAATGCCCAGGCCCGCGGGTGTTGCCGCCAATGCGTGCGGCGAAGCGGGCTCGGCGATCTTCGCCTCGAGGTCGAGGAACGCAAACAGGTTTCCGAGGAAAAGCACGTTGTAGTAGACGTGGCCGATACTGCCGAGGACGGAGCGCATCAATCGCTGTCCCATGCTGAACGCCTGGTAAAAAAGGGCGAGGTCACCGAGCGTGGCCTGCCCCTGGATCGCGCGCCAACCCATCCAGGCCACGCACGCTGCCGCCACCAGCAGCGCGAGTGCCGCGGCAATCAGCTCCGCCACGCCTTGCTGGCGCGCCAGGCGCAGCTCCTCGCCACGCAACCGCGAGCGAATCTGCGAAAACGCGGCGCGGAAGTGCGGCGCGAGCCCGAAGAGGCGGATCTCCGCCGCCGCTTCGCCCGTGGTCATGAGCCAGTCGTGATACGAGGCGCGGCGTTCGTCGGCGGTGACCGATTGCCGCCAGCGGTGCTGGCGTATCGCGAAACGCACCACCACCGCAAAGGCGGGCAACGTGCTCAACAGCAGGGCCACCGGCACCCACCACCCATAGGGCAGCAGCACGGCCGCCATCGCAGCGAGTGTCACACCGTTCTGCAGCAGGTTGCCCGCGTTTTCCAGCAGCGCCACGGGGCGGTAGGTCGCCTCGGCGCGCGCGCGATGGAGATGGTCGTGATATTCGGGCGACTCGTAGAAGGCGAGGTCCACCTGCGTGGACTTGGCATGGATCAGCCCGCTGAGATGGTCCTCGACATGGCGCGCCTGGGCTGCGCGCACCCAGTCCGCCGCACCGTGCAGCGCCTCGCCCAGCAGCAGCAGCAGGCCGATGGTGGCCGCCGCGACGAGAGTAGGCGTTAGCGCGGGACTCTCCAGTCCCCCCGCGGCGACCACCCCCGCCAACCCGTTGACCAGCTCGCGCGTCAGGTAGACCACCGCGGCCGGCAGGACTCCCTGGGCCAGGAGCAGCGCCAGCCAGAGTGCTGTCCAGCCCCGGGCCGCCTTCCAGGCCAGGCCGAACGCCCGGGGTGCGAAATGCAGCTGTAACCCTGCCCGCGCGAGCTTTTCGGTGGCGCTGGGGGAGGAGATACTCAATTCGGTACCGGTTGGCTAAAAATCACATTAAATATCATATATTTATCGACGCTTCCCGGCATCGATGCAGGCTGCAATGGAGTTCCCCCCGCGGGTCGACTTGAGATAGTGCCGCATTCCGTGGCGCCGGCGAGTGGCTTGGTGCATGGCAACATGCAACGTATGTCTGCATAATTGAAGGGAATTTTGGGAAAAACGACTCCATGAAGCAGCAGCAGAAATTGTCGGGAATGGGACATCGCGTCACGCTGTTCACGGTGACGTGTGTATTCCTCCTCCCTGGCGCCTCCTTCGCCGACGTCGCTCTCAAGATGAGCGGCGCGCTGGACACCTCCCGCCCCCTCGTCGAGCCCGTCCCCACCCCGCTTCCCGTCGCGGCACCGGTGGATGGCACCAAGCTCGCCTCGGCACCCGCCACGGCGGTGAAACAGGTCGGCATCCGCGACTATCGCATCGGGCCGGAAGACCTGATCGAGATCCAGGTATTCGGTGTCGAGCAGCTCACCCGCACGGTTCGCGTGAATTCCCGCGGCCAGGTCTCCCTGCCGCTGGTCGGGACACTGGAGTTCGGTGGCCTGACTTCCACGCAAGCTGAAGCGCTGATCGTCACCAGGCTCGGCGAAAGCTATCTGCAGAACCCGCAGGTGAGCCTTTTCATCAAGGAATACACCAGTCAGCGCGTGACCATCGAGGGGGCCGTGAACAAGCCCGGCGTCTATCCGTTGCGCGGGCCCACGACCCTGCTGCAGTCGCTCGCCGTGGCCGGCGGCCAGGCCAATCTCAGCGACATGACTGAAGTGATGCTGTTTCGTGCCGACAACTCCGGCAAGCGTGCAGCGCTCACATACGACGTCGATCGCATTCGTTCCGGCGAGCTCGAGGATCCCGCGGTCGTGAACGACGACCTCATCGTGGTCAAGCGCTCGAAGGCACGCGTGTTCTTCAAGGATTCAATCATCCGCGACATGATAGACACAGTGAACCCGTTCCGATGAGGGATTCCCAGGACGGCCGCACCACCGCGGTGGCGCTGCCCCGCAGGATGGCGCTGACGCCGGAAATGACAGCGGCGCTCAACGCCCCGGAGCAGCTCGAGCAGAGCCTGCACCTGCGTGACCTGCTGCGCGTTTTCATGAAGCGCAAGTGGACCATCCTCGCGATCTTCGTGATCTCCGCGCTGATCTCCGTGGTCCTCACGTACCTCGCCCCTCCCGTCTACCGCGCCTCGATGACGATGCAGATCGAGCGCTCCACGCCGCAGGTGCTGGCGTACAAGGACGTGCAGCCGGCGGAAACCTATGACTACGATGGCGGCGACTTCTACCAGACCAACTACGAGCTGCTGAAGAGCCGCGCGATCGCCGAACGAGCGGTCGAGGACCTGGGCCTGCGCAAGGGCGCGGTCGCGGTGCAGTCGACGGAAACGCCGAAGCCAAACCCGGGCGATCCCAGCTCGCACACCGGCAATTTCCTGCACGACTTCTTCGTGCGCCTGCGCGGTCCCGCGCCGGTTCAAGTGGACCCCGCGACGATGCAGGAAAACGCCATCGTCGGCGCCATCCAGGGCTCGCTCACGGTGGAGCCGGTGCGCCGTTCGCGCCTGGTGCGACTGCATTTCGACAGCACCGATCCGTTCTTCGCGGCCAAGGCGGTGAACGCGCTGGCGCAGTCGTTCATCAACATCAACCTCGAGCGGCGCTTCGAAGCCTCGGCCTACGCCAAGACCTTCCTCGAGGAAAAACTGCTGCAGACCAAGGCGAAACTCGAGGACTCCGAGCGCGAGCTGGTGCGTTTCTCGCGCGAACTCGAGATCATCAACATCGACGAAAAGCAGAACATCTTTGCGCAGAACCTGCAGGAGTTCAATTCGGCCGCCTCGAAGGCCGAGCAGGATCGCATCCGCGCCGAGGCGGTGATGGTGCAGGCGCAGGAGAACCCCGAATCGCTCGCGATCCTGCAGGAGAACCGCAACTTCCAGGCGTTCCAGGCGCTCAAGCAGAGCAAGTCGAAGCTCGAGGCGGAGTACCAGGAGAACCTCAAGATCTACAAGCCGGCATTCCCCAGGATGCAGCAGCTGCAGGGGCAGATCGCCGAGGTCGAGAAACAGATCAAGGGCGAGCTCGACGAGATCCGCAAATCCGCGCGTTCCAACTTCCGCTCCGCCAGGCAGCTCGAGACGCAGCTGAAGGAAAAATTCGGCCGCGCCAAGACCGAGATGCTGGACCTGCAGACCCGCAACATCCGCTACAGCATCGTGAAGCGCGAGGTGGACACCAACCGCTCGCTGTATGACGGCCTGCTGTCGCGCATGAAGGAGGTGGGTGTGGCCGGTGGCGTGGGCCTGAACAACATCTCGGTGGTGGACAAGGCGCAGGTCCCGCTGGTGCCCTACAAGCCCAGCCTCAGCCGCAACCTGTCGATGGGCCTGATGATCGGCCTGATCGTGGGCCTGATGGTGGCCTGGCTGCTCGAGCACCTCGATGACTCCATCCGCTTCGTGGAAGACGTGGAGCGCGAAACCGGCGCCGCCGTCCTGGGCGCCGTGCCCAAGCTGAAGGGCCAGGAAGCGATTCGCTTCGGCAACATCGCGATGAGTCCCCATGCGGATCCCACATCGGCGCACGCCGAGGCTTACCGCTCCGTGCGCACCGCATTGCAGTTCTCCACCGCCACGGGTGCTCCGCGGCGCCTGGTGGTGACCAGCAGCTCCAAGGGTGAGGGCAAGAGCACCACGGCGTTGGCGCTCGCAATCAACTTCGCCCAGATGGGCAAGCCGGTCCTGCTGATCGACGCGGACCTGCGCAACCCGGTGATGCACAAGATGCTGGGCGTGCCGAACACGAAGGGCCTGTCCAATTACCTTTCGGGCACAGTGGGCCCGATGGACATGGCGCTGCCGACGGAAATCCCGAACCTCTTCGTGATGCCCACGGGCCCGTTGCCGCCCAATCCGGTGGACCTGCTTTCGAGCATGAAGCTGCTCACGCTGCTGTCGCAGTGTGAGGACCACTTCGCGCACGTGATTGTTGATGGCCCGCCGGTGATCGGCATCGCGGATTCCATCGTGTTGTGCAACCAGGTCGAGAACTCGATCTTCGTGATCGAGTCGGGCAAGACGCGCAAGGGACACGCCAAGGCGGCGCTCAAGCGACTGCACCAGGCGGGCGTTCATCCTCTCGGCGTGATTCTCACCAAGATCGATGCGTACCACGACCTCTACGGCTACCACTCGTACTACTACCAGTACGCCAAGCCCGCGCTGGGCGACAAGGAAAGCACCCGGGCCTGACCGATGAGCGACGCATCCGCATCCGATGTCGCGTCGGTGGTTGCGCAATTGGTGGCTTTCTATCGCGAGCCGTCGCGTTTCCGTCCGTACTACATCCACGGCGATGAACCGCTGCCCGAGGGCCACGTGGTCCTCAAGATCGCGCTCGGGCGCCTGGCGCCCGAATGGGCGCGTGAACTTTCGGCACTCGGCCGCGAGGAGCTGATTGCGGCCGCGCGCGCCTTCGTGCGCCAGGTCTGCCTGTGGGAGCGCGCGACCCACTACCAGCTGCTCTGCCTCGAGGAGCCTACGGCCCCCGAAGCGATCAAGGAGAACTACCGCCTGCTGATGGCGCTGATCCATCCCGATCGCCAGGAAGCCGACGCGCACGAGTGGCCCACCAATTGCGCCCAGCGTGTGAACGAGGCGTACGCGGTCCTCTCCGCGGAGTCTTCGCGCGAGGCCTACGACGACATGCTGCGCCGGGCACACGCCTCCGCGCCCTTCGAACACGCCGCCGCGGTTGTTTCCGGCAAGCCACACAAGGCGCGGGGTGGCAACGGCCGGCGCTTCGCGATCGTGGCCGCGGTGCTGCTGGCGGTCTTCGGCGTCCAGTCCTGGTGGATGGGCGATACGCCGCAGCACTATTCGCTGCTGCAACGCGCTGCCGTGCTGAGCAGCGCCGAGGGGTGGCGCAACGAGCTGCCGCGGTTCATGGACATGAAACCGGCCGTAGCCTTCGACCCGATCGAGCTGTTCAAGCCGGTGACCAAGGCATTGCGCCTCGCATCGATCTCGGTGCCGATGGCGAATGAGGCGCAGCAGCCCGCGGTGCAATCGATGGCGGAGGCCCGCGCCGCCCGCCCGCCGGCCGCAAACCCGCAGGCCGAGTTGCAGCCGCCGGTCGTGCTCGCGCAAGTCACCACCATTGCGCCCAGCGGCGCGGCGCCTTCACCCACGAAGCCGCCTGCGCTTCGACCGATGCGTGCCGAAGGCCCGACGTCCGAGGACATCGAAATCCTCGTGGCGCTGATCGTGAGCGCGTATGAAACCGGCAATGCCGACGCCCTGATGGCGCTCTTCGATGCCGAGCAGCTGGGCATGTGGAAGGGCGTCCGCGTGCGCAACACCTATACCGATTTCTTCCGCGCCACGCGCACGCGCCGCCTTCGCATGGAACGGCTCACCTGGCAAACCACGCCCACCACCGCGAAGGCGCTCGGCACAGCGACCGTCGTCGCCGATTACGCCGACACCGGCAAACGCATGGAGCGCAATGTCGACGTCGAGATCGACATCGCGTTGCGCGAAGGCCGGGTGCGCATCGCGCGCCTCTCGCTCTTCCCGGACGGCAAGTGAGCGCGAACGCCACGGCCTGGCGTGGGGGTGCCATCGCCCTCGGCCTGCTTCTCGCGTGGCGCATCATCAGCGTCAACGCGGTGCTCTACGACGACAACGGCAGGCCGCAGCTTCCCGGCGCATCCTCCGCGCGTGACCTGGTGGAGATCCTGCGCACCAACCCGGCAGAGGTCGCCGCATTGCTGGTGATGGCGCAGTCGCGCGAGCAATCGGGCGACATCGCGGGCGCCACGCGCGCATATGAATCCGCGCTGCAGCTGGCGCCGATCGATCGCGACACGCTCACTCTTGCTTCCGCGTTTTTCCTGCGCCAGAAGCGCGTTCCCGAGGCACTGGTGCAACTCGACCGCCTGGTCGACAACTACGGCGAGTTCGACAAGGTGTTTCCGGTCTTCTCGCAGCTGCTCGCCGCTCGTGAGCCCGGCATGCAAGCCATCGCCGCGCGCAATCCGAAGTGGCTGGGAAGATTCATCGCCGATGGCTGCCGCCGCAATGTCGATCCGGTGTTGCTCGCGCCGCTGCTGCAGCGCCGTGCCGCGGGCGGCGCGATGCATTCGGACGAGGTGGGATGCGTGACCGCGAGCCTGCGCACCGCCGGCAAGTGGGATGTCGCCTACCAGGTGTGGCTCAACACCTTGCCACGCGAGCGCCTGGCGGACGTGGGTTTCGTCTTCAACGGCAGCTTCGAATACGAGCCGAGCGGCGTGGGCTTCGACTGGCGCATCGCCAAAGGCGCGGAGCGCGAGGTGGGCAACGCCGTCGCCTTCGCCTCTGCCAACAGCGGTGCGGGCAAGCGCGCCTTGCGCGTGAGTTATACCGGCAAGCGCCAGGCCGCGGCGGCGATCGAGGAATACCTCGCGGTTGCGCCGGGGCGCTATGAATTGAGCGGGCTCGCGCGGATGGATCAGCTGAGCAGCGTGCGCGGCCTGCAGTGGGCGTTGCGCTGTGTCGCAGCGGAAGGGGCGGGTCGCACGCTCGCCGTATCGGAGCGATTCCTGGCCGGTGGCGAATGGCGCCCGTTCAGCATGGCCGTGTCCATACCCGCCGATTGCCGCGGGCAGGTGCTGCAGCTGGAGCCCGCCGGGCTCAACGAGGGAACAACTTACGTGGCGGGGACCGCCTGGTTCGACGATTTGCGCCTCACGCGTGCACGTTGATAACATCCGCCATGGAGATTGAAATGAAAAAGCCCCTCGCCTTGCTGGCGGCCGCGTTGACCCTGGTGTTCGCGACGCAACCTCTGGCGCAGAAGCAGAAGGACGACGAGACTGTCGCCAAGCTGGTCGAAGTTCAGGGCAGCGTGCTCGTGAGCCGCGATGCGGGGCTGGTCTCGGGTGTGGAGCTGCAACGCCTGCTGCCGGGCACGCGCATCATCACCACGGCCAATTCGGGCACGATCATCGAATACGACGATGGCTGCCGCGTGCGCATGAAGGAGAACCAGCGCTTCGAGGTCGAGAAGGATCGCGATTGCTCGCTGCTGGCCGCATTGCCCATCATCGACGCACCCGCGGCCGTGGGCCTGCCGCTGGCTTCCATCCTGATCCCGGGGGCGGTTGGTGCCGGAGCGGTCGGCACCATCGTCGACTCGCGTTCCAACCAGACCGTCAGTCCGAGTTGACGAAACCAGGGCCGGCCGAAAAGAGCACCGGGGCCTCTGGCCCCGTTCTTTTTTGGATGGTCGCCACCCTCCTGGTGTTCGCGCCGCTGATCCGGGGTGGCAACCGGCCAATGCCGTTACTGGTACTCGAGCTCGGCGCCTTGTCCATGCTGGTCGTGATGGCATGGGCCGGGGACCTTCCGACGGCGTGGAAACGCCTTCCGGCGGCACTGCGTTGGGCCCTGGCGATCCTGGTGGCGGTGCCCTTGGTGCAGTTGCTGCCGCTGCCCGTGTCCTTTTGGTCCGCTTTGCCGGGCCACGCGCCCTATGGGCGCGTGCTGGAAGTCGCCGGCATCGAGGCAGGCTGGCGCTCGATCTCGATCAATCCCGTCGCGACGCAGTACGCGGCGCTGGCCCTGTTGCCGTGCATCGCGGTCCTGCTGGCACTGCAGGTGATCGCGCGCCACAAGTTGCGCGCGCTCGCGCTGGTTTTTGTCGCCGTTGCGGTTTGCGAGGCGCTGCTCGGGATCCTGCAGGTGGGAGCCGGCAGCGATTCGTTGTTGCGGCTGGGCAATGCGTTCTCGGGCGGCGCTGCCACCGGCACCTACATCAACAGGAACCATTTCGCGGGCCTGATGGCGATGGCGCTGCCGATGCTGGTGGCGATCTGGGCGGCCGAGACACTGCCGCCGCGCGACGCGGACGGCCGGGCGATGCTCGAGCATCCGCGCCACGCCGACGCGATGCTGGCGCGGCGCATCGCATGGTCGATCGTGATTGTATTGGTGATGGCGGCGCTGCTTTTCACGCGCTCGCGCGCGGGCATCGGCTGCGGCCTGGCGGCATTCGCGGCGGCCGCGCTGGGGCTGGTGTGGCGGGCAGGATCGGTTCGAATCCGCGTGTTGCTGGGCGCGGTGTCGGCAATGTCCCTGCTGCTCGCCGCCTACGTCGGCCTCACGCCGATCCTCGAGCGCTTCGCGCCCGACGAGTTGTCACTCGGCTACGACGGGCGCCTGCGCATCGCGGCGGCCGCGGTGCGCGGAGCACTCGAGTTCCTGCCGCTGGGCAGCGGGCTCGGCACGTTCGCGGATGTCTTCCGCCGCTACCAGTCCGAGGGGCTGTTGGGTTTCATCGACCACGCGCACAACGACTACGCGGAGGCCTTCCTCGAGATGGGTGTGGCGGGAATCGCATTTGTCGCGCTGGCAGCGGTCGCGTACCTGGTGCGCTGGAAGGTACTGCGGCTGCGGGGCCGCTCGCGCACGCTCGGATACCTGCAGGTCAGCGCCGGGCTGGCGGTGCTGGCGCTGGCGCTGCATGGCCTGTTCGATTTCAACTTCCACATTCCCGCGAACGCCTTCTACTTCGCGTTCCTTGCCGGCATCTTTCTGCACGACTCCTCGCGGGAGCAGCCGGCGGACTAGCTTTCGCTCCTCGGGTCGCGCGAAAGCAGTTGTTGCACTGCCTCGCGTGGCGACCGCGATTCGAACAGCACCGCGCACACCGCTTCCGTGATCGGCATCTCCACCCTGACCGCGCGCGCGTGGTCGAGAGCGGCGCGCGCCGAGGCCACACCTTCGGAGACGTGGCCCAACTCGCCAAGCACGGCATCGAGCGCCTTGCCCTGCGCGAGGCGCACACCCACCTCCCGATTGCGGGAGAGATCACCCGTGCAGGTGAGCACGAGGTCGCCCAGTCCCGCGAGGCCGGCGAAGGTCTCGGGCTTGCCACCCATCGCGACGCCCAGGCGCGTGATCTCCGCGAGCCCTCGCGTGACCAGCGCCGCACGGGCGTTGCGGCCGAGTGCGAGCCCATCGGAGATGCCGGCCGCGATGGCGATCACGTTCTTGAGCGCGCCGCCCAATTCCACGCCGACGAGATCGGTGCTCGAGTAGATGCGCAGCCGCGCGCTGTTGAGTCCCGCGGCCATGTCAGAGGCAAAACGCGCATCGTTGGAGGCGCAGACCAGCGCGGCCGGCAAGCCGGCGGCGACTTCGAGCGCGAAGCTCGGTCCGGAGAGTGCCGCCACCTGGTGCGCGCGTGGCAGCGCCTGGGCCACGACCTGGTGGGGCAGTTCGCGCGAAGACGTCTCGAATCCCTTGCACGCCCAGAGAAGCGCCGGTGACTGGGCGATGGCGCCGAGGGACCGCGCGGTTTCACGCAGACCGGCGGTTGCGGTGGCGATGATGGCGAGGTCGCAATCGGCCACGGCCACGGCCATGTCGGTCTCGACGCGGATGGTTGCGGGTAGTGAGGCGCCGGGAAGGTAGCGGCTGGCGCGCGAGGCATGCAGCGATGCTGCAGCGGCGGGATCGCGCGCCCAGAGGCGCACTTGGTGCTGGCCGCTGAATGAAATCGCCAGTGCCGACCCCCAGGCGCCGGCGCCGAGGATCGCGATCCTCATGGGTTCAAGCGCCCCAGACGTGCGTCAGGCGGATGAAACCCACCTGGCCATCGCGATGGCGGACCTTCACCCAATCGTTCGCGGGCGGCTCCACCACCTCGAGGATCACCTGCTTGTACGCCTCGAACACCAGCGGCGATTCGACCCTGGCCTGCTGGTGAACGTCCGCGAGCGGCACCGTCACCAGTACGGTGGGACGCGTGCCGAGGACCGTGTTCTCCACCCAGGCGACTTCGCCGTTGGCGTCGCGCACCTTGGTCCACTGGTCGAGCTTCACCAGCACCTCGAAGGGGTAGTAGCGGCTGGCGACGAAGAGACGATCGGCGCGCGTGGAAGGCGCGTCGTAGAGGATTGCCGGCTTGTCGCCCAGCGCGCGGAACTCCGCCGCCCATGCAGGCACGGCGGCAAGCGCGATCCCGGCCAGCAGGATGGCGCGCACGATGGCCTAGTGCGAAACCGTCGGGGTGATGATCTGTACGGCCGGGGCGGCTTCTGCCTGGGCTTGCGAGTCGCGCTGCGCCTGGTAGATCGCCTCGAAATTGACCGGGCTCAGCACCACCGGCGGGAAGCCGGCGCGCACCACGACGTCGGAGACCACTTCACGCACGTACGGGAAGAGGATGTTGGGGCAGGCGATCGACAGCACCGCTTCCAGCTCCTGCGGCGGCACGTTGCGGACGACGAAGATGCCGGCTTGCGCGGCTTCCACCAGGAACATCGTCTTGTCCTTCACCTTCGCGGTCACGGTGACGGTGAGCACCGTCTGGTAGACGCCTTCCTCCACGCCGTTGGTGTTGTGGTGCAACTGGATGTCGACCTGCGGCGCCTCGCGTTCGAGGAAGATCTGCGGGGCGTTGGGAATTTCAAGCGAGAGATCCTTCACGTAGACCTTCTCGATCGAGAAAACGGGCTGGGTGTTCTGCGCGGCTTCGCTCATGGAGCTTCCTTGTTGTGTGACGCTTGTGGAAATTCGTTGCGCCGCGATCAGGCGGCGAGGAGGGGATCGAGGCCGCCGGCGCGGTCGAGCGCGGAAAGATCGTCGTAGCCGCCCACGTGGCGCTCGCCGACGTAGATCTGCGGAACGGTGCGCCGGCCGGTGCGCTGCATCATCTCGTCGCGGCGCGCGGGTTCGAGGTCGATGCGGACCTTCTCGATCTCGGCCACCCCCTTCGATTTCAGCAGCCGCTCGGCCATCAGGCAGTAGGGGCAGACGCCGGTTGAATACATCATGACCTTGGCCATCACTTTTCCACGGGAAGGCTGGCTTGTTGCCAAGCCGCGATGCCGCCTTTCAACTGGGCCACCTTGGTGAATCCCGACTGCCTCAGCAACCGGGCGGCCGCGGCAGCGCGTGTCCCGCCCTGGTCGGTCACCAGCACCGGCTTGTCCTTGAAACGCTTGATCTCATCCATGCGCCCGGCGAGCTCGCGCACGGGGATATGACGCGCGCGCGGCAGGTGGCCGTTGGCGAAATCCTTTTCATCGCGCACGTCGATGATCAACGAGCCGTTCTGGTTCATGAGACGCGTGGCTTCCAGCGTGCCGACGGCGCCTTCGCCGCCACCGCCCGCGAGCTTCATGATCTCCGGCCAGACCAGCATGAGCCCGCTGGCCAGGAAAAGCCCGACCAGCGCGAGGTTGTTCATCAGGAAGTCACTCATTGCGGATTTGCCCCAGGGCAGGCGTGGCGAAAGGGTCAATTTTACCCCAATGCCCACTGCAGCAACCACAGCGTGCACATCCCGGAAACGATGATCGCGACCGGCTTGCGCACCAGGAACCCGACCAGCATGGCCACGGCGCCTGCGATCCAGCGGGGGTTCGCGAGCGTGAGGTCGAGCTGGCCCTGCGCCATGAGCAGTCCCGGGATCACGATCGCGGCCAGCACCGCCGGCGGTACGAAGACCAGTGCCTGGCGGAACCGGTGCGGAAAGCGCTGCGGGTTCGCGAACACGATGAACGATGCGCGCAGCAGGAACGTGACCAGGGACACGCCGACGATTGCCAGCCAGGTGCTCATTTCGAAGCCTCCCGTCGCAATTCGATCGCCATGCCCGCGGCGATCCCCGCAATCGACGCGACCACCAGCGCGAGCCGGTAGGGCAGGCCCGCCGCCATGAGCGCGACGGCGCCGGAGACAATCGCCGCCGCGAGGTCCGCGCGCGATCTGACGGCGGGCATGAGCAGGGCGATGAAACACAACACGACGGCGAAATCGAGCGACCAGGCGGCCGGCACGCTTGCGCCCGCAAGAACGCCGAAAGCTACCGCCGCCTGCCATGTGACATAGAGCGTGAGGGCCGAGCCGAGGAAGTGCCAATGGCGGTTGTGGCGATCGCCGGGCGCGCTGAAATGCCGCACTGCCGCCGCGAAGCTCTGGTCCGTCATCACGTAGGAAAGCAGCATCCGCCAGCGTCGCGGCAGGTGGGCGAGATGGGGTGATACCGAAGCGCTGTACATCAGGAACCGGAGGCTGACGACGAACGCGGCCGCGATGGTCACGATGACGGGAGAATCAACCGCGATCAGCTGCGAGGTGATGAGCTGCGCGATGCCGGAGAACGACAGCACCGACAGGGTGATGCCCTGGAAGGCGGTCATGCCCGCGGTGATCGCGGCGACGCCGGAGACGAAGCCGAACGGCATCGTGCCGATCAGCATCGGCGCCATTTCGCGGCTGCCGGCGAGGAATTCTTCTCTGGGGGTGGGTGTGCTCAAGGGTGTCATTTTACTTTTCCTCGGTGAGCTCTGTGGTTCCGGCTGTGAGTGCTCTAAAATCAGGCCCATGAAAACACTCGTACTGCTGCGCCACGGCGAGAGCACGTGGAACAAGGAAAACCGCTTCACCGGCTGGACCGACGTGGACCTCACCGCCAAGGGCGCCGAAGACGCGCGTGCCGCGGGCAGGCTGCTCAAGGCGGAAGGATTCGATTTCGATTTCACCTATACCTCGCTGCTCAAGCGCGCCATCCGCACGCTCAACCTCGCGCTGGAGGAGATGGACCGCCTCTGGTTGCCGGTGCAGAAGGACTGGCATCTCAACGAACGCCACTACGGCGCGCTGCAGGGCCTGAACAAGGCGGAAACCGCGGCCAAGTTCGGCGAGAAGCAGGTGCTGGTCTGGCGCCGCAGCTATGACATCCCGCCGCCGGAGCTCACGCAAGGCGACGAGCGCGACGCGCGAAACGATGCGCGTTATTCGAAACTTTCTCGCGCCGAGATCCCGCTCACAGAATGCCTCAAGGACACGGTGGTGCGAGTGGTGCCTTACTGGACGGAGCATATCGCCCCGCGTGTCGCGGCCGGCGAGCGCGTGCTGGTCGCGGCCCACGGCAACAGCCTGCGTGCGCTGATCAAGTACTTCGACAACCTGTCGGAGGAGGCGATCGTCGCGGAGAACGTGCCCACTGCCGTGCCGCTGGTCTACGAGTTCGACGACGCGATGCAACCGAAGGGACGCCGCTACCTGGGTGATCCCGAAGCAATCGCGAAGGCGATGCATTCGGTCGCGAGCCAGGGCAAGGCCAAGTAGCGCCGATGCCTGCAGCCCCCGCGGGGCGTTTGTTGCTGCGCGCGGCCGCCGTGTGCTGCGCGCTTGCGTGCGCGCCGGCCCTCGGCGCGCCGCAGAAAAACGCCCCGCAGCAGAACAATGCCGCGAGCGAGCAGGAGTTGAAGGAGCTGCGTGGGCGCATCGAGAAGATGCAGGCCGATCTCGCGGCGGCGGAGAAGTCGAGTGGCGAGGCGTCCGACCAGCTCAAGGAGAGCGGCAAGGCGGTGAGCGAGGCGCATCGCGCGCTCTTCGAGTTGTCCCAGCGGCGCCGAGCGCTCGAAGGCGAGCTCGATACGATCACGAAGAAGGAGCGCGAGACACGCGCCGGCATCGCGGAGCAGGAAGTGCAGGCGGGCAAGTTGCTGCGCCTGCAATACCAGCAGGGCGCGCCGGATCGCCTGCGCCTGGCGCTCGAGGGCAAGGATGCGGCCACGGTTGCGCGACACATCGAGTACTACAACTACATCCAGCGCGCGCGTGCCGACCTCATCGCGCAGCTGCGCCGCAAGGGTGAGGAACTCGCAGTGCTCGCCACCGACGCCGCGGCGCGCCGCGAGGAGCTTGCGCAGAACGAGGCTGAAAGCGCCACCGAGGCACGCAAGCTGGAGAAGGAGCGTGCCGCGCGCGCCGCGGTCGTGAACAAGCTCGCCGGGGACATCGCCAAGGGACGGCGCGAGATCGGCAAGCTCAAGCGCGACGAGACGCGACTCTCGAAGCTGGTGGAAGAGATCGCCCGAACGCTTGCCGCGCGCCAACGCGAGCGGGAGAAGGAGAAGGAGAAAGTGGCGAAGGCCAGGCCAGGCGCGCCGCCGGCACCCGGAAAAACCATCGATAGCGTCGCCGACTCCTCCGTCTCGGCGAAGGCCTTCGAGGCGCTGAAAGGTCGCCTCAAGCTGCCGGTGCGCGGCGAGCTGGTGCATCGATACGGCGCCGCCCGCGAGGAATCCGGGACCTGGAAGGGGCTATTCATCCGCGCCGTTACGGGTGAAACCGTCAGGGCCGTAGCCGACGGGCGCGTGGTCTATGCAGACTGGTTGCGCGGCTTCGGAAACCTCCTGATATTGGACCATGGGAAGGGCTACATGAGCCTCTATGCGTACAACGACGGATTGCTCCGGCAGGTGGGTGAATCCGTTCGTGGGGGAGACGCCGTAGCCCAGGTGGGAGCCTCGGGTGGCAGCGCGGATTCGGGGCTATACTTTGAGTTGAGGCGTGACGGAAAACCGTTCGATCCGCTGCGGTGGGTCGCCCAATAAGCGCCAGGGGAAACGAGACCAGCTTTTCTTCGAGGCCCCCACTGGGGCAAGGGTGAAATTCGGTGCAAAAGAAATTCCAGCAGATCGGCCTCCTCGCCATTGGCGCGGCACTTGGTGTCGCCGCCAGCCTCCATTTTTCCGCCGTCGCCGATCGCCAGATCAGCGCGCTGCAGCTGCCGGTCGACGACCTGCGCCTCTTCAGCGAAGTCTTCGGCCGCATCAAGAGCGATTACGTCGAGCCGGTCGAGGACCGCAAGCTCCTCAAGGAAGCCATCAATGGCATGTTGACCGGCCTGGACCCGCATTCCGCGTTCCTCGACCAGGAAGCCTATCGTGACCTTCAGGTCGGCACGCAGGGTGAATTCGGCGGCCTCGGCATCGAGGTTGGCGCCGAGGACGGCTTCATCAAGGTCGTGGCCCCGATCGAAGACACGCCGGCTTTCCGCGCGGGCGTGCTGGCGGGTGACCTCATCATCAAGCTCGACGAAGTCTCGGTGAAGGGCATCTCGCTCTCCGACGCCGTCAAGCGCATGCGGGGCAAGCCGCATACGGAAGTGAAACTCACGGTGCTGCGCAAGAACGAGCCGCAGCCGCTCGAGATCGTCGTGAAGCGCGACGTGATCCGCGTGAAAAGCGTGAAGGCCAGGATGATCGAGCCGGGTTACGGCCTGATCCGCGTCACGCAGTTCCAGGAGCACACCGGCGAGAACCTCGTCACGGCGCTCAACGACCTCTACAAGCAATCCAACGGCGACATGAAGGGCCTGGTGCTCGACCTTCGCGGCAATCCGGGTGGCCTGCTCAATGCGGCAGTTGCGGTCTCCGCCGCGTTCCTGCCGAAGAACGCGCTCGTCGTCTACACCGATGGCCGCACCGAGGACGCGAAGATGCGCCTTACCGCGACCAAGGAAAATTACGTCCGCGGCGGCGCCTTCAAGGAAGACTATCTCGCCCGCCTTCCCGCGGCCGTCAAGACCGTGCCCATGGTCGTGCTGGTGAATGGCGCCTCCGCCTCGGCTTCGGAAATCGTCGCCGGAGCGCTGCAGGACCACCATCGCGCCACCATCATCGGCGTGCAGACGTTCGGCAAGGGTTCGGTGCAGACCATCCTGCCGCTGCCGAACAACCAGGCGGTCAAGCTCACGACGGCGCGCTACTACACGCCGAGCGGGCGCTCGATCCAGGCCAAGGGCATCTCCGCGGACATCGTGGTGGAGGATGAAGCCACCAGGGTCCTGCTGCGCGAAGCCGACCTTCAGCATCACTTGGCCATCGAGGACGACAAGGAAGCGAAGGGTAGTGCTGCCGCCAAGCCGGCCCAGAAGGCGCCGGTCGACAAGGTCATCACCGTTCCCGCTACCGGCCAGTCGGCCTCGGTTCCGGCGGTGAAGGGTGATGCCAGGACTGCCGATGCCAAGGACGCCAGGAAAGATCCGAACGCAAAGAAGGACCCGAACGCAAAGAAGGAAGACGTGCAGCTCAACGCCGCCGTCGCCCACCTGAAGGGCCTTCCGGTCATCACCACGGCGAGCGCCAGCGCCGCGACGAAGTAGAGGCGCGCGCGGCAAGGCGCAAGTGGACGATTCCCAGCGCCTTCGCTACAGCCGCCACCTGTTGCTGAACGAGTTCGGCGAGGAAGCGCAAGAGCGCCTTCTCGCCGCTCACGTCCTGGTGGTTGGCGCAGGCGGTCTGGGCTCCACCGCCCTCATGTATCTCGCCTCCAGCGGCGTGGGGCACATCACCCTCGTTGATGGCGATTACGTCGACCTCACCAACCTGCAGCGCCAGGTGATCCACCGCGAAAATTCCGTCGGCGCTCCCAAGGCGGCTTCCGCGGCGGCCACGATGGCGGCGATCAATTCCACGATCCATGTCGAGGCGCTCGACGAACGAGCCGGCCCCGAGCGGCTCGCGGCATTGGCGCGCGGCGCGGACGTGGTGCTCGACTGCTCCGACAATTTCGCCACCCGCCATGCGATCAACCGCGCCTGTGTCGCGGCGCGCAAGCCCCTCGTCTCCGGTGCCGGCATCCGTTTCGACGGCCAGGTCGCCGTCTTCGACCTGCGAGCGCCGGAGGCGTCCTGCTACAACTGCCTGTTCCCCGAGCAGGCGAGCGGCGAGGAAGAAGAGCGCTGTGCGACCATGGGTGTGTTCGCGCCGCTCGTGGGCGTCATCGGCACCGTCCAGGCGCTCGAGGCGATCAAGCTGCTGGCGGGCATCGGCGAGTCGCTCGCCGGAAGGTTGATGATGTTCGACGCGCTCGCAAGCCGATGGCACGAAGTGCGCCTGATGCGCGACCCGCATTGCGAAGTCTGTGGCGCGGCCCGCGTGGCCGCCTAGGAGAGAAACATGAACAACAGGATCATCCCGCTGCTTGGCCTTGGCCTGGCGCTCGCCGCGTTTTCATCCGGAGTGGAGGCGCAGACGCTCTACAAGCTGATCGACAAGAACGGCAAGGTCACCTATTCGGAAAAGGCGCCGAAGGATTTCGACGGCAAGGTCGTGCCGATGACCATCGATCCCAACGCCAACACCGCCACGCTTCCCAAGCTGCCGCCGGCCGATAAGTCCTCGGGCTCGGACTCCGACAGCCCACGCGAAGGCCGCGCCCCTGCCCAGAGCTCGGGTGACCGCGTGAAGGACGCGCGCAAGAAACTCGATGACGCGCGCAAGGCGCTGAAGGCGGCGATCGACAATCCGGGCGAGGGCGAAGTGAGCCGCGTCGGCAACAAGGGCGGTGGCACGCGGCCGGTGTTCTCCGATGGCTACGCCGCGCGCGTGAAGGACCTCGAGCAGACGGTCAAGTTGGCGGAGGAGGAACTCAAGCGTGCCGAAGGCGGCTAGTACTTTCGCCGCATTGCTGCTGGGCGCACTCGCCTGCGCGCCCTTGCATGCGCAGGTCCTCTACAAGTGGCTGGATGCGCAGGGCCGCACCCAATACAGCGACCAGCCACCGAAGAATTTCAAGGGCGAGGTGACGCGCATCGAACCTGATGTCCCCGCCAGTCCCGCGCGTGTGGCTCCCGCACCGGCGGCGCCTGCTGCGGTGGGGACAGCGCCCGGCACCGCGGAGCCGGAAGTCCAGGCGCCGGCGGACTACCTCACCAAGCGGCGCGCCACGCGCAATACACTCGAAGCGCGCGTGAAGGCAGCGCGCGCCAACCTCGAAGCCGCGCGCAAGGCGTTGGAGGATGGCGGCGAGACGGAGCCGGATGAGCGCCAGATCATCCAGCGGCAAATGCAGGCGGGGCAGGGCGGCATGCATGGGCAGTCGCAGCAGCGCTCCAACTGCCGCGCCACCAAGGACGTGAACGGCAAGGGCGTGACCGTCTGCGCGGTCGCCGCGCCGAATGAAAAATATTTCGATCGCGTCGGCAAGCTGGAAGAAGCGGTGAAGCGCGCGCAAGAAGAACTGGACGAAGCGCTTGAAGCCCGGCGCCACGGCGCCGACTAGCTGATGCGTGCCGCCTGCGCGAGGTCCCAGCGCGGGTGGACCTGGAAACTTTCCGCACCGGCGCTTCCCTGCGGATACTTGAGCGCCGCCGCAAACGCGATCATCGCGCCGTTGTCGGTGCAGAGCCGCAGCGGCGGGAAAAACACCTGGCCACCCATCGCGCGCGTCGCTTCCGTGAGCCTCTGGCGCAGCGAGGTGTTTGCACCCACGCCGCCCGCCACCACCAGTCGCTGCATGCCTTCGCGCTTCAACGCGGCGAGGCATTTCGAACACAACACATCCACAATCGCGGCCTGGAAAGACGCTGCAAGATCCGCGCGCTGGCGATCGTCGATTTCACCCAGGCCGCGCACCCGCGTGAGCACCGCCGTCTTGAGCCCGCTGAAGCTGAAGTTGAGGTCGCCGCTCGAAATCATCGGGCGCGGCAGCGGATAACACGTGCCGTCTCCGCTTTCCGCGAGTTTTGCCAGGGCAGGCCCACCCGGGTAGCCCAGCCCCAGCAGCGTTGCGGTCTTGTCGAAGGCTTCGCCGGCCGCATCGTCCTGCGTTTCTCCCAGCAGCGCGTATTGTCCGACGCCATCGACGCGCATGAGCTGCGTATGGCCACCGGAAACCAGCAGCGCGATGAACGGAAATTCCGGCCTCGGTTCGGCCAGGAGGGGGGAAAGCAGGTGTCCCTCCAGGTGATGCACCCCCACCACCGGCTTGCCCAGGGCGATCCCCAGTCCGGCCGCGACGGAAGCCCCCACCAGCAAGGCGCCCCCCAGGCCGGGCCCCTGCGTGAAGGCAATGAGGTCCACGTCAGCCATGGTCCGTTTGGCCTGGTCCAGGACGGAGCGGGTGAGGGGCAGCAGGCGGCGCACGTGGTCACGGGAGGCCAGTTCCGGGACCACCCCCCCGTAGACGGCATGTAGTTCGACCTGCGAATGCAGGGCGTCGCCCAGCAGGCCTTCCACGGTGTCGTAGAGGGCCACGCCGGTTTCGTCGCAGGAGGTCTCGATCCCGAGTATGAGCACGGGTAAAAGGCGGCTTTCTTGGGGGGCAGAACTCTGCTATTATGCGTGGTTTTCCGGCACCACTTAAGCGGTCAAAGCCCAATGCCTATCGTACGAGTCAAAGAGAACGAGCCCTTCGACGTAGCACTGCGTCGTTTCAAACGTGCGGTCGAAAAAACCGGCCTGCTGACGGAGCTGCGTGCGCGCGAGTTCTACGAAAAGCCCACGGCCGAGCGCAAGCGCAAACACGCCGCCGCCGTGAAGCGCCGCTACAAGCGCATGCGCGCACAGATGCTGCCGCCGAAGCTGTACTAAGCCTGCGGCCATCACAGGATTTTCGCGGCGAGCCCGGCACCTGCCCGGCTCGCCGCAGTCATTTTTGGAGAGCCCAATGCCGCTACGTGAACAGCTGAACGAAGACATCAAGATCGCCATGAAGGCGCGCGAAACCGAAAAACTCAACGCGCTGCGCCTGCTGCTTTCGGAAGTGAAGCGCAAGGAAGTCGACGAACGCATCACCCTCGACGACACCGGCGTGATCGGCGTGGTGGAGAAGATGCTCAAGCAGCGCAAGGACTCGATTTCGCAGTTCGAGAAGGCCGCGCGCCAGGACCTCGCCGACAAGGAGAAATACGAGGTCGGCATCCTCGAGGTCTACCTGCCGAAGCAACTCTCCGCCGAGGAAGTCGACGCCATCGTTGCCCAGGCCATCGCCTCCACCGGCGCCACTTCCACGGCCGACATGGGCAAGGTGATGGCGGTGGTGAAGCCGCTGCTCGCCGGGCGTGCCGACATGGGACGGGTTTCGGGATTGGTGAAATCCAAGTTGGGATAATCTCCCCCCAATGATCCCGCAGGAATTCATCCAGTCCCTGCTCGGGCGCGTCGACATCGTCGACGTGATCGACCGCCATGTGAAACTCAAGAAGGCGGGGGCCAACTTCCAGGCCTGCTGCCCCTTCCATACCGAGAAGTCGCCGTCCTTTTCGGTGAGCCCCACCAAGCAGTTCTATCACTGCTTCGGTTGCGGGGCGCACGGCAACGCCATCGGCTTCCTCATGGAATATTCGGGCCTCGCTTATCCCGAGGCCATCCGCTCGCTGGCTGAATCCGTGGGCGTGCCGGTGCCCGAGACCCGTGGCCGGCCGGAGCGACCCGGATCGGCTGAGGCACCGGGTCTCGCGGTCCGCATGATGGACGCGCTCACTTACTACCGCGCGGAGCTGAAGAAATCGAAGGTGGCGATCGACTACCTCAAGGGCCGTGGCCTTTCGGGGGAAATCGCCGCCAGATATGGCCTGGGCTTCGCCCCCGATGGCTGGCAGAACCTCGAGGCGATATTTCCGGATTACGCGACGGCGCCGCTGAAGGACACCGGCCTGGTGATCGACACCGAGGCCGAGGGCGAGAAGAAATCGCGCCGCTACGACCGCTTCCGCAATCGCGTGATGTTTCCCATCCTCGATGCTCGCGGCAATGTAATTGGCTTCGGCGGCCGTGTGATCGGCGAGGGCGAGCCCAAGTACCTCAACTCCCCGGAAACGCCGCTGTTCGAAAAGGGGCGCGAGCTCTACGGCCTCTACCAGGCGCGCCGCGCCATCCGAGACGCCAACCAGGTGCTGGTGGTCGAGGGCTACATGGACGTGGTTGCGCTGGCCCAGAGCGGCGTGGAAAACGCCGTGGCCACGCTCGGGACGGCCACTACGCCAATGCACCTCACCAAGCTCATGCGGTTGGCCGACAACGTGGTTTTCAGCTTCGATGGCGACAATGCTGGCCGCAAGGCCGCCTGGCGAGCACTCGAAATCAGCTTGCCGGTGCTGGCCGACGGCAAGGCAGTGAGTTTTCTCTTCCTGCCGAAGGAAGACGATCCGGACTCGTACGTGCGCCGGGAGGGCAAAAACGCCTTCCTCAAGGCCATCGGGGAGGCCAAGCCGCTCAGCCAGTTCCTGTTCGCCGAGCTGGCGGCCAAGGTCGACATGGGCACCGAGGAGGGCCGGGCCCGCTTCCTTTCCCAGGCCAAACCGCTGGTCGCCCAGATCGAGGCGCCGGCCCTCTCCGCCATGCTTCGCCGCCGCCTGGCGGAGTTGGCCCGCCTGTCTCCGGAGGAAATCGAAGCCCTGATTCCCTCGAAAGTGAGTGTCCCTCAACGGGCCACTCCGTCCCGTGCCATCCGCCAGGGCGCTGCCCGGCTGCAGAAGAAGCTCCTGACTTTGGTCGCGGCGGTGCCTGAAATGGCCGCCGAGATACCGACTGAGCTGATCGACGACGATGGGCAGGAATGGCAGGCGTTACGCGAACTTGTAGCATTTTTCCGCGAATACCCGGACCGCAGTTGGGCCCAAGCTAGTGCTCACTTTGAAGGTTCGGGTAGTGCGGCGGTCATCGATTCCGCTATCGAGGACCCCCTTTTTAAAGAGGCGGAGAGCCCCGATTTCAATGTGAAGGGCGAGGTCTCCGACCTGCTCGAAAGGCTGCGCGAAGAGCGCCGCGCCCGCAGGGCCGATGAGCTCGCCCGGCTGATGGGCGAGGGAGCCGCGAGCGCGCAGGACATCGCCGAGTACCGGGACCTGCAATCCGCGAAGTCGGGAACTCCGTCTCCCGAGTAGCGGCCCGACTCTGTTAGAATTGACGGTTTTCCCGAAACGCCGCGCGGGGAGTTCCGAAATTGAAGAAATCCAGCAAGCACCACGAAGACAAGGCCGAAAACAAGCTGGCCGAAGTCGAAGCACAGAAGAAACGCCTGAAGAACCTGATCGTCCTCGGCAAGGAACGTGGCTATCTCACGTACGCCGAGATCAACGACCACCTTCCGGACGACATGACCGACGCCGAGCAGATCGAAGGCGTGGTCACGATGCTTGCCGACATGGGGATCGCCGTCTATGACGAAGCGCCCGATGCCGAACAGCTGTTGATGACGGACCAGCCGGCCCCGATCGCCGAGGAAGACGTGATCGAGGAGGCGGAAGAAGCCCTCTCGACCACCATCGATGCGGAATTCGGCCGCACGACCGACCCGGTGCGCATGTACATGCGCGAAATGGGTTCGGTGGAACTGCTCACCCGCGAGGGCGAGATCGAAATCGCCAAGCGTATCGAGGACGGCCTCAAGCACATGATCCACGCGATTTCGTCGTGCCCGACGACAATCGAGGAAATCCTGCGCCTGTCGGAACTCGTCGAGAAGGACGAGATGCGCATCGACGAACTCGTCGATGGCCTGGTGGATGAAGAAGGCGAAGACGTCGGCCGCGCCGAGGAAGACCTCAGCGAAGAAGAAGAGCTCGAGGAGCTGGACGAGGAAGAGCAGGAGGCCCAGGACGAGGCCGTCGCCAGCGCCGACCTCGAGGAGCTCAAGCAGAACGCCCTTGGCCACTTCAACAAGATCCGCAGGCTCTTCAAGAAAACCAAGAAGATCCTGGCCGAGAAGGGTTACCGTTCGCGCGCCTACAAGGACCTGCAGGAAAGCATCTCCAAGGAGCTGCTGCAGGTGCGCTTCACGGCCAAGCAGGTGGAGCACCTGTGCAGCGGGCTTCGCGGCCTGGTGGAGCGCGTGCGCTCCCACGAGCGCGAGATCATGGAGCTGTGCACCAAGAATTCGAACATGCCGCGCGCGCACTTCATCAAGGTCTTCCCGGGTAACGAGACCAACATGAAGTGGGCGGCTGAAGAAGTCGCCTCGGGCAAGGCCTACGCCAAGGCGCTGGAGCGCTTCAAGCCCGCGGTGATGGAGCAGCAGGAACTGCTGATCAACCTGCAGAAGGATGTCGGCATCCCGATCAAGGACCTGAAGGAAATCGCCCGCCAGATGTCGACGGGTGAGGCCAAGGCACGCCGCGCCAAGCGCGAGATGATCGAGGCCAACCTGCGCCTGGTGATCTCGATCGCGAAGAAATACACCAACCGCGGCCTGCAGTTCCTCGACCTGATCCAGGAAGGCAACATCGGCCTGATGAAGGCGGT